>NZ_JAHLKN010000011.1:0-272662 GCF_021498065.1 Mycetohabitans sp. B3 | reverse complement strand
AAACTTGCCCGGACCGTGGTACAGCACCGGATCGGCCTCGGCCAGCTTGTAGCCCTGGCCTTTTTTCGTCACCACGTGCAGGAACTGAGGGCCACGCAAGCCACGGATATTCTGTAGCGTTGGAATCAGCGAATCGAGGTCGTGTCCATCAATTGGACCGATGTAATTGAAGCCAAATTCCTCGAACAGCGTCGCGGGCACCACCATGCCCTTTGCATGCTCCTCAAGCTTGCGCGCAAGCTCCAGCATCGGCGGCGCGTGGCGCAGCACCCGCTCGACGCCTTTTTTCGCGGTCGCATAGAACTTGCCTGACATCAGCCGCGCGAGGTACCGGTTCAGTGCCCCAACCGGCGGCGAAATCGACATGTCGTTGTCGTTCAGGATCACTAATAACGGGATGTCCTCACACACGCCGGCGTTGTTCAGTGCCTCGAATGCCTCGCCGGCGGTCATCGCACCGTCGCCAATTACCGCGATCGCATACCGGTCTTCGCCCTTGAGTTGACTGGCAACGGCCATGCCCAGCGCCGCCGAGATCGACGTGCTCGAATGCGCAGTGCCGAAGGTGTCGTACTCCGATTCGCAACGGCGCGGGAAGCCCGAGATGCCGCCAAGTTGGCGCAGCGTGCTCATCTGGTCCCGCCGTCCGGTCAAGATCTTGTGCGGATAGGTCTGATGGCCGACGTCCCAAACGATCCGGTCCGCCGGCGTGTCGAACACATAGTGCAGTGCAATGGTCAGTTCGACCGTGCCGAGATTCGATGACAGGTGGCCGCCCGTCTGCGATACGCTGTTGAGCACGAAGGCACGCAGCTCATCGGCCAATGGCTGCAACTGCCGGCGTTCTAGGCGCCGCAGAGCGGCGGGGTCATCGATGGTTTTCAGCAAGTCGTACATCGTCGTTCCATTCCAGACAATTCTGCGGCGCATACGCCGACGCTCCTGGCCAATGTGTGTCGCGCTGTATGTCGCCGGCCACCAGGCGGGCCGCCGCTGCGATCGCGGGCGCCACGCCACGCCCGCCGCCGGCGCGTCAGCTCAATTCACACGCTCCACTACCAGGTCAGCGATTTGCGCAAGCCGTAGCCCACGCTCGCCCAGCGGCGCAAGCGCCGCACGCGCGTCGCGACGCAGCTGCGCCGCGAGTTCCCGCGACGCCTGCAGCCCGATGATCGATACGTAGGTCGGTTTGTCGTTGGCCGCATCCTTACCGGCTGTCTTGCCAAGCGTGGCCGAGTCGGCGGTCACATCCAGGATGTCGTCGACCACCTGGAACGCCAGACCCACCGCCTTCGCATACGCATCGAGCCCGGCCTCGATGTCGGCCGACAGTCCGTCACCGCACAGCGCTCCCATCTTGACCGCCGCGCGCAGCAGCGCGCCGGTCTTCATCCGATGCATCGTCTCCAACTGCGTCCGCGACAACCGCATGCCCACGCTCGCCAGATCGATCGCCTGCCCGCCCGCCATGCCGAGCGAGCCGCTCGCGCAAGCGAGTTCGCGCATCAACGCGGCCTGCCGGTGCGCGTCGAGCGCGTCCGAGGCGAGCGCGATGAACGCTTGTGATTGCAGCGCATCACCGACGAGCAACCCTGTTGCCTCATCGTACTGCACGTGCACCGTCGGCTTGCCGCGACGCATATCATCGTCGTCCATCGACGGCAAATCGTCGTGAACCAGCGAGTACACGTGAATCAACTCGAGCGCGCAGGCCGCCGCGTCAAGCCGCTGAGCAGGCGCGCCCAGCGCCTGGCCCGCTGCGTGGCACAACATCGGGCGCACACGCTTGCCGCCGTCCAGCACCGCATAGCGCATCGCCTGATGCAGCCGCATCGGCTCGACGTCCGCCGGCGGCAGCACCGCCGAGAGCGCCGCTTCGGTTCGCACTAGTACGTTGTGTACCCATTCGTCAAATGCCGTGGCGCTCATGCACACTCTCCGTCGTCAATCGCTGGATCGAGGGGCTTGAGCGTCTCGCCATCGAGTACGCGAACCTGTTGCTCGACTTTCTCGAGCTGCTGTTGGCAATACGCAACAAGGGCTGCACCGCGACGATATGCCGCAAGCGACGCTTCGAGACTCAACGCGCCCCCTTCCATTCGCTCGACCAGGGACTCGAGTTCGCCGAGCGCTGTTTCGTAATTGTCCGGCAACGGGACATCTGCCCCGTCAGGGGCTTGGGAAGCGGTGTTGGGCATCATGCACATGTGTTCTGGCAAGTCACCTATTTTACGGCAAACGCCGGCCGGCCGGCAGCGAATGCGGCCTCAGCGTGCTGCGCGCCGAATACGCCGGGCCGGCAAATATACTCCGATGACGCGGGTTCGCGTCATAAATACGATCCGGATCAAAGATTTAGATACCCCGTTTGCTCGGAGCGGGTATAATCTTGAGTTTCCCTAAATCGATTTTTCGATGGTTGGGTTGTTCACTGCTTTCACGTCTGCACGGGAGTGGGAATGTCCAATCTGAGCAATGCTCTGCAGCTCAAGTCTATTCACGGCCAGCTGCCTGTTTCAGCCTATTTCGACGAGGCGCTCCTCGCACGCGAGCTCGACGTCCTGTTCAAACGCGGTCCACGCTACATCGGCCATGAACTGATGGTGCCAGAAGCGGGGGACTATTTTGCGCTGCCCGCAGAGAATGAGGGCCGTCTACTGGTGCGTAATCCGCACGGTCGTATCGAACTGCTGTCAAACGTATGCCGGCACCGGCAGGCCATCATGCTCAACGGTCGCGGGCATGTCGAGAACATTGTCTGCCCGCTGCACCGCTGGACATACGATCTGGGCGGCGAGCTGCTCGGCGCGCCGCACTTTTCAGACAATCCGTGCCTGAACCTGGGCGCCACGCCACTGCAGTCCTGGCACGGCATGCTGTTCGAGCGCAACGGCCGGGACGTCGCAAGCGATCTCGCGCGCCTGGGCCCGGCGAGCCACTTCGACTTTTCCGGGTACCTGTACGACCACACCGAAGTCCACGAGTGCAACTACAACTGGAAGACGTTTATCGAGGTCTATCTCGAGGACTATCACGTCGTCCCGTTCCACCCTGGACTCGGTAATTTCGTTTCGTGCGATGATCTGCGATGGGAGTTCGGCGACTGGTACAGCGTGCAGACAGTCGGCGTACACAGCGCCCTCGCGAATCCGGGTTCGCCGACATACCGCAAGTGGCACGACCAGTTGCTAAAGTTCCGCAACGGCGCGCCACCGGATTTCGGTGCGATCTGGATGGTGTACTACCCGAACGTCATGATCGAATGGTACCCGCACGTACTCATCGTGTCGTATCTGATCCCGCGCGGCGTGCAGCGCACGACGAACATCGTCGAGTTCTACTATCCGGAGGAAGTGGCGCTGTTCGAGCGCGAGATGGTTGAAGCCGAGCGCGCGGCCTATCTGGAGACCGCCGTCGAGGACGACGAGATCGCCGAGCGAATGGATGCCGGACGTCGCGCGCTGCTCGCACGCGGCGAATCCCAAGTGGGCCCGTACCAAAGCCCGATGGAAGACGGCATGCAGCATTTCCACGAGTTCCTGCGCCGCGAGCTCGGCACGATTTGACACACGCTTGCGACTAGTCGAGCCGGACTAAGATCCGGCTTTTTTGTTTAGACTAGGGTTAGCTCGCCCAAGGTCGATGTCATGACCGCCTCGCCAGGAGATTCGCCATGCCGCAGCATCGCTACACCACGCTGATTTCCACCGAGAATTTGGCCACCCGGCTCGCCACACCCAGCGTAACCACACTCATTTTCGACTGCCGCTTCGATTTGGCCGACACGTCGGCCGGCGCGGCCGCGTATGACGCTGCGCACATCCCGGGGGCACAGTACCTGGATATCGACCGCGACCTGTCCGGACTAAAGACTGGCACCAACGGGCGCCATCCGCTGCCTGAACGTGAGACGCTCGCACGCCGGCTCGCGCAGCGGGGCTTGAGCCGCGGCGTACAGGTAGTCGCCTACGACGCGCAAGGCGGCATGTTCGCCGCACGGCTGTGGTGGCTGCTGCGCTGGCTGGGCCACGAGGAGGTGGCGTTGCTCGATGGCGGGCTGCAGGCGTGGCAAGCCGCCGGGCAGCCGTTGGACAACGCGATACCGGCCATCACCCCCGGCACGTTCACACCATCGCAGCCGCTGTCGATCAGCATCGACGTCCATGGCGTGCAGCAACAGATGAACGCGGCCGCGTGCCGGATGCTCGACGCTCGGGCGCCGGACCGCTATCGCGGCGAGAACGAGACGATCGATCCGGTCGCCGGCCACATTCCGGGCGCTCGCCATCGCTTTTTCAAAGACAACCTCGCCGCAGACGGCCGCTTCAAGCCCGCCCACACGTTGCGCGACGAATTGTGCTCGTTGCTCGACGATACTGCGCCGGAGCACACGATTCTGTACTGCGGCTCCGGCGTCACCGCGTGCCACAATGTGCTTGCGATGGAAATCGCCGGATTGCACGGCGCGGTCCTGTACGCCGGGTCCTGGAGCGAATGGGTCGCGGACCCGGCCAGGCCTGTTGCCACCGGCGCGCAGCCCTGATTGGCCACGGGCTCAGTGCAGCTTGACCCGCGGCCGCGTGGTGCGCCGCAGCCCATGCGCCAGCATGTCGAGTAGCATCCGGCCATAGCCATGTAATGCGGCAATATGCATCCGGTACAGCGATTGATACATGAATCGCGCAAAGAGCCCCTCGACGAATAGGCTCTTGCCGATCAGGCCACCCATCAAATTACCGATTGCGTTGTGGCCCAGCGAGACGAGGGAGCCGAAGTCGCGATACGTATAGGTGGGCAAAGCGCGCCCTTCCAGACGCGCACGCAGCGCTTCGAGCAGGAAACTCGCTTGCTGGTGCGCCGCCTGGGCACGGGGCGGCACCGTCCGCTTGGCCTCGGGCCACGGACATGCCGCGCAATCGCCAAGCGCAAAAATGTCGTCGTCGCTCTCGGTTTGCAACGTCGAACGCACGACCAGCTGGCCGAGTTTGTTGACGGCCAGCCCATCAAGCAACGCGAGCACCGGCGGCGCCTTGATGCCGGCCGCCCACACGGTCAAATCGGCGCGCAACACCTTTGCGCTGCCCGTGACGACCTCGCCGACACGCACTTCCGATACCGCCTCACCGGTCATCACCGAGACGTTGAGCCGTTGCAACAGCGCCGCCGTTGCGGCTGAAACGCGTTCCGGCAATGCCGGCAGGATCCGCGGGCCGGCCTCGATCAACACGATGCCGATGTCGGTGACGGGATCGAGTTTGTGCAAGCCATACGCGGCCAGTACATGCGCCGTGTTACGCAGTTCGGCCGACAGCTCGACGCCGGTGGCGCCCCCGCCGACGATCGCGATCTGGATCCGCGGGCTGACCGCCCCACCCTGCGCAACACTGACCGCCACGTCAGCGCTGGACAGCGGCCGCTGCGCGCGCATGCACGCGGCGATCAGACGGCGTCGGAAGCGTTCTGCCTGCGCGACCGTATCGAGCGCGATCGCGTGCTGCGCGGCGCCGGTTACGCCAAAGAAATGCGTGGTACTGCCAATTGCGATCACCAGCGTGTCGTAGGCGAGCGTGCGCTCAGGCAGCAGCTCGATGTCATCCTCGTCGCGCACCGCGCTCACGCGAATCGTCTTTGCGGTGCGATTCAACCCAAGCAACTCGCCTTGCTGGAATTCGAAACCGTGCCAGCGCGCCTGCGCCGCATACTCAATCTGGTGCGTAAACGGATCCATGCTGCCGGCCGCCACCTCGTGCAACAATGGCTTCCAAATGTGGGTCGGATAGCGGTCCACGAGTACCACGCTGACGCGCTGCGACGTGCGCCGCGACCCGAACCGGTTGCCGAGCCGCGTAGCCAGTTCCAATCCGCCGGCGCCGCCGCCGACCACAATGATCCGATGCATGCCGATACCTCCGTCGTTAACCGTCATTCGCATGGCGCCGACAACGCCGGACCACCGGGCGTCAATGCGCTTCCTCCCAGTTGGCACCCGCACCCAATTCAGCGACCAGCGGCACGTTGAGTTGAGCGACCGAACACATCAGCTCGGGCACCTTGGCGCGGATGACCTCCAATTCATCGTCGGGCACTTCCAGCACCAATTCGTCATGAACCTGCATGATCAATCGCGACTTCACGCGCGCGCGCTCGATCCAATCCTGCACAGCGATCATCGACAGCTTGATCAGATCGGCCGCGGTCCCTTGCATCGGCGCGTTAATCGCGGCGCGCTCGGCGGCCTGACGGCGCGGGCCATTGCCGCCGTTGATCTCCGGCAGCCACAGCCGGCGACCAAACACGGTCTGGACGAAACCGCGCGACTTCGCCTCCATCCGCGTCTCGTCCATATACCGCGCGACCCCCGGATAGCGAGCAAAATAGCGGTCGATATAGAGCTTGGCTGCGTCGCGCGCAATGCCCAGATTCGATGCAAGGCCAAACGCGCTCATGCCATAGATCAAGCCGAAATTGATCACTTTCGCAATGCGCCGCTGCTCGCTCGTGACCTCCTGCCGCGTCACGCCGAAGATTTCCGACGCAGTCGCGCGGTGCACGTCCTCGCCGTGCTCAAAGGCCGCCATCAGCGACGCGTCGCCCGAGATATGCGCCATGATGCGCAACTCGATCTGCGAGTAATCGGCCGAGACGATGCTACTACCCGGCGGCGCGATGAACGCTTCGCGGATGCGCCGCCCTTCCGGCGTGCGAACCGGAATGTTCTGCAGATTCGGATCATTGGACGCAAGCCGCCCGGTCACGGCTACCGCCTGTGCATAGTTGGTATGCACACGGCCAGTGTCCGGGTTGATCATTTTCGGCAGCTTGTCCGTATAGGTCGACTTGAGCTTGGTCAACGCACGGTAGTCGAGCAACACCTTCGGCAGCGGATAGTCCTCGGCGAGCTTCTGCAATACGTCCTCGTCGGTGGACGGCGCGCCTGACGGGGTCTTCTTGACCACCGGCAACTGCAACCGCTGGAAGAAGATCTCGCCGATCTGCTTCGGCGAATTCAAATTGAACTCGCCGCCAGCTAGGGCATACGCTTCGGCCTGCAACTCCAGCATCCGGATGCCAAGCTCGTTGCTCTGCGCAACGAGCCGGTCTTTATCGATCAGCACGCCGTTGCGCTCGATGATCTGCAGCACGCGCGCCGTCGGCAGCTCGATCGATCGGTAAACGTAGTCCAGCTCTTTCTCGACCTGGATCTGCGGATATAGCACCTGGTGCAACCGCAACGTGATGTCGGCATCCTCGGCGGAATATTCGGTGGCCACGTCCACCGAGACCTCGTCGAAGCCGATTTGCGCCGCACCTTTGCCGGCGACGTCCTCGTACTTAATCGTCTTTACGCCGAGATACCGCGTCGCGAGATTGTTCATGTCGTGCGGACGGTGCGATTCGAGCACATACGATTCGAGCAGCGTGTCATGCTCAATGCCGGCCAGCGTGATGCCATGATTCGCCAAGACCTGTGCATCATACTTCAGATGCTGGCCAACCTTCTTATGCGCGGCGCTCTCCAGCCACGGCTTGAGCCGCGCGAGCACCTCGTCGCGCGGCAGTTGCACCGGGTGATCCGGCCCGCGGTGCGCGAGCGGAATATATGCGGCGCGTCCGGGATCGGTCGCAAACGATATGCCGACAATACGCGCGCGCATCGGGTCCAGCGATGTGGTCTCGGTGTCAAACGACGTGAGGGGCGCCGCCTCGATCACCGTCAGCCACCGCTCGAACTGCTCCCATGCATTGACGGTTTCGTACTGTCGCTCGATGTCGGTCGCCGGCGCCGGCTCGACCGCGCCTGGGCCGAGCGCGACCCCGCCGTCGGCCGTGGCCGTGAACGTGTCGGGCCCGGCCTCGCTATCGAGCTCGCGCAACCACGTCTTGAAGCCGTGCCGCAAATAAATGTCGCGCAATTCGTCCTTAGCTTCTGCCCGTGCCTGCAGCGACTCGGCTATGGACTGCACTTGCGGGGACAAGTCGCATTCGGTATGCACGGTAACGAGCCGGCGCGCGGTGGGTAGGAACGCGAGCACACGACGCAGGTTGTCGCCAACCGCGCCCTTGATATCGTTCGCGTGCTCGATAATACCGTCCAGCGTCTGATACTGTGCGAGCCATTTGAGCGCGGTCTTCGGTCCGCACTTATCCACGCCCGGCACGTTGTCGACGGTATCGCCGATCAACGTCAGATAGTCGACGATACGCTCGGGGGGCACGCCGAACTTCGCGATCACGCCGTCGCGGTCGAGCCGCTCGTTGGTCATCGTGTTGATCAACGTGACGCGCTCGTTCACCAGTTGCGCGAGGTCCTTATCGCCCGTAGACACCACCACGTTCATGCCAGCCTGCGCAGCGCGCACCGCCAGCGTGCCGATCACGTCGTCGGCCTCCACGCGCTCGATCATCAGCAGCGGCCAGCCGAGCGCGCGCACCGCGACGTGGATTGGCTCGATCTGACGGGACAAGTCCTCAGGCATCGGCGGGCGGTGCGCCTTATAGTCCGGATACCAGTCGTCGCGAAACGTCTTGCCCTTCGCATCGAACACGCACGCGCTATACTCTGCGGGAATGTCGCGACGCAATCGCCTCATCATGTTGATGAGACCGTACAGCGCACCCGTCGGACCACCATCCGGCCCGCGCAAGTCCGGCATCGCATGGTAGGCCCGGTATAAATAGCTCGAACCATCGACCAATAGCAGGGTCTTGCCTTCGAGGTTCTGATTTTCAAGCATTATGACCAAGAGAAAAGTGATTCCGAGTCTGCGTTCACTCGCAGATCAAGAGCGCGCGACAGCCAAGAAGGCCCGCGCATCGTGGCAGATGTTCACGATTATGGCAGAGTTTATCGAGGCGACCGAGTACCTGTCGGAAATCCGCCCGGCCATCAGCATTTACGGTTCTGCCCGGCTTAAGCCGAACTCGCCATACTACAAGCTCGCCATGCAGATTGCCCGCAAGCTGTCCGATGCCGGCTTTGCAGTGATCTCCGGCGGCGGCCCCGGCATCATGGAAGCCGCCAACAAAGGCGCGCACGCGGGCAAGGCGCCTTCGGTCGGCCTGAACATCGAGTTGCCGCATGAGCAAAGCGGCAACCAGTATCAGGACATCTCGCTGCGCTTCAGACATTTCTTCACCCGCAAGGTCACGTTCGTAAAAAATTCTGACGCGGTGATCGTGATGCCCGGCGGATTTGGCACGCTCGACGAGCTCGCGGAAGTGCTGACGCTGATCCAGACGAAAAAATCGCGCCATGTGCCGATTATCCTGGTTGGCTCCACGTTCTGGAAAGGTCTGTTGGACTGGTTCCGCGACGCGCTTGAACCGATGGGGCTGATCGGCCCACACGACATCGATTTGATGCAGGTGATCGACGAGCCGGACAAGGTGCTCGAGGCCGTGCTCGCATTCTACGAGGAGCGGGCGCTGGCCGAAGGTGCACAGCCTCCGGCCAAGAGCGATGAAGACCGAATGTTCTACCTGTAGGCGCTACTGGAACGCGACTTCGGCAAAGCTGCGCAGCTTGAAGCTGCACTTCTTTTTGGTATCAGTGGGTTACAACGTCTGTTGTGATTCCGTCTTTGGCGTCACAAATCGCATGGCTGGTCGTGAGGCAGCTTCACAGATCGCTTCGTCGACGAAATCGTTTTTTGTTTGATTTTACAAAGGGGCGGACAAACTGGGACGAAATAAGCTTGACCTAATGGCCGAAACCAGTCAATTCCCGAGCCATGTAATGGGCCCCTGCGCAGGCTTCCATTGCTACGATACAGGCGTGAAAGTTACTGAAGAATTTGATCAGTTGCTGACGCGACACCTTCTTGCGAAGCAAGCCAGGCCAGATTTATTCTACCCGTGGAGGTGAAATGAACGCTTGCCGAGATCAATTCCAATGATCGCCACGTCTTGCATGACATAGGCCTCCAGTTGATGAATCTGTTTAGCGTAACCCCACTGGGCATAACTCTCTGGCAGGTGGGGAAAGCTGCCTGCGGAACTGCGCAAATCGGTCGCATAGGATCAAGGCATGGAACTCGCATAGCACAAGCAATTCGCAGTTGCGATCGACGCGCAGGTCTACTTCTGTGATCCACAAAGCCCGTGGCAGCGAGGCACGAATGAGAATACCAACGGGTTGCCTCGACAGTACTTTTCCAAAGGCACCAGCCTGGCCGGCTACTCGCGAGGCGATCTGAACAATATCGCTTTGCAATTGAATCAGCGACTCAGAAAGACATTGGGTTCATGAGGCCAGCAAATAAATTAAACGCCAGCATCGTTGCTGCATTCCCCGGTTGAACCCGCCAGTGCGAAGCTGGCAATGTCAAAATCCCTAACTTTAAGCGACCTTACAAAATCTATTGCAATAATAATCCATGATTTTGCATTATTGTTTCACCCATAAGCCATTTAATTAAAAATTGTAGTTTGACTGGGAATAAGCTATATTTTTTGCGGGACCACTCGTTTTATGGGACCGTTCAAATTGTGAATTAGTAAACTTCTTTGCAGAGGTGAGGTTAACCATGCGCAAAACAATCAAACTTATTTTGGTGCTTTTGTTCTCGCTTGTGGCATCGTCAGCTTGGTCCGATGTCGGGGACGTTGATACTGAAGGATACTCTATGGTTATCCCAAATCAAACTAGCACAATACGGGTCCAAGATGTTCAAGTGACAAACGTCGTGGAAGAAGGCGCTGGATGCCCTGAAAATGGTCGCCAAGCAAGAAATGCCAACGGAACACCACTTTTTTGTCAATCCGGTGTGTGGCGGCTGGCCGTTTCACTTCCGCAACATCAAATTCCACAATATCAAATTGTCTCCGACTATGCGTGTGGAGTCGACAATTTGATCATCTCGTGTCCAGCCGGCTGGCAAGTTATAAGTGGCGGCGGAAACGTATGGGCACCCCAATGCGGTGCACAACCAACCGGTGGAACAAGTGACGGTAGAGGTTTTTGGATGTCTGTCGGACTTGACGTTTCGCAACCGACTAGCGACATGACGGGATGGTGGATCGGTGGCATGCATGACAAGTCGCTAGGTGATAATCTACAAGGGTTTGCAATTTGCATGAAGCAGTAATTAATAGGCCTGCCAAATCTGGCTTGTGGTAACCTTATTTACCGAATGTCCGCCAGATATCGACAGCGGGTCTCTCTCGTGTACTTTGGCGACAGCTTCATGTATTGGTACGCCAAACGTTGAGCCATTATTGCTTTTGTCGTCTGGTGTGTGAATGCCAGTAGGCGTCCAACTTTCCAAGTGCAGTTCATGCATTTCTCAGTTGGACGCTT
Source organism: Mycetohabitans sp. B3 (assembly GCF_021498065.1). Lineage (NCBI taxonomy): Bacteria > Pseudomonadati > Pseudomonadota > Betaproteobacteria > Burkholderiales > Burkholderiaceae > Mycetohabitans > Mycetohabitans sp. B3. Next base: position 261,363 of record NZ_JAHLKN010000011.1, on the reverse strand, counting down.
TGCTTCTATTCGGACGAAGGGATGCCACGTGAGCCACCGCACATCCATGCTGGGGCAATGGCAATGATGCGAAATTATGGTTGTATCCTGATGTGCGAATTGCTTACAGCGACGGCTTTAACCGTTAGTAGCAGTTGGCGAAGCCGCCAATTCCCCGCCTCATCAGGCTTTGCTACTGAAATGCCACCTCAGCAAAGCTGCGCAGCTTGCGGCTGTGCAGCCGGTCCAGTCCGTTGGTGCGCAGCAGCTCCATCGTCTTCACGCCAATCTGCAGGTGCTGGTCTACCTGCGCACGGTAGAACCGATCCGCCATGCCCGGCAACTTCAGTTCACCGTGTAGCGGCTTATCAGATACACACAGCAACGTGCCGTACGGCACGCGGAAGCGAAAACCGTTCGCCGCGATCGTCGCGCTCTCCATGTCGAGCGCGATCGCCCGGCTCTGCGACAGCCGCAGCACCGGTTCGCGATGATCGCGCAGTTCCCAGTTGCGATTGTCGGTGGTGGCGACCGTGCCGGTGCGCATTACGTGCTTAAGCTCGGCACCATCGAGCCGCGTGACCTGCGCGACGGCCCGCTCCAGCGCCACCTGCACTTCGGCCAACGCGGGCACCGGCACCCACAGCGGCAAGTCGTCGTCGAGCACGTGGTCCTCGCGCACATAGCCGTGCGCGAGCACGTAGTCCCCGAGCCGCTGCGTATTGCGCAAACCGGCGCAGTGCCCGAGCATGATCCACGCGTGCGGGCGCAGCACCGCAACGTGATCGGTGATCGTCTTCGCATTGGACGGCCCCACGCCGATATTGATCATCGTGATGCCGCTGCCGTCGGCGCGCTTCAAGTGGTACGCGGGCATCTGCGGCATGCGTGCCACCGGTAGCCCCTGTTCCGGCTGCTCGCCCAGGTTCGCGTTGTACGTGATCACATCGCCGGGCTCAACGAACGCGACGTATTCGCTGCGATACGCGCGCTCGCGCGCATCGTCGGCGCGTGCCATCAGCGAACGGCCAAGCTTGACGAACTGGTCGATGTAGAACTGGTAGTTCGTGTATAGCACGTAGTTCTGGAAGTGCGTCGGCGACGTCGCCGTATAGTGCCGCAGCCGGTGCAGCGAAAAGTCCACTCGCGCCGCGGTGAACAGGGCCAGCGGATGCGGCTCACCAGGCGGCGTCTCGTACGTGCCGTTGACAATGCGGTCGTCCAGCAGCGACAAATCCGGCATGTCGAAGAGGTCGCGCATCTGCCGTAAGCGGTCCACGTCCAGCTCGCCCTCCAAGTGGATGCCTTCCGCAAACGCAAAGTGAATCGGAATGGGCTGCCGCGACACCCCGATCTCGATCGACGCCTTATGGTTCTTCACGAGCAGTCCCAGTTGTTCGCGATAGTAGTCGGCGAACAAGTCCGGCCGGGTCACCGTGGTTTCATAGACGCCGGGGCCCGCGACGAAGCCATACGAGTGGCGTGAATCGATATGCATATTGATGTCCGTGCGAATCCGCACGAACGGATAGCAGGCGCGGATATGCGCCTCGATACGTTCACCGCGCCGATACCGTTCGAATGCATCGCGCAGCGATGCACTGCTGGCATCATAAATGGTGGACAGCCGCTCGACGGCCGCGGCGGGATCGTCGAAGGCTTCGGTGCAAAACGTGGCAGACGCGTTAATCACATTCATTATTCGATTTCCTCGGAGCAGGCGCGACGGCCTGGGTGCGGGAGCGCACAGGGCCGTGCCGATCGGCGCCAATCCACATTATCACGGAACACGGCTGCGATGCGGGGCGCGAAAAAAACGCGGCAACGGCGTCACGCTGGCGCCTATGACGCACGCTGGTTTGATAAAATCGCTTTACCGTCTCGGAGAATTGTCATGAAGCCGTTCCACACTGCGCTTGGCGCAATCCCTCGCGGCGCGACCCGGTTCGCGACCATGCTGGTGGCGGCCACCCTGGCGCTGGCCGCCACGATGGTCGTTGCGGCCAGCGCGCCACAACCGGACGCCGCGGCAACGCCGGACACCGCCGCGTCGCAGGATGTGAACGAGGCCGTCGGCTTGCCGAATCTGAAGGCAATCAACCGGCCGGCCGGCGTCGCGCATTCGACAGTAGAATTCAACGCGCCCCGCACACCGAGCTTTTACGAAAAGAGTCCGAACGGCACATCGATCACCGAATATCGCGATCGTGGCAAACCGGTCGACATCCAGGTCCATTCGAACTTCGGCACGCGCTACCAGATGAGCGCCTCGCCGGACGTTTCACCGCAAGTGCACGAGAGCGGCAAGCCGTCCACGCGGCTGCCGTCCTTGCAACTCAAGTACTGACCGCCTCGGCGGCCGGCATGCGATGCCGGCCGCACGCGCCCCCCTGCCGCGCCCCACTGGCGGCAGCCTTCGAACCTGTCCAACGACGTCTGCATGGCCGTTTTCACCGCCGTTCCCGAAGCCCGGCTCGCCGCCTGGGTTCAGCACTACGAGATAGGCGAGATCATCGATTTCCGCGGCATTGCGTCGGGAATCGAAAACAGCAATTTTTTCTTGACGACAACCACTGGCGAGTACGTGCTGACGATCTTCGAGAAGCTTGCCGCACACGAGTTGCCGTTCTACCTAGAATTGATGCGGCATCTAGCGGCGCATCACGTGCCGGTGCCCGACCCGATGCGCCGCGACGACGGCGCGTTGTTCGGCATACTGATGGACAAGCCCGCCGCGATCGTGACGCGGCTGGACGGCTCGCCGCGGCTAGCGCCGCAGGTTACGCACTGCACCGAAGTCGGACACATGCTGGCGCGGATGCACGTTGCCGGACGAGATTTCCCGATGCACCAGCCGAATTTGCGCGGCCTGCCCTGGTGGCGAGACAATGTCCCAGCGGTGTTGCCCTACGTGACCGATGCGCAGCACCAGCTGCTGGTCAGCGAATTAGCGTATCAGCAGGCGTTCTTCGCGTCGCCCGACTATGCAGCGCTGCCCGGCGGGCCATGCCACTGCGATCTATTCCGCGACAACGTGCTGTTCGCGCTGCGCGACGGGCGCGATACGCTCGGCGGCCTCTTCGACTTCTATTTCGCTGGCTGCGACAAGTGGTTGTTCGATGTCGCCGTGACCGTCAACGACTGGTGTGTCGACCTGGACACCGGTCACCTGGACCAGGCGCGAACCCAGGCGTTGCTGCGCGCGTACCACACCGTGCGACCGTTTACCCCTGCCGAGACGCAACATTGGCGCGATATGCTGCGTGCCGGTGCGTTGCGCTTCTGGTTGTCCCGACTCTATGACTTTTACTTGCCACGCGACGCTCACCTGCTCAAGCCGCACGACCCCGCTCATTTCGAGCGTGTGTTGCGCGAGCGCATCGGCGCCGACGCGTTGCCGTGGCTTTGACTCCTCTGCTATGCGACTGATCGAGGCACCCGCGAAATCCGGCTATATCTGGTTCCGCCAAGGCATCTGGCTGTTCCGCAAGAACCCGCTGAGCTTCCTGGCGATTTTCTTTACCTATTTGTTCTCGATGATGCTCGTCGCGCATGTGCCGGTGGTCGGCTCCGCGCTGTGGCTGATACTTGTGCCGGGTTTGTCCGTCGGGTTCATGAGTGCATGCCGCGACGTGATCGCCGGCAAGCACGTGTTGCCGCTCGCGCTGTTTACCGGCTTTCGCGCGCATGGCGGCGGCGTCGCGCGGCAGCTGTTGCAACTCGGGCTGATCTACCTTGTGCTAGTCACCGCGGGCCTGTTCTTGACGTCGCTGATCGACGGCGGCTCGCTGCTGAAAACCGTCGTCAGCGAAGCGAAGCCGAATGACGACGTCGCCTCCAGTCGCCTGTTCCTTTCCAGTATCGCGCTCGGCTTCGTCATCTACGTGCCGACGATGATGCTGTTCTGGTTCGCGCCACTGCTGACCGCCTGGCATCGCGTGCCGCCAGTCAAGGCGATGTTCTTCAGCTTCGTGGCCTGCTGGCGCAACCGCGGCGCGTTCCTCGTCTATCTAGCCACGTGGTTCGCAATTGTGATGGGCGTGTCGCTGGTGCTCGGTTTCGTGCTGAGCGTGTTCGGCCTAACGAGCGGCGCGTTGACCGCGCTGTTGCCGGTCAGCGTGATCCTGTGGACGATGATTTACTGCTCGTTCTACGCGACCTATCGCGGCTGCTTCAGCGCCGAGCAGCACGCCGGGCCGCCGCCTACCGCATAAGCCGTCGCGGCATTCGCAGCAGCGCCCATCGCAGTGCTGTCGCGCGACCGTGCAACGGCACCGTTCGACCACCGCTGGGATTCATGATACTCACCGCTTGCGATCCGTCGTACTCACCACCGGGCCCGTCGTACCCATCGCTGCCGGTTCGTCACACTGACTGCAGTTTCGCAACCGCGAGCGCAAGCCATTTGGTGCCGTGCCGCTTAAATGCGACCTGTGCCTTCGCGTCCGTGCCGCCCCCCTCCAGCGCGGTGATCATACCCTCGCCGAATTTCGCGTGGAAGACGGATTGGCCGATCCGGAAGCCGCTTTGCGCGGCGCGCTGCTGGTCCGCGAACGCCGGCGCCGGCGCCCCGTCGTCAAAGCGCGCATTGCCATACGGCGCGTCGTCGCGCCGGACGCTGCGGCCGAACCAATCGCGGCCCCATCCAGCATTGTCGCCAAAACCGGCACGCTGACCCCAGCGTGAACCGGGCTCCAGCTTGGGCGTGAGCCACTTCAACACCTCGGCCGGCAATTCGTCAAAGAAACGCGAGCGCACGTTGTAGCGCGTCTGGCCGTGCAACATCCGGCTTTGAGCGAACGACAGATAGAGCCGCTCCTTGGCACGCGTGATTGCAACGTACATCAGGCGCCGCTCTTCCTCGAGCCCATCTTGTTCCGTCACGCTGTTCTCATGCGGGAACAGGCCTTCCTCGAGTCCGGTGATGAACACAGCGGCAAATTCGAGCCCCTTGGCGGCATGCACCGTCATCAATTGCACCGCGTGCTCGCCGGCCTGCGCCTGATTGTCGCCCGCCTCGAGCGACGCATGCGACAGGAAGCCGGCAAGCGGCGTCATCTGCTCGAGATTCTGCGCCGGTGCGTCGATGCGCGACGCCTCCAGTACAGCCTGCTCGCCATCCTCGTCCGGCCCCCGCAGCGCGGCAGCGCGGCCCGCGCCCGGCGCGAGCGGGATCGAGCGCGCCGGCGTATCGAGGCCATAGCCCTCCTCGGACACGAACGCGCTGGCCGCGTTGACTAATTCCTGTAAGTTCTCGATGCGCTCCTGACCTTCACGCTCGTTGGCATAGAATTGCTCCAGCCCGCTGAGCCGAATCACCGCCTCGACCGTCTCCGGCAAGCTCATCGCACGGGTCTCGCCACGCATCCGCTCAATCAACGCGAGAAACCCGCCAAGCGCCTGGCCGGTCTTGCCGGTCACGTAGGGAATTGCCTGTGCCATCGAGCAGTTGTACAGCCGCGCGGCATCAGCCAGCTGCTCAAGCGAACGTGCGCCAATGCCACGGGTCGGAAAATTGACCACCCGCGCAAACGCGGTGTCATCGCTCGGATTGTCGATCAGCCGCAGGTACGCGAGCGCATGTTTGACTTCTTGACGCTCGAAAAAGCGCAGTCCACCGTAGACCCGGTACGCGATCCCGGCATTAACCAGCGTGTGCTCGACCACGCGCGACTGCGCGTTGCTGCGATAAAGCACCGCGATCTCATCGCGCGACAGGCCCGTGCCGATCAGGGCGCGGATTTCCTCGACGATCCAGCCGGCCTCCTGCGAATCGGTCGTCGCTTCATAGACCCGCACCGGCTCACCGTGGCCGGCATCGGTACGCAGGTTCTTGCCGAGCCGTTTCGAATTGTGTGCGATCAGCGCATTGGCGGCATCGAGAATATTGCCGTGCGAACGATAGTTTTGCTCGAGCTTGATCAGGTGCCGGACGTTGAACTCGCGCTCGAAATCAAGCATGTTGCCCACGTTGGCGCCGCGGAATGCGTAAATCGACTGATCGTCGTCGCCGACCGCGAATATCGCATTATGCCCGCCAGCCAGCAGCTTCAGCCACGCATACTGCAGCTTGTTGGTGTCCTGAAATTCGTCGACCAGGATATGCCGGAAACGGGCCTGGTAATGTGCCCGTAGCGTCGGATTGCGTTGCAGTAGCTCATGGCAGCGCAGCAGCAATTCCGCAAAATCGACGACCCCCTCGCGCTGGCATTGTTGCTCGTAGGCGGCATACAGCTCGACGCATTTGCGATTGAAATTGTCGCTCGCATCAACCTGCTCAGGCCGCAAACCTTGCTCCTTCGCATTATTGATGAAGTACTGCAGACTCTTTGCCGGATATTTCTCATCGTCGACGTTCAGGCCCTTCATCAGCCGCTTGATGGCCGACAACTGATCTGCCGTGTCCAAGATCTGGAATGCCTGCGGCAACCCGGCATCGCGGTAATGGGCGCGCAGCATCCGGTTGCACAATCCGTGGAACGTGCCGATCCACATGCCGCGCGTATTGATCGGCAGCATTGCGTCCAGGCGGATCAGCATCTCGCGCGCCGCCTTGTTCGTGAAGGTGACGGCCAGGATACCGGCAGGGCTCGCCTCGCCGCGCGAGATCAACCATGCAATGCGGGTAATGAGCACGCGCGTCTTGCCGCTGCCCGCGCCGGCAAGAATCAGGGCCGGCTCGTTCGGCAGCGTCACCGCTGCATATTGTTCGGGATTCAGTTTGGCAAGCAAATCAGACATGAGCGGCCTTGGTCACAACAAGCTTGTCATTATACGGCCGCAGTCGGCCCGGGCACGCGGAGGATGCGCACGGCATGCAGCCCCACAGCGACAGGTGCCGCAGCATGCGACGGCGCAACCGGTGCTGGCGCATCACCGGCTCCCTTATAATTGACTATGACGATTTATTCCACCGCATTTTCACCGTCTTTCCGGCAGATTTCGACAATGAGCGACAGCGATACCACGCTTGCAAAAAGTTTTGAGCCTTCGACGATCGAGGCGTATTGGGGCCCAGAATGGGGAAAGCGTGGCTACGCGAAGGCAACCTTAGACCCACAGCGGCCCGACTTCGCGATTCAGCTGCCACCGCCGAACGTGACTGGCACGCTGCACATGGGCCACGCGTTCAACCAGACCATCATGGATGGATTGGCGCGTTACCACCGGATGCGCGGCGAGAACACGTTGTGGGTGCCCGGCACGGACCATGCGGGCATCGCCACGCAAATCGTCGTGGAGCGCCAACTCGACGCGCAAAAGCAATCACGACACGAACTGGGGCGGGAGCGCTTCGTCGAGCGCGTCTGGCAATGGAAACAAGAATCGGGCTCCACGATCACGCGGCAAATCCGGCGGCTCGGCGCGTCCACCGACTGGTCGCGCGAGTATTTCACGATGGATGAGCGCATGTCCCGCGTCGTCACCGACGTGTTCGTGCGCCTCTACCAGCAAGGGCTGATCTACCGCGGCAAACGGCTCGTGAACTGGGATCCGAAGCTGAGGACCGCGGTATCGGACCTGGAGGTGGTCAGCGAGGAGGAGGACGGCAAGCTATGGCACATCCGCTATCCGCTCACTGACGGCTCAGGCTACCTGAGCGTGGCGACCACACGGCCCGAGACGATGCTCGGCGACGTCGCAGTCATGGTCCATCCGCAGGACGAGCGTTACGCAGCGCTGATCGGCAAGAGCGTCACACTGCCGCTGGTGGGACGCGAGATCCCAGTGATCGCCGACGACTATGTGGAACGCGAGTTTGGCACCGGCGTGGTCAAGGTCACGCCAGCGCACGATTTCAACGACTACCAGGTCGGGCAACGCCACGGATTGCCGCAGATCGTTGTGCTCACGCTCGATGCGAAGATTAACGACAACGCACCGGCCGCCTACCGCGGGCTGGACCGTTTCGACGCGCGCGAGCGCATCGTCGCGGACCTGGACGCGCTCGGCTTGCTCGAGTCGGTCAAACCGCACCGGTTGGTCGTGCCGCGTGGTGATCGCACGCAATCCATCATCGAGCCAATGCTCACCGATCAGTGGTTTGTCGCGATGAGCCGGCCGGCGCCCGAAGGTACGTTGCATCCGGGCAAGTCGATCGCGCAAACCTCGCTGGACGTGGTGCGCCACGGCCAGATCAAGTTCGTGCCGGAGAACTGGACCACTACGTACTACCAGTGGCTAGAGAATATCCAGGACTGGTGCATCTCGCGCCAACTCTGGTGGGGCCACCAGATTCCCGCTTGGTATGCGGACGATGGCCAAGTGTTCGTCGCGCATAGCGAGGCCAACGCCCTGGCACAGGCCCGCGCCCAGGGCTATAATGGCGCGCTCAAGCGCGACGAGGACGTGCTCGACACGTGGTTCTCGTCCGCGCTCGTGCCATTCTCGTCGCTTGGATGGCCGCAATCGACGCCGGAACTCGAGCACTTCCTGCCGTCATCGGTGCTGGTGACGGGCTTCGACATCATCTTCTTCTGGGTCGCCCGAATGGTGATGATGACCACCCATTTCACCGGCAAAGTGCCGTTCCACACCGTGTATGTGCACGGCCTGGTGCGCGACGCCGAAGGCCAGAAGATGTCCAAGAGCCGCGGCAACACGCTCGATCCGATCGACATCGTCGACGGCATTGACCTGGAAACACTCGTCGCTAAGCGCGTAACCGGGTTGATGAATCCGAAACAGGCGGCATCGATCGAGCAAAAGACGCGCAAGGCATTCCCGAATGGGATTCCCGCCTACGGCACCGACGCGCTGCGCTTCACGATGGCGTCGATGGCCACGCTCGGGCGCAACGTAAACTTTGATTTGGCGCGCTGCGAGGGCTATCGCAACTTCTGCAACAAATTATGGAACGCCACGCGCTTCGTGCTGATGAATTGCGAAGGGCATGATTGCGGTATCGTGCCATGCCAAGGTGATTGCGGGCCGCACGGCACGCTCGACTTTTCGCCCGCCGACCGGTGGCTCGTGTCGCTGTTGCAACGGGTCGAGGCCGACGTCGAGAAGGGCTTTGCTGACTATCGCTTCGACAACATTGCAAACACGATCTACAAGTTCGTCTGGGATGAGTATTGCGACTGGTACGTCGAATTGGCCAAGGTTCAGTTGCAAACCGGCACGCCGGCGCAGCAGCGCAGCACGCGGCGCACGCTGCTCAGCGTGCTCGAGACCATTCTGCGACTCGCGCACCCGCTGATGCCGTTCATTACCGAGGCGTTGTGGCAGAAAGTCGCGCCGCTGGCGGGTCGGTATCCGGCCGGAACCGCAGCCGGCGACGCCTCCGTGATGATGCAGCCCTATCCACGCAGCACGCCGTCGAAGATCGACGAGCGGGCAGAACAGTGGGTTGCCGAACTGAAGGCAGTAGTCGATGCATGTCGTAATTTGCGCGGCGAGATGAATCTGTCGCCCGCCGCCCGCGTGCCGCTGGTGGTGGCCGGCGATGTCACGCGCCTGCGCGAATTCGCGCCCTATGCCCAAGCGCTTGCGCGGTTGTCGGAAGTCCAGGTGCTCGCAGACGAAGCCGCGCTCGACCAACAGGCGCACGGCGCGCCTGTTGCCCTTGTCGGCTCGAACAAGCTGGTACTGAAGGTCGAGATTGACGTTGCCGCTGAACGTGAGCGGCTGACCCGCGAAATCAACCGCATCGGCGGTGAACTGGCCAAATGCAATGCGAAGCTGCAAAACGAGCGTTTTGTGGCCCGCGCACCGGCCGCCGTCGTCGACCAGGAGCGCAAAAGATTGGCAGATTTTGAGTCGATGTTGGCAAAATTGACCACCCAACTCGGGCGGCTTTCGGCATAAAGTGCAGGGTTATCGGCTATAGCGAGGCAATCATTCTTGTCGCGCTATCCATTTCCCCATATCGGGCTAACGTAGTACAACCGGAAACGAACAGGGTAATCGAAGATGCTCAAAGTTACTAAGGCAGTGTTTCCCGTGGCAGGTCTTGGCACACGGTTCCTCCCGGCCACTAAGGCGAGCCCGAAAGAAATGCTCCCAGTGGTCGACAAGCCGCTGATTCAGTATGCGGTTGAGGAGGCGGTTGCCGCGGGGATCACCGAAATGATTTTCGTGACGGGCCGCAGCAAGCGCGCGATCGAGGATCACTTCGACAAGTCGTATGAGATCGAATCAGAACTCGAGGCTCGCGGCAAGGACAAATTGCTCGAGTTGGTGCGCGGGATCAAGCCCAGCCACGTTGACTGCTTCTACGTTCGCCAGCCCGAGGCGCTCGGACTCGGGCATGCGGTGCTATGCGCGGAAAAGCTCGTCGGCGACAACCCGTTTGCGGTCATCCTCGCCGACGATCTGCTGTACGGTCGCCCGCCCGTGATGAAGCAAATGATCGAGGTATTCGATCACTACCACAGCTCGGTGATCGGCATCGAGGAAGTGCCGCACGAGGAAACGAAGTCGTACGGCATCGTCGACGGCAAGGAATGGGAAGACAACATCGTCAAGATGTCGGGCATCGTCGAGAAGCCGGCCCCGGAGGTCGCGCCATCCAATTTTGGCGTGGTTGGCCGCTATGTGCTCAAGCCGCGCATCTTCAGTCACTTGCGTGCACTGAAGCCAGGCGCGGGCGGTGAATTGCAATTGACCGATGCGATCCAGTCGCTGCTCGGCGACGAGCAGGTGCTCGCGTACAAGTACCACGGCACGCGCTTTGACTGCGGCAGCAAGCTCGGCTACCTGAAGGCAACCGTCGAATTCGCGCTGCAGCACCCGGAGGTTCGCGACGAGTTCGCCGAATACCTACGCACCCGCTCGCCGGTACTCGAAGGCTAACGCCGCGGCACGGCGCCGCAGCTTGCGGCGCATTTGCTCAACGCCGACGCATCAGAAATACGAATGTCTTGTCGGCGCCGGTGCTGGTTTCGACCAGTTCGTTGCCGGTCTGCTTCGCAAACGCGGCGAAATCCCGCTGCGAGCCGGGATCCGTCGCCAGCACTTTCAGGATCTGGCCGCTCTGCATGTCGGCCAATGCTTTCTTCGCGCGCAAAATCGGCAATGGGCAATTCAGCCCCCGCGCGTCGACTTCCTTGTGGACTTCCATCGAATCCCTACCGTTGGCTCAAACGCGATGCGGGTCCGCACCGCCTATGAATTGTAGCGGGAAACGGCGCTGGCAGCCTACATCGCCGGCATGCTGACTAGGCTACAGCGCTATCACGCCATGCCGCCGTTGCGACTCGCGCGGCGCTACACCGACAGCCATTGCCGAGCAATCGCCGGCGTCGCCTCGAACTCGCTGCGCTCACCGGCGAAGACGATCTCGCCAAAACCCGACGGACCGCGTCCCATCACGTAGACGCGTCGCGCCAGCTCCAACGCCATTGCGGCACGCTGCTCAATCAGCACAATCGCAGTGCCGCGCGCAGCCAGCGTCGCCAGTGCAACGCCAAGCTCATCGACAACACGCGGCGCGAGACCCTCGGTCGGCTCGTCGATGATCAACACGCGGGGCTGCGCGGCCCACGCGCGGGCAATGGCCAACATCTGCTGTTCCCCACCGGAGAGCACGCCCGCCTTCACGTCGGCACGGACACGCAAGCGAGGAAACAACGCGTACAGCGACTCGATCACCGCCGGACTCCGTGCGCGTCGCGGCAGGCCGAGCAGCAAATTCTGCGCGACGCTCAATGTCGGGAACACATCGCGGGTCTCGGCGACATAGCCGACGCCGGCGCGGGCGATGTCCACGGTGCGCAGCGTGCCAATCTGCATGCCATCGAGTTCGATTGAGCCACACCGCTCAACCAGACCGACGATGGCCTTGGCCAGCGTCGAACGGCCCACGCCATTGCGGCCGAATACGGCGATGATCTCTCCGCCGTCCACGTGCATTGACACGTGCTGAATGACTCGCACGCCCTGGTATCCGGCCTCCAGGTGGCGTACGTCGAGCCTCATGGCGCACGCGCAGGGCCCAGGTAGGCCTCGCGCACGCTCGGATTGGCGCGGATCTGCGCCGGCGTACCGGTGGCAATGACCACGCCATCGACCAGCACCGAAATCCGATCTGCAAGATCGAACACTATGTCCATGTCGTGCTCGATTAGCAGGACCGTGCGTCCGTCTGCCATCCGGCGGATCAAGGCAAGCGCCTCGATGGCCTCTGCCCGGCTCATGCCGGCAGTCGGCTCGTCCAGCAACAGCAGTCGTGCACCACTGGCCGTGGCCATGGCCAACTCAAGCGCGCGTTGTCGGGCATAGCTCAGTTGCGCGGCACGGGCGCTAGCCTCATCGCCCATGCCCACCACCTGTAGCCAGTCGAGTGCGCGCTTACGCAGACCGCGCCATGCAGCAGGCTGTAGCCAGCGACAAAGCGGCCCGCCGCGCGGGCAAAGCATCGCACAGCACATATTATCCAGTACCGACAATTGCGCGAACAAGCTGGGGGTCTGCAAGCCCCGCGCGACGCCGAGGCGGGCGATCCGATGCGCCGCCAACCGCCGGATCGCCCTATCGTCGAGGCGCACGGTGCCCCGATCGACCTGCGTGACGCCGCTGAGCACGTTGAATACCGTTGACTTGCCTGCGCCATTCGGACCGATCAACGCATGGATCTCGCCGGCCTGCACGTGCAGTCGCACGCCGCGCAACACCTGTGTTGCGCGATAACTGACATGGACGTCGTCCAGCGTCACATCGAGCGCCGGGCTGCTCGGCACTTCCGGCCGTATCGCCGGCACGGGATCCACTGGTTTCACTTGTTTCGCCGTACTGGCTGCTTGCCCCTGCGCACTGACGGCAGCGCCTGCGACGATGACTGGTGCGGTGACTTCGGATACGGCTGGCCCCGTGGCTGCCGCAGAAGCATGGGTTGAAGCCATCGCTGCCAAAGAAGCATGAGCCGAAGCCATGGCTGCCGCAGCAGCAGAGGTCGAACGCAAGCCCGCCGCAACCCGGCGCGACGAACGCGGCGCCGTGGCACGCAGCGCGAACGACGACACCGCCATCAATACCACACCGGCCACCGCTATGCCCCACCCATTGACGGCCTGCCAGCCCGGACTGATATCCGCGCCGGTATCGCCGAATCGCCATGCATAAACCGACTGAATCACAGCGATACCGCCGGCCAGCATGCCAAGCACTGCCAGAACACGTGCCATGCGTCGCCCGCTGAACCCCGGTAGCGCGCATCGCGCACGCCGGCTGTCTGCCAGTGATGGTGACACCCGGCGATGCAACCATGCACCGACCAGCCCGCCGGGCGCGAGTACCACAACGAACAGGAAAAAGAAGCCAACGTACATCGGCCACGCGCGGGTGATCGACGCCAAGCCGTTCGCGATCGACACATAAATCACGGCACCCAGTACAGGACCAGCAAACGTGCCGGTGCCGCCGATCACCACGGCGATCAACACAGTCGCGCATGTTGCAACGCTCGCATTGTCCGCAGTGGCGATCTCAAAGGTCACCACTGACAGCGCGCCGGCGACGCCGGCAAAAAACGCGGCGATGACCGTCATCGCCCATCTCACGCGCGATGGATCTACGCCGACGAATGCCGCCCGTCGCGGATTGTCGCGCACCGCATTGGCTACCCGCACGAGCGGCGTGCGCAATAACCAGGCAATCAGCATGCACGAGGCCAGTGCGACCGCGACCACCAGGCCGTAGGCCGAACGCGTCGAACCGAAATCGATACCGAGCCAGCCCGGGACGGCTCCGCGGTCGATCATCACGCCACCCACGCCGCCAAACCATTCCGGCACCGTGCTCGCGGCAGTTGCGACCAGTTCGCCGAGCCCTAGCGTCACCATCGCGAAGGTCACGCCGCCCCGGCGTGCACTGAGCCACCCGGCCGGGACTGCAACAAGCGCCGCACCTGCGCCGCCGACAACCGGCAGCCACGGCGCGGACAATGCCCACGCGTTGGTCGCACGCGCCGACGCTAACGCGCCGATGCCGTAGTACATCGCGTGGCCAAACGACAGCAGGCCGGTTTGACCGAGCAACAAATCGTACGACAGCGCGAATACAATCAGCACGGCCGCCTGAGACGCGAGCGCCAGCGCCGCGCCGCTCGGTTCGCCGTGCGCCAGCGGCAGCAGCGGCAGCGCGGTGAGCACGGTCGCCAATATCAGCCCACCCCACGGCGGTCGCCGCATATTGCGGTCAAGCCATACGCCACGCGGGGTCTCGCGATGCGCCATCATGTGTCCGGCTCCGCATGACCACGCACTAGCCCGCCCGGACGCAATGCCAACACGATGATCAGCAATACAAAGGGCGTCACTGGCGCGAGTTGTGCTAACGTGATACGGCTCCATGCGCCGGCGTCGCCTACCATCGGCAACACCCAATGGAGCAGTGCGCCGAGCCGTATGTCGAGTCCGACAAGCAGCGTCTGCACGATGCCGAACAATAACGACGCGACGAATGTACCAGCCAACGAACCCATTCCACCAGCCACGACGATCACGAACACGATCGAACCCAGCGTTTCGGCCATCGACGTATCCGTAACGAATGCCACGCCGCCGAGCACGCCGGCCACCGCGGCAAGCGCCGCGCCGCCCGCGAACACCTGAGTTTGCACACGAGCGACGTCATGGCCCAGCGCCTGCACGGCGTGCGGATGCGTGCGCGCGGCCGCGATCACCAGGCCGATGCGGGAATACCGCAGCAGCAGCGCACAGAGGCCGAGCACGCCAGCGGAGATCGCCATCATGAAGGCGCGAAGACGAGAGAATGCCACTGCATGCCAATTCACCAGTGCGCCATCGAGCCACTGCGGCACGACGGCAGGCAACGGCGAGCGGCCCCATCCCAATTGCACAAACTCGGCGATCAGATACGCCAGGCCAAAGGTCGCCAGCAACTGGGCAAGTGGCCCGTGACGGTGCACGCGGCGCAGCACGCCAAGCTCGAAAGCGGCAGCCAGGCCGGCCACCGCGGCCGGCGCGAGGATCAACGCGGCGGCAAAGCCACCGTAGCGCGCGACCGTGTAGCCGATGTAGGCACCGAGCATGTAGAAACTCGCATGCGCAAAGTTCATCACGCCCATCAAGCTGAACACAAGTGTCAACCCGGCACACAACAGGAACAACAGCAACCCATAGCTCAGGCCATTGAGCAATACGACAACGAACGATTGCATCGCTAAATCCGCGGGCATTCGACGTATCGCGTCCACCGCCCCGCTATCGAACCAGTGGGTCGAGCACCGCGCGCAACGGGTCGGTCAATCAGTTCGGCGCGGCAGCGCGGACAATACCGGTAGTCGCTGCCCAGCGCACCTGCGGGTGTCGATCCCATCATCGTTTTAAATGCGCGAAAGAGCCGCCTATTGTATCGGCTTTGAGGCGCCGCCTGGCCGCGCCGTGCATTGTCTGCCGCACGCCGACGACGCAACGGGCCAACAACGCAACGGGCCAACAACGCAACGGACCAACGATGCAACGGGCCGGTGGGCGCGTGGCCGGTTAGCGCTCGCGCGCCCCTGCCGCACGGGCCACCGCCACCAACAGGGCCGCGCCGAGCAACAGCGCCGCCAGCGCGAGCCCGAGTGCGGGCGAGAACGATCCTGTGCGCGCAGCGATCGGCGCGGCCACCAGCGGCCCAGCGATCTGCCCGAGGCCATAGGCGGCGGTCGCATAGCCCATCAGTCCAGCGGCCCTTTCGCCGTGCAGGCGGCGCGCCTCGCGCATCGCAAACAGCGTGATCGCCGTGAACGGCAGCCCGACCAGCAAACTACCGAGCGCGAAACCCGCGAGCGTCGGTAATGCGATACCAAGCCCGATGCCCGCGGCCTGCATCACGTAGCAGATCGCCAGCGACAGCCGATTGTCCCAGTGTGCCGGCAGCCGTGCGCCCAGCAGCGCGCCCGGAATAATCGCCGCCCCGAACACCGGCCAAAACAGATCAGGCCATGGCGAGCCGGCGGGCAGCGCCTGTCGCGCGATGATCGGCAGGAACGTCGCGGTCATGATGTAGCCGAATCCAGCCAAGCTATAGAGCCCGCACAACCAGTACGCGTCGGCACGCGCGATGCGCATGGACGGTGACGGTGGCACGAGTTGAGACGCCGCGGATCCGTGGGACGTGGCCCCCATCCGGCCGTCGCCCGTTGGGCGTTCGGCCGCGAATCGCCGCCACACGAGCGCGGACAGCGCCGCCGACAGCAGGGCAAAGCTCAGCCAGCCGGTCGCCGCGCCGTCGTGCGTCACGGCACGGGTTGCCAGCCCGGTGATCAGAATCCCGACACCCGGCCCGGTATAGATCACCCCGCTCCAGCGCACGGCACCGGTACGGGCCAGCTGCCGCAAGCCCCATTGCGATGCAAACACGACCGTCCATGCGCTGATCACGCCCGCCATCGCGCGCAGCGCCGCCCACGCCCAGAACGCATCGGTCAGGCCCATCGCTGCAGTCAGCACGACCGTAGCGACGAGCCCGCCGCGTATCATCCGCGCGGGGTCCGCACGCAGCGCCGCACACGTCACCGCGCCCACGAAATAGCCAGCGTAGTTGAACGACGCGAGCCAGCCGCCGCCGGCGATGTCGATCAGCCCGTCATGCAGCATCACCGGCAGCAGCGGCGTGAACGCGAACCGTCCGACGCCAAGCGCCACCGCGAGGGCCATCGCGCAGGCCAATGCCGTCCATGCCGGCGCGGTGTCCGCTGGGGCCTGCGCCAACGGCCGCACCCGATGCCCGCCCACGCACGAGTCCGGCGCTTGAGACGGCAGCGGGCTCGGCATGGCTGCCCTGGCACACGGAGCGTGCGTGGATTCGGCAGACGGTGAAGTCTGGTCGGGATGGGACAAGGACACGGCAACACCTCCGTAGGAAAACCAATGAGACGATTCGAGCGTAGCAGTATCGCACTATCTCAAAAAATGAATTATCCAGATATTTCACATCTTCATAAAACAACAATGGATCTTGCTGCGTTGTCGATCTTTCGCACCGTCGTTCGTGAAAAGGCATCACACGCGCCGCAGCGAAGCTGCATCGGGTGCAGTCAAACGTGACGACGCGGCTCAAGCAGCTCGAAGAGGCACTCGGCGTGCAGCTGTTCGTTCGAGAAGGTCGCAAGCTGGTGCTGACGCCGACGGGCCATACGTTGCTCGACTATGCCGAGCGCCTGCTTGCGCTGGCCGACAAAGCACGCGATGCGCTCGCCGACGAGCGTCCCCACGGCAGGCTGCGGCTAGGAGCAATGGAGAGCACTGCCGCAACGCGCTTGCCGCCCCCACTGCGTCCGCGGGCCGCGCTGCGTGAGCGCCACCGCACCGCCGCCGCGACACGGCGGTTATTTCCGCAGCATGCTTACAGCTGCGCCTGGACCCATTCCCTGACGCCGGAGAGCGCCGCCGACAGCTTCGACGGATCGGTGCCGCCCGCCTGCGCCATGTCCGCACGGCCGCCGCCCTTGCCGCCGACCTGCTGCGCAACAAAGTTGACCAACTCGCCGGCTTTGATCTTCTGGCTCGCGTCGGTCGTCACGCCGGCGATCAAGCTAATCTTGCCGCCGTCAACGCTCGCCAGCACGATCGCGGCATGCTTGAGCTTGTCCCTCAGCTTGTCGACCGTTTCGCGCAGCGTCTTCACATCGGCGCCTTCGAGCTGGGCCGCCAGCACGCGCATGCCCGCCACGTCGACCGCCTGGCTCGCCAGTTCGTCGCCTTGGCTCGACGCGACCTTCGATTTGAGTTGTGCGAGCTCCTTTTCCTGCGCCTTGAGCTGGTCCTGCACCTGCGCGATGCGCGGCGTCAGTTCCGCCGGCTGGACTTTCAATGCCGCAGCAGCCCCCGCGAGCGTCGACTCCAGGTCCTGCACATAGCGCAGCGCATTGTCACCGGTGATCGCCTCGACACGACGGATGCCGGCCGCCACCCCTGCTTCGAACACGATCTTGAACAAACCGATGTCGCCAGTGCGCTGCACATGCGTGCCGCCGCACAACTCTCGCGAGAACCCCAGGTCGAGCACGCGAACCTCGTCGCCATACTTTTCGCCGAACAGCGCCATCGCGCCCGACTTGACCGCATCGTCGAACGGCAGCACCCGCGCAATGCCCGGCGTATTGGCCAACACCTCGGCGTTGACTAACGCCTCGATGCGACGAATCTCGTCGTCGCTGAGCGGCGCATTGTGCGAGAAATCGAAACGGGTCTTATCTGGATCGACCAGCGAGCCCTTTTGCTGCACATGCGGACCCAGCACCTCGCGCAGCGCCTTGTGCATTAGGTGCGTCGCCGAG
Source organism: Mycetohabitans sp. B3 (assembly GCF_021498065.1). Taxonomy (NCBI): domain Bacteria; kingdom Pseudomonadati; phylum Pseudomonadota; class Betaproteobacteria; order Burkholderiales; family Burkholderiaceae; genus Mycetohabitans; species Mycetohabitans sp. B3. The sequence goes on along the minus strand of NZ_JAHLKN010000011.1, from coordinate 243,152 downwards.
TGATTGCGTGCGGTGCGGGCGCGCCGCTCGGCATCGATACGGGCGCTGACGACATCGCCGACCTTCAGCTCGCCCTGCTCGAGGGTACCGTGGTGGCCGACCACGTTGGCCTGGACCTTCAACGTGTCGGACACGGCAAAGCGCACCGTCGCATTGCTGATCGTCCCCTGGTCGCCAACCTGGCCGCCCGACTCCGCATAGAAAGGCGTTTGGTCAAGCACGACCACACCCTGCTGGCCCGCCCGCAGCGACGGCACCGCCGTGCCATCGGCATACACCGCGACGACCTTGGCATCGTCGAACACGTGCTTGTCGTAGCCGTGGAATGTCGTCTTACCGCCCGTGTAGTCGAGCGCCTGGGCCATCCGGAACTTGCCCGCCGCACGCGCCTGCTCGCGCTGGCGCGCCATCGCTTCGTCGAACGCCACCTCATCGACGCCGATGCCCCGCTCACGGCACACATCCGCTGTCAGGTCCAGCGGGAAGCCGTACGTATCGTGCAGTTTGAATGCAAGTTCACCGTCGAGCACTTTCGCACCGCGCGCCGCAAGCTCGGACAACGCGGCGTCCAGAATCGACATCCCGTGCTCGATCGTCTCAAAAAAACGTTCCTCTTCCTGGCGCAGTACGTCGGTCACGCGCTGCTGCGCCGCCTTCAGTTCCGGATAAGCGGTCCCCATCTCACCGACCAGATCCTCGACTAGTCGATGAAAGAACGGGCGCTTGCGACCCAGCTTGTAGCCGTGGCGGATCGCGCGACGTACGATGCGGCGCAGCACGTAGCCGCGCCCCTCATTGCCCGGGATCACACCGTCAACGATCATGAAGCCGCACGCGCGGATATGGTCGGCGATCACCTTCAGCGAGTTGTGCGCGAGATCCGACACGCCGGTTTCGCGAGCCGCCGCGGCAATCAGCCGTTGGAACAGATCGATCTCGTAGTTGCTGTGCACGTGCTGCAATACCGCGGCGAGCCGCTCCAGGCCCATGCCGGTATCGACACACTGCTTAGGCAACGGCGTCAGGTTGCCTTGCGCATCGCGGTTAAATTGCATGAACACAAGGTTCCAGATCTCGATGAAGCGGTCGCCCTCCTCGTCGGCCGATCCGGGCGGCCCGCCCCACACCTGCGGGCCGTGATCATAGAAGATCTCCGAGCACGGGCCACAGGGACCGGTCTCGGCCATTTGCCAGAAATTGTCCGAGGCATAGCGCGCACCCTTGTTGTCACCGATGCGGATGATCCGCTCGAGCGGCACGCCAATTTCGTTGGCCCAGATGTCGTACGCCTCGTCGTCCTCGTGGTAGACGGTCACGGTCAGCTTCTCTGGCGGCAACTGGTAAACACGCGTGAGCAGCTCCCACGCATAGTGAATCGCGTCGCGCTTGAAGTAGTCGCCGAACGAGAAGTTGCCCAGCATCTCGAAGAACGTATGGTGCCGAGCGGTATAGCCGACGTTCTCCAGGTCATTGTGCTTGCCGCCGGCTCGCACGCTGCGCTGCGCGGTCGTGGCCCGCGAGTACGGCCGCGTCTCGGTGCCCAAAAACACGTCCTTAAACTGCACCATGCCGGAATTGGTAAATAGCAGCGTTGGATCGTTGGCAGGCACCAGGCTCGACGAGCGAACAATCGTATGGCCCTTCGATTCAAAGAACTTCAGGAACTTCTCGCGGATTTCAGCGGCTTTCATAGCGTGCTTCGAGTAGTCTGTCGCTGGCGCGCCAGCGCATCGGGTGTGAATCCGGACACGGACGCGCCCGTTTAAACAATTGATTATACGGGATGGGCGTACCGGCCCACCCCCGTATCATCGCTGCAACCGTTGCACTTGCAAGGAGACATGCTCGGTTTATGGGAGCCCTGACTTACCTGCGCGTATTGGCCCCGACGCGCGTGCTCGCCGATCCCGGGTCCGCACAAACGGTGGCGGACTTCAGCGCGGATGTGATCCAGAAGTTCGTGTTCGGCGGCAACAACTCATGATGAAAGCGCATCGCGGCAATGGTCTCATTGGCCGGCGTCTTAAAGCCGTACAGGTCGATAATGACCTAAAACACGGACGTGAAGACGCACGAGCCGCCTGGCGTGCCGATCACCAGCGCGAGCTTGCCGTCCCGCATGAGGAGTAAGGACTACGTTTTTATCACCCCGGATCACGCATCAATGGCCCGCGCCAACCAGGCCACCGGCGGCCGCACCCACTACCGTGCCCAGCGGCCCACCGGTTAGCACATAACCCAGCGCGCCCCCGGCCGCCGCACCAATCGCCGCGTGTTTTTCCGAACGCGACAACGATCCGCATGCGGACAATGCCGGAACTAGCGATACCAGGACCACCACTTTTGCAAGCGTCGACGCCTTCGCGTTCATTTCTTCTCCTTATGACCGGATCCTCGCGCATGCGCGAGCGCAAGGATCGTAAGAGAGCGGGGCGCGGAGTGGCAATCGCTTTTACGCGTTGTTACAGGTGCTATGGTCGCGGCAGCCCCCAGCGTGATCGCGCTGCATGGCCCGCGCCGCGCCGTCACGTCGGGTAAAATGCAATGTCATGAACATCGTCCGGCCCGGGCACGGGCCGGCCCACCCTGCCCGCTCATGAATATCGAACGCAAAGACGCAAGATCGGGCGCCCAGCCCGGCCAACACCCTGTCACCCCTGCTGGCGCGCCGCCAGGCGGCAGCGGTCCGGGCGCGCCAACGAACGCATCGGCCGAACCGGCCGCCGCGTCGAACTTCATCCGCAACATCATCGACGACGACAACCGGTCCGGGAAGTGGGGCCAACGGGTCGAGACGCGCTTCCCGCCGGAGCCGAACGGCTACCTGCACATCGGTCACGCCAAGAGCATCTGCGTGAATTTCGGCATCGCGCGCGACTACGGCGGCGTTTGCCACCTACGCTTTGACGATACGAACCCGGAAAAGGAAGATGTCGAGTATGTGAACTCGATCATCGACGCGGTCCGGTGGCTCGGCTTCGATTGGCAGAAGGACGGTCGCGAGCACCTGTACTTCGCCAGCGACTACTATGACAAGCTGTACGCGTTCGCCGAGCTGCTGATCCAGCGCGGCAAGGCCTATGTGGACAGCCAGAGCGCGGAGCAAATGCGCGCCACGCGCGGCACACTGATCGAGCCGGGCACGCCGTCACCGTATCGCGACCGCACGCCGGAGGAAAACCTGGCGCTATTTCGCCGGATGAAGGCGGGCGAATTCGCCGAAGGCGCGCATGTGTTGCGCGCCAAGATCGACATGGCGTCGCCGAACATCAACATGCGCGACCCGGTCATCTACCGAATCCGCTTCGCCCATCACTATCGCACCGGCGACGCATGGTGCGTGTATCCGATGTACGACTACACGCACTGCATCTGCGATGCGCTGGAGAACATCACGCATTCGCTGTGCACGCTCGAGTTCGAGGATCATCGGCCGCTGTACGACTGGTTTCTCGCGGAGCTGGCCGATGCCGGCGTCTTCACGCGTCCGCTGCCACAGCAAATCGAGTTTTCGCGGCTCAACCTGACGTACGTAGTCACGAGCAAACGCAAGCTGCTGCAGCTGGTTGAGGGCAAGCACGTGGACGGCTGGGACGATCCGCGCATGCCGACAATCGTCGGGTTGCGCCGTCGGGGCTTCACGCCGGAGAGCATCCGGCTGATGTGCGAACGCACCGGGCTGACCAAAGTTAACTCGTGGATCGATTTCGGACTACTCGAGGCGGCACTGCGCGAGGATCTGGACGAGAAGGCGCCTCGCGCGATCGCCGTACTCGATCCGCTCAAGCTTATCGTGGACAACTATCCGCAGGATAGTGAAGAACTATGCAGCGCACCGGTGCATCCCCATCACCCGGAGCGCGGCACGCGGACCTTTCCGTTCTCGCGGGAGCTGTGGATCGAGCGCGAGGACTTCAACGAAAACCCACCAAAGGGCTATTTCCGGCTGTTCCCGGGCAATCGCGTGCGGTTGCGCTATGGTTTCGTCGTCGAATGCACGGGCGTGGACAAGGATGATCACGGCAACATCGTCGCGGTGCGTTGCCACTATTTCGCGGACAGCAAGTCAGGGACCGAAGGTTCAAACCATTACAAGGTCAAGGGCAACATTCATTGGGTCAGCGCCGCGCATGCGTACCGCGCCGAGGTGCGCCTGTACGACCGGCTGTTCAAGGAGCCGCAGCCAGATGCCGGCGGTCGCGACTTCCTCGAGGCGCTGAACCCGGATGCTAAGCGCGTGGTGACTGCCTACCTGGAGCCAGGCGCACAACAGTTCCTGCCCGAGGACCGGACTCAGTTCGAGCGGCACGGCTACTTTGTCGCCGACCGTGTCGATTCGGTGCCCGGCCAGCCGGTGTTCAACCGGATCGTTAGCCTGCGCGACAGCTGGGGCAAATCCGCGTAACGGGTTGCATGCGGTGGGCGGCGTCGTTGCACAAGCCGCGCCGGGTTGGCGCCGCCATGCTCAAGCTCGGCGTACGCGCGCCAGCCGATCGCTCAACCCGCGGCCGAACACGTTCACCAGCAAGCCGCCCATCACCAGCACCGCACCGAGCCATTGCGGCAGGGTGAGCGCCTCGCCGAGCCACAGCGCCGCGGTGCTCAGCCCGACGATCGGCACCAACAGCGAAAACGGCGCGACCTGCGCGGCCGGATAGCGCGTCAACAAGCCACCCCACAAGCTGTAGCCGAGCAACGTGGCGACGAATGCCAGGTAGACTACCGCGAACACCGACGCAGCCGAGATCTGGCCAAGCGACGACCAGATCTGCGCCGGCCCCTCGAACCAAAAGGACAGTGCGAGGAAAGGCAATGGCGGGATCAGGCTGGACCAGACCACCAGCCCCAACAAGTCGACCCTGCCGATTCTGCGCATCACGACATTGCCCAGCGCCCACATCGATGCCGCGAGCAGCGTGAGTACAAAGCCAGCAACCGTCATGGCATGACCACCCTGTATGCCGATGATTGCTAACCCAATCGCCGCAATCGCCAGCGCGAGCAGGTTGTGCGCTCGCCAATGCTCACCGAGCAGCAGCGCAGCGAACACCAGTGTGAAGAACGCCTGCGATTGCAGCACCAGCGACGCCAGTCCGGCAGGCATCCCAACGTACATGGCCATGAACAGCAACGCTAACTGGCCAAATGCGATGGTCGCGCCATAAGCCAGAAAAAGCGGCCACGGCACGGTTGGCCGCCTGACGAAGAACACGGCGGGAAAAGCCGCCAGCAGGAAACGCAGCGCACCGAGCAGCATCGGCGGCACGCCGTGCAGCCCGACCTTGATGACGACAAAATTGACACCCCATACCGCGATCACAACGAACGCGAGCAGCAGGTCCTTTGGCGACATCGGGCACTCCTTGGCGGATGATTGTGGGGTGTGTTGTGGTGTGTGTGCCGCGCGGCGGCCTTGCCTGAGCCACGCGAATAGCTATCAGGATAACCCGCCTATCGCGCTTATGGAGCAGGTGAGAGGATCGGCAGCACGCCGCGCCGATCAAAAAAGCCTCGCCCGCCGATGCGGGAGAGGCTGTGTGAAACACGATGATGCCGCGCTCGCGGCGCGCGACGCATCGAACGCGACCGCCCCCGCGGCCGCACCCGGATCGGTTACTTCGAACCGGTACCGCTGCTGTCGGCGTTGCGCGCCGCCTTTTGTTGCTCGGCGCTCTTCCCCTTTGCACCGTGATGGTGGCGTGCATGGTGCTTTTTAGCCTTCGCGCCGCTGGCGGCCGCCGGCGCGGACGCGGTTGCGGCAGGCGCGGACGCCGCCGCGGGCGTCGATGCCGCGCCTTGCGCGAATGCCGCGGAAGCGGCAAACAGACTAGCGGTCAATGCAATCAGCAGCTTGCTCATGTCGGACTCCTTTTCCAAACGCGCGAAACAGTCGCGCTTGGCTACAAAAACGCGATGACCAATGACACCGTTGACGGCAAAAAGTAAGCAGTTGTAACGCCCCGTACAGCGCCACGTACACGGCGACGACCACATGGGACCGGCGTGCTTTCTCGCCGGCAGCGGCCTCGATGTGCGCCCTCACCCACACAGCGGACTGGCCACCGTGACCTATTTGCTCAACGGCGCACTGCTACATCGCGACTCGCTCGGCTCGATTCAGCGCATCGAGCCGGGCGATGTCAACTGAATGATCGCCGGCCGCAGTATCGTGCACTCGGAACGCACACCGCAGGGCGAACGAGCGGGCGGCGCTCATGTGATGCTCGCCGGTGGCACGCCACTTGACGGCGAGCGCTTTATCCACTGGAATTTCGTTTCCAGCTCACGCGAGAAGACCAAGCGCGCGCGACAGGCGTGGCGGCAGCAGACGATGGACAAGGTGCCCGGCGAGGCCGACTGGTTCCGCTGCCGGACCGTTGAATTACGTGGGCTCGACCTCATCTGTCAGTCGGATAGCCCATTTCTTTTTTGCGAGGAACATGATGGACACGACGCTTGAGACTTTCGAGCAGGACGTGATCGCCGCATCGAGAAACGTGCCGGTATTGGTTGACTTCTGGGCGCCCTGGTGCGGCCCGTGCAAGGTCCTCGGCCCGCTGTTGGAGAAAATCGAGCGCGAGTACGGTGGACGCTTCAAGCTCGCGAAAGTCAACTCGGACGAAAATCCGCAGCTGTCACAGCATCTTGGCATTCGCAGCATTCCGCACGTCATCGCGTTCGTCGACGGCCGGCCAGTGGACCAGTTCGTCGGCGTGCTGCCGGAAGGGCAATTGCGCCGCTTCATTGACCAGTTGGTGCCCGACGCCGCTGAAACCGAGCGCCGCGCCGCGCACGCACTGCATGCCCAGGGCCGCACCGACGAAGCGCTGGGCCGGTTGCGCACGGCACTGGCACTCGACCCAGGATTTGACGAGGCGCGCCTAGATCTGATCGAGTGGCTGCTCGACGACGATCGTTTCGATGACGCGCGGGCTGAGGCCGAATTTCTGTCGCCACGGACCACGCAGGGCATCGACGCGCGCTACAACGCGCTGAAGACCCGGCTGGACGCAGCCGCGGTGGCCACCGAGTTGCCCGATACGAGCGCGCTGGAAGCGCGCATCGCGAACGATCCGGGGGATCTGGAGGCACGCTTTGACCTTGCTAGCCAATGGATCACCGCACGTCACTATGCTGGCGCGCTCGAGCAGTTGCTGGAGATCGTCAAGCGCGACCGCTCGTTCCGTGACGACATCGGCCGCAAGACGATGCTGTCAGTATTCGATCTCGCATCAGGGCAGCCGCACCTGGTCTCGGAGTGGCGCCGCAAGCTGAGCAGCGCGCTATTCTGAGCCGCCGCGCGCCGCATCCGGCTGGCGCAAGGCCAGCGCGCGCAGCACGTAAGCTGCCGCGGCAAAGCCGAAGCCGCCGGTCACGCATACACTCGAGCCGAAGCCCGCGCAGTTGAGCCCGATCGGCGCCGTGCCGGCGTCCGGTGCGGTAGCGCGCGCGGCCTCTTCGCCGTCCAGGTCGCAAGCGGCCGCCTGCGGATAGATCAACGGCTCATCGGAGTAGACTGCCGGAACGTTGAACTTGGCCTTCGGCCCGCGTGGAAATCCGTGGTGTTGACGCAACTGTGCCCGTACCTTGGATAGCAGCGGATCCTGAATGGTACGGGCCAAATCGTCGATGCGAATACGCGTCGGATCGAGTTGCCCACCCGCGCCGCCCACCGTCACCAGCGGCACCCGGTGCCGGACGCACCATGCGATCAGCGCCGTCTTGGTGCGTACGCTATCGATGGCATCGACGATGAAGTCGTACCCGACGCCCAGCCGCACGTCCAGGTTGTCGGCTTCGACAAAATCCTCGACCTGCGTGACTACGCACTGCGGGTGAATTGCCGCAATCCGCTCAGCCATTGCGCCGACCTTCGGTTTGCCATAGTTGCCGTTCAACGCATGGATCTGGCGATTCGTGTTGCTTTCCGCGACGTGGTCTAGGTCGATCAGCGTCAAGCGCCCGATTGCACTGCGCGCTAGCGCTTCGGCCACCCACGAGCCGACCCCACCGATGCCCACGACTGCGACATGACAGCGCTCGAATGCCTGCAGCGCGGCTGCGCCGTACAATCGTGCTATGCCGCCGAAACGACGCGGATGGTCAGCTGTTTCGAATTCCCCAGTTTCCGAGGCCGAATTGGCTGGCGCCGCGCGCGCAGCGCACGACTCGGATGACGCGTTGTGAATAGCATGCGGAATGGACATGGTCTGACGCTGGAGAGGCAAGAGAAGCTCCGCCGCGCGTAATGCGCGATGCGGCGGCCAAACCGCTATTGTGCCTTGCCTAAGGCTGCCGCGTCGCCCCGTCGAGCGGCTATCGTCGTCTTCCGATATACTCGACCCATAGTAAGCGACCGCATAAAAAGATGAGCTCCCTCGCTGATCTACGCAAGCACTACGCGCTTGGCACATTATCGAAGGCCGATGTCGACGCCGATCCGATCAAGCAGTTCGAACGCTGGTTCGAACAGGCGCTCAATGCCCAGCTCCCCGAACCGAATACGATGACACTGGCCACCGTCGACGAGCGTGGCCGGCCGGACGCCCGCATCGTGCTGATCAAGGGGGTCGATGCGCAAGGTTTCACATTCTTTACCAACTACCAAAGCCGCAAGGGTCGCGAACTGGCGCACAACCCATACGCCACGCTGCTCTTCTATTGGATTGAGCTAGAACGCCAGATCCGCATCGAGGGCAAGGTGAGCAAGACCACCGACGCCGAAAGCGACGCCTATTTCGCATCCCGTCCGGTCGGCTCACGCATCGGTGCATGGGCGTCGGAGCAAAGCGCGGTGCTGCACGATCGCGCGGAACTGCAAGCGCGTGAAGCACACTTCGCGGCACAATTCGGCGACAACCCGCCGCGGCCGCCGCACTGGGGCGGCTACCGGCTAGTGCCAGACGCGATCGAGTTCTGGCAGGGGCGGCCATCGCGGCTGCACGATCGAATCCAGTACCTGCGCAATCCGGACAACACGTGGAAGATCGTGCGCCTGTCGCCGTGACCCTGTCCGCCGATGCCGGCGCCTTGTGAAGCCAGGCTTCACGCGGGGTCGCGTCGCGGACCGGGAGGTTTGCATCACAGACGAACAATAGTTGCTTTGCTTGCGTTTCAACGAACAGGAGAATTCTTATGTTCTGGGAAAAAAAGCTTGCGCAATGGGTTTCGCAGGTGCGCGAAAAAACCAATCTGCCCGCACGTTTGGTCCTATGGAACGGACAGCAACATGATTTCGGCACGTTTGCGGCACCGCAGGTCACGCTGAAGGTTAACACGGCGGCGGCGCTGCCGCTGCTGCTGGACCCGAGCCTGGACCACCTCGGCGAAGCGTATATCAAGGGCAAGATTGACATCGAGGGTAAGCTATCCGATGTGATCCGCATCGGCTACTCGCTGGCTCGCAGCACGGTCACCCATGCCAGCAAGCTGGCGCGCGTGCGGCGCTATTTCACGCACACGAAAGCCTCGGATAAAAAGGCGATCCAGTACCACTACGATGTGTCCAACGAGTTCTACAAGCTGTGGCTGGACAAGAACATGGTCTATTCGTGCGCCTATTTCGAAAATGGCGACGAGGATTTGGATACCGCGCAACTGAAGAAAATCGACCACATTCTGACCAAGATTCAACTGCAACCTGGGCAGCGGCTGCTCGATATCGGCTGCGGCTGGGGCGCGCTCGTGCTGCGCGCAACGCAGAAATTCGGCGCCCAATGCGTTGGCGTCACGCTGTCCGAAAATCAATTCGCGCTGGCCACGCAACGCGTCAAGGACGCGGGACTGCAAGGCAAGATCGAGATTCGGCTGCAGGACTACCGCGACGTGTCGGGGCAATTCGATCGCGTCACCAGCGTCGGCATGTTCGAACACGTCGGTCGCAAAAACCTGCCGCTGTACTTCAGCAAGATCCGCGAGTTGCTCACGGACGATGGCATCGCCATGAACCATGGCATCACGTCGAGCGACTTCGCCAGCGGCGAAACCGCGCTGGGCGGCGGCGAGTTCATCGATAAGTATGTTTTCCCCGACGGCGAACTGCCCCATATCAGCCTGGCGCTGGAAGCGATGCAGCGCGGCGGGTTGGAGGCCATCGACGTCGAGAGCTTGCGTCGCCACTACGCGCGCACGCTCGAGTTGTGGACCGAGAATTTTGAGCAATGCGCGGCCGAAGCGAAAACGCTCGTTGATGACGAGAAATTCCGCATCTGGCGTGTGTACCTAGCTGGATGCGCGTACGCGTTCGACAACGATGATGTGTCGATCTATCAAGTGGTATGCCGCAAAGCCGGACGGCCCGCGTACACGCTGCCCTGGTCGCGCCGCTACATGTACGCCAATCCACTGTGACCGAGCAAGCGCCACCGGACGACGGCCAATTTCATTTGTTCGGCACGCCCCCGCCGGCTGCCGCGGCGGCCGCTACCGGCAAGCCCGCGGCCGCCGCGTCAGCACGCCATCGCTCGCGCGGGGAGATCCTGCCGGCGCGCATCGACGAGCGTTGTCAGCGACTGGGCGCCGCGTTGCCGCACAACGTGCGCCTCGGCACATCGTCGTGGTCGTACCCGGGATGGAACGGCATCGTCTATGACGACGAATATAGCGACAGCCGTCTGTCGCGCCATGGGTTAGCCGCCTACAGTGCGCATCCGCTGCTGCGCAGTGTTAGCATCGACCGGACCTTCTATGCGCCACTGACCGTCAGCGACTATGCACGTTACGCGTCGCAGGTGCCCGATGCGTTCCGCTTCACGGTGAAGGCAACATCGAGCATTACCGATGCGACAGTGCGCGGCGAGCGCGGCATGCCGGGCGAAGCCAATCCATACTTCCTCGATACCGAGCTAGCGCAGCGCGAGTTCATCGAGCCGTGCCTGCAAGGGCTCGGCCACAAGGCGGGCGCACTGGTGTTCCAGTTTCCGCCGTTGCCCGACAGATGGATCGCCGATCCAGCCGCGTTCGTCCAGCGCTTGCAGCCGTTTCTGGAGGCACTACCCGCGCTGCCCGACGGAGTCGTGTACGCAGTGGAGATCCGCGACGCAATCCTGCTGACGCCCCGGCTGATGAAGGCCCTGCGGGCCGCGCGCGTGCGCTACTGCATCGGCATCCACGCCCGGATGCCATCCGTGCAACGCCAGGCTGCCGCGCTGGCGCTGCTCGACGGCGACACACCTGGCCCGTTGGTCGTGCGCTGGAATCTTCACGCGGGGTTGAAGCACCAGCAGGCAGAAGCACGGTACGCGCCTTTCGACACGATGCTCGATGAGGACCACGACACGCGCGAGGCGCTCGCCGCGCTGGCAGCGCGCCACGCACGCGCAGGTCAGTCCGTGCTGATCACAGCCAGCAACAACGCCGAAGGATGTGCTCCGCTCTCATGCATCGCGCTGGCCGACGCAATCGTTGCCCATCTAGCTCCTCCTGCATAGTCTCGCCGCTGTGCGTGGTGTCGCGCAGCGGGCTTGGCCAGGGGCCCTGTCTCAGCGTGCCGGCGCGAGCACGGGACTGCGCTATGCACGGCGCGACTTGAGCCGATGCGCAAAAAGCTGCCGGAACTTGCCCACCTTCGGCGCGATCACGAACGAGCAGTAGCCCTGTGCCGGGTGGTTCGCGAAGTAGTTCTGGTGATAGGCTTCGGCCGGCCAATAGTTCCCCGCCAGCGGCTCGATCCGCGTGACGATGGGCGCATCATAGAGTCGGCGCTCCGCCAGCTCATTGCGCATCGCCATCGCAATGCGTGCCTGTTCATCCGAATGCGTAAAGATCACCGACCGGTACTGGGTGCCAACGTCGTTACCTTGCCGATTCAGTTGCGTCGGATCGTGCGTAGCAAAGAAAATTCCCAGGATTTCGCGATAATCGATCACCGCCGGATCGAACGTCAGATTGACGACCTCCGCATGCCCAGTCTCGCCGCTGCACACCGCTTCGTACGATGGAGCATCGACATGGCCGCCCGCATAACCTGACTCCACGGCCGTGACGCCTTCGACATCCAGGAACACCGCTTCGAGGCACCAGAAACATCCTCCACCCAGCGTCGCCACTTCGCTCATCATTGCCCCTATTAGTCAGTCAGTCCCCGCCGAGTCAGGGATCCCCATCGAGTCGCCTCCCGTCATCGTGCGACATGCCCACCGGGCCTTGCTGCCCGCCCGTCCCATCGGCGTGAGATACCGCCGGGACGCCCCCGGCTGCTCGATCAGCCGGCCCGCGCCCGATCCGCTACAATCACCGCTTCATCTCACTCAATGCTTTACTGTTCACGTATGCGCCCCCGGCGCGCCGCTCGCACTCAACCATGAAGTCCGCCGCCCCTCCCAACTTCGATACTGCCGCGTTCCGGCTCGCACTGGGCGAATTCGCCACCGGCGTGACTATCATCACGACGCGCGCCGAATCGGGACAATTAATCGGCATCACCGCCAGTTCGTTCAATTCCGTTTCGCTGACGCCCCCCCTCGTGCTGTGGAGTCTGGCGAAACGGGCAAGCTCGATGACCGTATTCGAAGTCAATACACATTATGTTGTCAATGTGCTTGCCGCGTCGCAGCTCGCACTGTGCCGCCGCTTCGCGACGCTGAAAGGCGATCGATTTGCCGGCGTGGCGCATGCGGCTGGCGACACCGGCATGCCAATACTGGATGGCGCCCTCGCGTGGTTCGAGTGCCACAATCGCAGCCGCTACGACGAGGGGGATCACGTGATCTTCGTCGGCGAGGTCGAGCGCTGCGGCGTCACGGGTGATTCGCGCGAACCGCTGGTGTTCCATCGCGGCGGCTTTCATACTGTCGATCCGCTCGGCTGAGCCCAGTTCGGTTAAACCCGGCGCAACCGAATCCGCTCGGCCGAATTCCGCGCAGGCTTCAACGCGCGCGAAGCAGCAGTTCGACCGGAACGCCAGCGCCGTCTTTCAACGTCTGCAGCACGATGTTCGAACGAACATCCATGACGCCCGGCGCCTTGTACAACCGACTGAGGATAAAATCCGAAAAGTGCTTCAGGTTATGTGATAGCACACGCAACACGTAGTGGCTTTCCCCGGTCACGACGAATGCGCCGACCACTTCAGGCCAATCGCGCAATGCGGCGGCGAACTTCTCGTGCCAATTCGGCTGGTCATTGCGCATCGATACCTGGACGAAGGCCTCCAGCTCGAAGCCCAGCTTCTCGCGGGACAACGACGCACGATAACACTCGATCACGCCCTGCTCCTCGAGCAACCGCATCCGCCTAAGACAAGCAGACGGCGACAGTGCAATCCGCTCCGCCAGTTCGAGATTACTGATGCGGCCCTCCTCCTGCAGCAGTATCAGGATCTGGCAATCGATCGCATCGAGTGACATCGACTGCATAAAATTCTCCCCGTCTCCTTCATTAAAGAATTTTATGCGATTTCGGTTCGGCACCGCACACCGAATCGCAAGCACTTTCGATACCCGTCCATTTATCTTTTCGAGCATATAACGGGCCCGCCGCCTTGGCTAATCGCTCCCGCTCGACACACTGCCATGACCCGTGCGCATCGAGCATCCGAACGGTTACGAGGTCATGCAGACGCTGATCGAGCGCGGTGTGATTGGCGGCAACGGAATCTCGGACGCGTTCAGCGTGGCCCGACACCTGGTGAATCTGGAAGTCGTCAATACGTACGAGGGCACGCACGACGTCCCTGCACTGATCCTCGGACGTGCGCAAACAGGCATCCAGGCGTTTTTCTGATCCCACGCGTCAAGATAGTGCGCGTCAATCTAGATAGACGACCCGGTAGTGCCGGCCGATTTTTTTCCACTCAGCCGCTTCCTGGACCAGGCTGTACTCAATCAGCGGGTTGTCGTCAACCCAGCTGCGCGGCAAGCGCACCTCAAAGCCACCATCATGCTCGCATACAGCCAACCTCGGGATCGCCACGTCAACCCGGCGACGGCATAGCAGCACGGCCAACCGTAGGCAGAACAACAGGCACCAGTCCAGATCCCGCGCCTGCGCGAGCTTACCCAGCTTGCCAGCGTGGCCGAGCACGAGCGCCGCCAGCCGCGCTTGGTCAGTGCGCGAGAATCCGGGCATGTCGGCATAGCTCGCGATGTACGCCGAATGCTTATGGTAGGCACTGTGCGAGATTGACAGGCCGATTTCATGCAGCATCGCGGCCCAGCCAAGCAGTAGCGCCCCTTCCGTACGCCGCTGCGGATCGGTTTCCTTCAGTTGACCGTAAAAACCGGTTGCCAGCGCGGCGATGCGCTCGGCTTGCGCGCGATCGACGCCATAACGCCGCGAGAAGCCTTCCACCGTCACTGCACGCTTGTCCTGGTGCTGTGAGCGGCCCAGCAGGTCGTACAGCACACCGAGCCGCAATGCGCCATCGGTCGTGTCCACGTAGTCAATGCCCAGCTCCTCGAACACCGCCAGCATAATCGATAGGCCACCGGCCAACACCGGCACACGGTCGGCCTTGAGGGCGACCAGCTTGAGCCGGTTCACGTTTTCCGCCTTGATCAGCGCGCGCTTCAGGCGCTCCAGTCCACCACGCGTGATGCCGTGCGTCACGCCAGCGTCGTTGAATTGATTGGCCTCGACCAGTTCCGCGATCGCCCGCGCCGTGCCGGACGAGCCGACCGCCTGATCCCAGCCCGCCCGCTTGTACAGACTGGAGATGATTTGGATCTCGCGCTTGGCGGCCAGTCCCGCCTGGTGCATCGCGTAGTCGTCGACGTTGCCGCTCGGGAAGAACTGCCGGCTGTGCGTCACGCAACCGATGTACAGGCTCTCCATCATCAGCGGTTCGTATTCCTCGCCGATGATGAATTCGGTCGAACCGCCACCGATATCAAACACCAGCCGCCTGCCGTGGCTCACCGGCATCGAATGCGCGGCACCCGCATAAATTAGGCGTGCTTCCTCGCGCCCGGCGATGACCTCAATCGGAAAGCCCAGTGCACGCTCGGCCTCGCTAAGGAACTCGCTGGCATTCTTCGCGGCTCGCAGCGTGTTGGTGGCCACCGCCCGCACGTGGTCCGGATGAAAATCGCGCAGCCGCTCGCCGAAGC
This sequence comes from Mycetohabitans sp. B3, assembly GCF_021498065.1. NCBI lineage: Bacteria > Pseudomonadati > Pseudomonadota > Betaproteobacteria > Burkholderiales > Burkholderiaceae > Mycetohabitans > Mycetohabitans sp. B3. The sequence continues at coordinate 228,105 of NZ_JAHLKN010000011.1, read as the reverse complement.
GCTTGAGCGCGTCCCAGCCGCGTAACTGCGCTGGCCGGTCGAGGAACTTGTCACGCGTGAGACCGGCAGCGAGCCGCACGGGCTCACGCAACGCGTCCACGGGGTAAATCTGCGTGCCGACGGCAGTGTCCTCTACGCGTGCGACGATAAGCCGGAAGCTGTTGGAGCCTAGGTCGACGGCAGCGAGCAGGTGCGGGGTCTTGTGCATAGGTCAATGGCGGGCCGGATTGCCGACCGTACCAAAATAACGGATAGAATGGGTGACAGTGCCGTTCTGGTCACAGCGCGTCATAACCTTATCATCATACTGTGATAGCTTCCGCAAGTGCCTGAGCCCCAGGTGCCGACGCTTGAACGCAGGTTGCGAAGTCCCGTTGGTGCCGGCGCTTGAATACGGCTGGTAAAGCCCCGTTGGTGCCAGCATTCAAACGCGGCTGGTGAAGCGCCGTTGGCGTCAGCATCTAAACGCGGTTGGTGAAGCGCTGTTGGCGCCAGCATACGTCAGGCCGCCCCACTGCGCCCTTGTATCACCCGCGACGGCGGGAAACTGACTGAGAACGTGCTGCCCTTGCCCTCCTCGCTGGCAATATGCAAGTAGGCATCGTGGCGTTGCAGCACGTGCTTGACAATCGCCAGCCCGAGCCCGGTGCCGCCGGTGTCACGCGAGCGGCTGCGATCGACGCGATAGAAGCGCTCGGTCAGCCGCGGGATATGTTCGGCCGGAATGCCCAGCCCGGTGTCGGCGACACTAAACACGGCGCCGTCACGCTCGGCGCGCCACGTCACCTGGATTGCCCCACCGGCCGGGGTATAGCGGATCGCATTGCTGACCAGGTTGTCGAGCGCACTAAGGATTTCGCTTTCCGTTCCCACCACGTTGAGTTCGTCGTCGGCTTCGAAGCTGAAGTGGTGCCGCCCGCCCGACAATCCCAACGCTTCGTTACGCAGATGCTGCAGCATCGCGCGCATGTTAATTGGCTGCTCGGCCGGCGGCTTGGCGTCGCCCTCCAGATTGGCGAGCACCAACAGGTCGTTGACGATCGTCTGCATCCTTGCCGCCTGCTGCGCCATGATATCCAGGTATCGGCCGCGATCCAATTCCGAAATCGGCAACTCGCGCATCGTCTCGAGAAATCCGGACAGCACGGTCAACGGCGTTTTCAGCTCATGTGACACATTGGCGACGAAGTCGCGCCGCATCGCATCGGTGCGCTCCAACTCGGTAATATCCTGGGTGAGAATCAGCTTGCGGTTGTCACCATACGGGAAAACCTGCACCGACAGGATATGTTGCCGACTTGTACCCATGCCCCGCATCGTCAACGCCTTGTCGTACTGATGGCTGTTTAGGTAGCGCACGAAATCGGGCTGGCGCACCAGGTGGGTAACGTGCTGGCGCAAATCGCGTTTCACATCAAGCCCGAAGTGCTGCTCGCCGATCGCATTGCACCATTCAATCTGGTTGTGATCGTCGAGCATCATCACGCCGTTGGGTGAGGCCTGGATGCCCTGGATGAACCGCGTATGCTGCTGCTCCACCTGCCGCACCTGTGCGTGCCACCGCTTGGCAAGCCGATGCAAGCGGTAATAGATCTCGCCCCACAACCCCGGCGCACTCGGCACTTCCCCATAGACCGGCGCATCGAGCAGCCGCCACAGGCGGTGCGTGTGGTAAGTGTTGAAAAGCGACTGCGCGAGCAGCGCGAGCAACGCGAACGACAGCGCCGCATCCACATTGACCGCAAAGGCGATTGCCGTGGCGACACAGCCCAGCAAGACCAGCGACACGAGCGAGCGCGCCCAAATAATATTCATGTCGGAGCGAAGAATGCCGCGAAACAAGCGACGAAGATGCGGGTGCCGACGGCGCCAGCGTCAGACTGTCTTAGCCAGCCGGTAGCCGCTGCCGCGCACTGTCTCAATCATAGCATCGCAGCTGGCAGGCTTGAGCGCGGCACGCAACCGCTTGATATGCACGTCCACCGTGCGCTCTTCAACGAACACGTGGTCGCCCCATACCTGGTCGAGCAGTTGCGTGCGGCTGTGCACGCGTTCCGGATGCGTCATAAAGAAATGCAGCAGGCGAAACTCGGTCGGCCCAAGGTCGAGCTGGGTTTCCTCGCCGTTGCCGTTCGCCACGACGCGATGCGTCGCCGGGTCCAGTCGCAAGCCGTTGATCGACACGATATCCTCGGTGAGCTGCGGCGCGCGGCGTCGTAGCACCGCCTTGATACGTGCCATCAACTCCTTGGGAGAAAACGGCTTGGTCACGTAGTCATCGGCGCCGATCTCCAACCCGAGCACCTTGTCCTGCTCCTCGCCCCGCGCAGTCAGCATGATGATCGGGATGTGCTTGGTGCGCTCGTTGCTGCGCAACTCACGTGCGAATGCGACGCCCGACTTGCCAGGCAGCATCCAGTCGAGCAACACCAGGTCCGGCAGGACATCACTGATCAAATTCAGCGCCTGCTCGGCATTGTACGCGCGAATCGGACAGTGTCCCGCGTGCTGCAGGTTCACCGAAATCAACTCGGCAATCGCGGGCTCATCCTCGATCACGAGAATGCTGCTAGGCATCGGCACCTCTTTCGCCTTTCTAGGATCGTACAGTTAAACGAAGCAGCGCAGTCCTACAACAGCGCTTCACGCTCGAGCTGGTCGCGTGGCACGTGCCGCACGTCCGTGCCCTTGACAATGTAGATGATGAACTCGGCGATGTTCTTCGCATGGTCACCGATACGCTCGACCGCCTTCGCGACGAACAGCAGATCCAGCCCAGCCGAAATCGTGCGTGCATCTTCCATCATGTATGTCACGAGCTTGCGCACGAACGCCCGGAATTCGTCGTCGATCGCCTTGTCGTCGCGCACGATCTGCGCGGCAGCGACCGTGTCCAGCCGGGCAAACGCGTCCAGCGCGCAACGCAGGATTGACGTCGCCATGTCGCCGGCCAGCCGGATTTCCGCGATGTTCACTGTACGCGCATTGCCATCCTCCATGATTCGCTTCACGCGTTTGGCGATCTTCTCTGCTTCGTCGCCGGCGCGTTCCAGGTTCGTGATCGTCTTCGAGATGGCCATCAGCAGCCGCAAGTCGCGCGCCGCGGGCTGGCGCCGCGCGATGATATGATTGCACGCCTCGTCGATCTCGACTTCCATCGAGTTGAGCCGCGCCTCGTCGGCGATCACTTGGTCGGCTACCTCGGCGTCAAAATGGTTCAACGCCTGCATCGCCTTGATGATCTGCGACTCCACCAGCCCCCCCATCTCGAGGACTCTGGACGAAACCTGGTTCAGGTCCGCGTCGAACTGGCTGGACAAATGCTTGTCGGACATGATGCTCTCCCGTCTTGGTAATCTGCTCGATTAACCGAAGCGACCCGTAATGTAGTCTTCTGTTTCCTTGCGCACCGGCTTGATAAAAATTTTCTCGGTGCCCCCAAACTCGATCAGCTCGCCCAGGTACATATAGGCAGTGTAGTCCGAACAGCGCGCCGCCTGCTGCATGTTGTGCGTGACGATGACCACCGTATAGTCGCCCTTCAGTTCAGCAATCAACTCCTCGATGCGGCCGGTCGAGATCGGATCGAGCGCCGAGCACGGCTCGTCCAACAGCAGCACTTCGGGACGGATCGCAATGCCACGCGCGATGCACAGCCGCTGCTGCTGGCCGCCGGACAACCCATAGCCGCTTTGCTGCAGTTTGTCCTTCACTTCGGTCCACAGCGCGGCCTTGGTCAGGGCCCATTCAACACGGTCATCCATTTCCGAGCGCGACAAAGTCTCGAACATCCGCACGCCAAACGCGATGTTGTCGTAGATCGACATCGGAAACGGCGTCGGTTTCTGGAACACCATGCCGACCCGCGCACGCAGCAACGAGATGTCGCGGGTGGTCGCGAGCAGGTTCTCGCCGTCCATCAAGATCTCGCCCTCGGCGCGTTGCTCTGGATACAGCGCAAACATCTTGTTGAACGTGCGCAGCAGCGTGGATTTGCCACAACCGGATGGGCCGATGAAGGCAGTGACCTGTTTCTCGGGAATGCTCAGATTGATGTTCTTCAACGCATGATATTTACCATAGAAAAAGTTCAGGTTCTTCACCTCGATCTTCGGCTGTACCAGCACGCGGGCGACGCTTTTGGCCGGATCGAGCGGAATCGGCGTGTTGGCACCGGTACGAGAAGGGTCGAGGTGGCGCTCAGCCATGTTCATGGGTAGTCTTCCGTCGCTTACTTCGAAAACAACGCGCGGGCCAAAATGTTCAGGCCCAGCACACCGAGCGTCATCAGGAACACGCCTGCCCACGCGAGCGATTGCCACTGCGGGAACGGACTCATCGCGAACTTGAAGATCGTATAGGGCAGGTTCGCGATCGGCTGATTCAGGTTCAGGCTGAAAAACTGATTCGATAGCGCGGTGAACAGCAGGGGGGCGGTTTCGCCAGCAATACGCGCGAGCGCCAGCAGCACGCCCGTCGTGATGCCCGCCACCGACGCCTTCAACGTGATCGATATCACCATTTTCCACTTCGGCGTGCCGAGGGCGAATGCCGCCTCGCGCAGCGCATTGGGTACCAGCTTCAGCATATTCTCCGTGGTACGGATCACGATCGGGATCTGCAACAACGCAAGCGCCACCACACCGGCCCAGCCACTGAAGTGCCCCATGTGAGCGACCACCAGCGCGTAGACGAACAGGCCAACGACAATAGACGGCGCGGACAACAGGATGTCGTTGATGAAACGCGTCGTGCCGGCTAGCAGGTTGGATTGACCGTACTCGGCCAGATAGACGCCGGCCAGAATGCCGATCGGCGTGCCGAACAGCGTGGCCAACGCCACCAGTACAAGGCTGCCGACGATCGCGTTGGCCAGCCCGCCGCCGTCCGTATTCGGTGGCGGCGTCGATTCGGTGAACAGCGTCAGCGACAGTCCATCGACGCCCAGGCGCAGCGTCGTGAACAAGATCCACACTAACCACACCAGGCCAAAGGCCATGGCCAGCAACGACAGGGTCAACGCGATTGCGTTGGTACGATGGCGACGCGCCTGCAACCGGATACGCGTCGCATCCTGGGCGTTCGTGCTACCCGGCGACACGAGATCCGACGCACGAGAATGTACGAGTCGGCTCATCGTGCGCCCTCCTCTTTTTCCAGACGCAACAGCATCAACTTGGACAAAGCAAGCACGATGAAGGTAATCAAAAACAGGATCAGCCCCAGCTCCATCAATGCTGCCGTATGCAGCCCGGGCTGGGCCTCAGCGAATTCATTGGCCAACGCCGACGTGATGCTGTTGCCCGGAGTGAACAACGAAGCACCGGACAGCAGATTGGTGTTGCCGATCACGAACGTGACCGCCATGGTCTCGCCGAGCGCACGGCCTAAGCCGAGCATGATGCCGCCGATTACACCGGTCTTCGTAAACGGCAGCACGATTTTCCACATGACTTCCCAGGTCGTACAGCCAATGCCGTACGCGGACTCCTTTAGCAGGACCGGGGTCGCTTCGAACACGTCGCGCATGACCGCAGAGATATACGGGATGGTCATGATCGCGAGGATAACGCCGGCGGCCAGGATGCCGATGCCCACCGGCGGGCCGGCCACCAGCGCGCCGACCAGCGGCATTGAACCGAGCACGGTTTGCAGCGGCTTCTGGAACCCGCTCGCAAAGATCGGCGCGAACACCAACAGACCCCACATGCCGTAGACAATGGACGGGATCGCGGCCAGCAGCTCGATCGCGATGCCCAACGGGCGCCGCAGCCAGGCAGGTGAGAGTTCGGTCAGGAACAGCGCAATGCCGAAGCTGACCGGTACCGCGATGATCAGGGCGATCAGCGATGTGGCGATCGTGCCGTAGATCGGCACCAGCGCACCGAATTGATCGGAGGGTGGATCCCAATCAGCGCGCCACAGGAACGAAAAGCCAAACTTTTGGAGGGTCGGCAGGGACGAGATGATTAGCGAAACGATGATCCCGCCAAGCATCAGCAAGGTCACGATCGCGGCAAGCCGCGCCAGCTCACCGAAGACGATATCACCTGTGCGGCCCGGCACTTTCCTTGCACGGTTGCCGCCCGAGCCGGATGCAGTCTGAACGTCGGCCATGATGCCTCTTAACAGACCACGCGGCGCAACGCGCGCGTAGCCGGTTGTCGTCAAAGCACCACGCGCCAGCGCGGCACGAAGCGGTTGCGCCCGCCGCGCCGACACGGGATGTCGGTTACCCGGCGAGCGCCTTGCCCGCGCCGTCCTTCACCTTCGACTTCCACTGCATGCGAATTTCACTGATAACCGATTCCGGCAGCGAGATGTAGTCCAGTTCGTTCGCAGCCTGCGTGCCGTTTTTGAATGCCCAATCGAAGAACTTGAGCGTCTCCTTGCCTTGCTCGGGCTTGTCCTGCGCGGCGTGCAGCAGCACGAACGTCGCGCCGACCACCGGCCAGGCTTGCTTGCCCGGCTGGTTCGTCAGGATCTGGTAGAAGGATTTCTTCCAGTTGGCGCCGGCGGCCGCGGCTTTGAACGTTTCGGTCTTCGGCTCGACGACCGTGCCAGCCGGGTTCTTCAGCGCAGTGTAGGTCATATGGTTTTGCTTCGCATAGGCCCATTCGACGTAGCCGATCGAGCCAGGCAGGCGCTGCACGAACGCGGCCACACCGTCATTGCCTTTGCCGCCGGTGCCCACCGGCCAATTCACCGTCGTGCCTTCGCCGACCTTCGACCTCCACTCGGCATTCACCTTCGACAGGTAGTTCGTCCAAATGAAGCTCGTGCCCGACCCGTCGGCGCGACGCACCACGGCGACATCAGTATCCGGCAGCTTCACCTTCGGATTGAGCGCGGCGATCGCCGGGTCATTCCACTTCTTGATCTTGCCCAGGTAGAGATCGCCCAGCACTTCGCCGGACAGCACCAATTCGCCGGCCCTGATACCCGGCACGTTGATCACCGGCACCACGCCGCCGACCACGGTCGGGAATTGGAACAGGCCATCCTTGGCGAGCACATCGTCCTTCAGCGGTGCGTCCGAGCCGGCGAAGTCGACCGTCTTCGCGATGATCTGCTTGATGCCGCCGGACGATCCGATACCCTGGTAGTTGACCTTGCCGCCGCCCGACTTTCGATAGGCATCGGCCCACTTCGTATAAATCGGCGCCGCGAACGTGCTGCCCGCGCCGGTGATATCGGCAGCCTGCACGGACCAGGCAAAGAGGGCGCCGACAACGCCGGCGATCGCGGTGTGCATCGATTTCATGAGACCTCCAAGGGTGAGCGCACTTGAGACATCGCGAAGCTTAGGCGGCGTATGTGACAGTCATGTGACATTCGGTGAATCAACTGTGACTGTCACATTATTTTTTTACCGCGCCGGCGCCCAGCTCACCCCGCGGTCGCCGCGCGCGCGACTTCGGCAATGGCTTGCGCGTGGCCGCTTGCCTCATCCGCCCGCTGCGCTTCGACCATCACGCGCAGCACCGGTTCGGTGCCGGACGCGCGGATCAGCACTCGGCCGCACGGGCCCAATGCGCGCTCGGCCTGCGCGACAGCTTCGCGAATCGCGGTACTGCCTTTCCAATCGGCACCCGGCGTCATCCGCACGTTGACCAGCGTCTGTGGAAACAATGTCAGCCCGCCAAGCAGTTGAGCCAGCGTTTGGCCGCTACGTTTGATCGCGGCGAGCACGAGCAGCGCCGATACGATGCCGTCGCCGGTCGTATGGCGGTCCAGCGACAGGATGTGGCCGGAGCCTTCGGCGCCGAGTTGCCAACCCCGTTCGCGCAGTTGCTCCAAAATATAGCGATCGCCTACCGCGGCACGCACGAATTCGACGCCAAGCTGCTGTAGCGCGACCTCCACCGCTAGGTTCGTCATTAGCGTGCCGACCGCGCCCGGTACCGATCCGTGTGTGACAATGCGGTCCTTCACGAGCACGTACAGTAGCTCATCGCCGTTATACAGGCGGCCGGACGCGTCGACGACCTGCAACCGGTCCGCGTCGCCGTCCAGCGCGATGCCCAGATCGGCATGATTGGCGCGCACGGCCGCCACCAGCGTGTCAGGTGCAGTCGCACCCACCCCGTCATTGATATTGAAGCCATTCGGGGCAACACCGATCGACACGACCTCGGCTCCCAGCTCGTGGAACACGTGCGGCGCGACCTGATATGCCGCGCCGTTCGCACAATCGACGACGAGCTTCAGTCCACGCAGGTCGAATGCGGCCGGAAACGTGCCCTTGCAGAACTCGATATACCGTCCTGCCGCGTCATCCAGACGCCGCGCCTTGCCGAGCCGCTCGGACGGCGCACACGCCATCGGTTGCTCGAGCTGGTCCTCGATCGCATGCTCGACCTCGTCGGGCAGCTTGTTGCCGTGGCCCGAAAAGAACTTGATACCGTTGTCGTAATAAGGGTTGTGCGACGCGCTGATCACGACGCCGGCGGCCAGGCGCAGCGCGCGCGTCAGATACGCGATGCCTGGCGTGGGCATCGGGCCAGCCAGCATCACGTCGATGCCGGCCGCCGAAAATCCCGCTTCCAACGCCGCCTCGAGCATATAGCCCGAAACGCGCGTGTCCTTGCCGATTAATACGGTCGGCCGCCCGCTGCCCGGGGTGTCCGCGCCGGCTAACACCTTGCCTGCCGCATAGCCGAGCCGCAGCACGAAATCCGGCGTGATCGGCGGCTCGCCCACCTTGCCGCGGATACCATCCGTGCCGAAATAACGACGACTCATGTTGAACTCCTCTTTTTCGTACTGTGCGACGCGTCCACCGGTGTGCGCCGCGCACGCCGCAACGTGCGTCGCCTCGGTTGCTGTTTATCGTTCTAGCCGTGCACAGACTGGGCATCGCACCACGGTCGTGCCCGCATCGCCTGCCAAACCTTCAATGCATCGACCGTCGGCGCGACATCGTGCACGCGCACAATCGCCGCGCCTCGATCGACCGCCGCCAGCATGCCGGCCAGGCTGCCGGCCATCCGCTGCTGCGGCATGCTGCGACCCGTGGCCACGCCGATCATCGACTTACGCGACAGCCCCACAAGAGTTGGCACGCCGGCGGGCACGGCGTGCGGCAGCTCACGCAGCAGCGTGAAATTGTGCTCGGCCGTCTTGCCAAAACCGAAGCCCGGATCGACACAGAGCCGGTCCGCGGCGATCCCGGCGCGCTCCAGTGACCGGATCCGCTCGTCGAGAAAGTCGCGAACCTCCGCGACGACATCGCGGTACTGCGGCTCGCGTTGCATCGTACCGGGCTCGCCTTGCATATGCATTACACACAGCCCGCAACGCGTGTCGCGCACCGCATCGAGCGCGCCGGGCTGACGCAGGCCCCAGATATCGTTGATCAAGTCCGCGCCGGCGTCGAGCGCGGCGCGCATCACTTCGGGCTTGTACGTATCGACCGAGATCGGCACGCCCGTATCGCGCAACGCGTCGATCAAAGGCAGCACCCGCGTCAGTTCCTCGTCCAGCGAGACCGGCGGTGCGCCAGGCCGCGTCGATTCGCCGCCGATGTCGATCAGGTCCGCCCCCTCGTCGATCATCTGCTGGGCGCGCGCACGCGCGGCATCATAGCCAACGAAATGTCCGCCATCGGAGAACGAATCTGGCGTCACGTTCAAAATGCCCATCACTAGGGGCCGCGCTAGCGTAAGCCTGAAGCGGCCACATTGCAACGTCGTGCCGGCGGCCGGGCCGGTTGTGCTAGGAGTACTCGACATCGAATAGGCATACCCGAGAGAAAATAAATGACAAAGGGCTGGTGCACCAGCACCAGCCCTTGGCGGGGAAACGGTTGCGGTTTTACGCGGGGGCGGTCGCGCCCGGCGCGGGCTTCACCTCGGCGCCGCCTCCTGTGCCGCCGCTCGGCGCGTCGCCGGACGGCGGGGGCAGGTTCTTTGGCGGACGCGGATCATTGCCAGACATAATGTCATTGATCTGGTCGGCGTCGATCGTCTCCCATTCGAGCAGCGCCTTGACCATCGCCTCGACCTTTTCGCGGTTATCCTCCAGCAGCGTGCGCGCCAGCGCATATTGCTCGTCGAGGATGCGGCGAATCTCCGCGTCGACCTTCTGTTGCGTCGCCTCGGACACCGAGCGCGACGACATCCGGCCGAACATGCCGTCCTGCTCAGTATCGATATAGACCATCGTCCCAAGCACGTCGGACATGCCGTAGCGCGTCACCATGTCGCGGGCCATTTTGGTCGCCCGTTCAAAGTCATTGGACGCGCCGGTCGACATTGAATTCAAGAAGACTTCCTCGGCAGCGCGGCCGCCAAACAGGATCGCGATCTCCTCGAGCATCTTGTCGCGGTACAGGTTGACGCGATCATGCTCGGGCAACTGCCACGTGACGCCCAGCGCCCAGCCGCGCGGCATAATCGTCACCTTGTGAACGGGATCGGCGTGCGGCAGCAGCTTGGCGACGACTGCATGGCCCGACTCGTGATACGCGGTATTGCGACGCTCCTCTTCGCGCATCACGGCTGACTTGCGCTCCGGGCCCATGAAGATCTTGTCCTTGGCATCCTCGAAATCCTGCATCTCGACAATGCGCTTGCCGCGACGCGCGGCGAACAGCGCCGCCTCGTTCACCAGATTCGCGAGGTCCGCGCCGGAAAAGCCTGGCGTGCCGCGCGCCACCACTGACGCATCGACATCGTTTGAAATCGGCACTTTGCGCAGATGGACCTTCAGGATCTGCTCGCGTCCGCGGATGTCCGGCAAACCAACGTAGACCTGACGGTCGAAACGTCCGGGACGCAGCAGTGCTTTGTCGAGCACGTCGGAGCGATTGGTCGCGGCAATGACGATCACGCCCGAATTGGCCTCGAAACCGTCCATCTCGACCAGCATCTGGTTCAGCGTCTGTTCGCGCTCGTCGTTGCCGCCGCCCATGCCGGCGCCGCGATGGCGGCCGACCGCGTCGATTTCGTCGATGAACACGATACAGGGTGCGTGCTTCTTCGCCTGTTCGAACATATCGCGTACACGGGCTGCGCCCACGCCGACAAACATTTCAACGAAGTCCGAACCCGAAATACTGAAGAACGGCACCTTCGCTTCACCGGCGATCGCACGCGCAAGCAACGTCTTGCCGGTCCCCGGCGGTCCGACGAGCAGCACACCGCGCGGAATACGGCCGCCGAGCTTCTGAAATTTCTGCGGATCGCGCAGGAAATCGACTAGCTCGGTCACTTCCTCCTTCGCCTCATCGCAGCCCGCAACGTCGGTAAAATTCACCGCATTGTTGTTTTCATCGATGAGCCGCGCACGCGACTTGCCGAACGAAAACGCCCCGCCTTTGCCACCGCCTTGCATCTGTCGCATCATGTAAAACCAAAACCCGATGATCAAGATCGTCGGGCCGAGGTAGTACAGCGCGGACACCAGCGCGTTCGGTTCATCATCGGCCTTGCCACTGACCTGCACGCCATACTTCATCAGGTCACCGACCATCCAGATGTCGCCGGGCGACACAATCTGATATTTTTGGCCGTCCGCAGGAGTAACGGTGAGGTTGCGGCCCTGGACGATGACGTTCTTGACCTTGCCATTCTTCGCGTCGTCCATGAACTGCGAATACGTGACGCCTTCCTGGACGCGGGGCTTGTCGAACTGCTTGAACACCGTAAACAGCACCAGTGCGATGACAAGCCACACTGCCGCCTTGGAAAACATGTTGTTGTTCAACGCACCACTCCTTCACTCATATAGGGCGGCATCCGACTTCCCGCCAGAAAGCCAACCACCTTTGGGCATTCTAATCCAGTCCGCTTCCCCCTGCCAGAGCGATTGATTCTCGGGCGGATAGCGAAAAACTTGAAAAAACCCACGCGTTTTGCGCGTTTCGGCGCGCAATGCCGAAACAGTACGCTACCGAACCAATGTTCCTGCATTCACGCCCGCGGATGCTTCAGCACCCGACCGAGAATAAACGTTTCCGATGATTTGTCGCGCGAGGCCTTCGGCTTGCGCGCCGCCACGGTCTTGAACTGGTGTTTGAACCGCTCGACGATCTGACTGTAGCCGCTGCCATGAAAACACTTAACCAACAGCGCTCCCTGTGGTGTCAAGTGATCCTGCGCAAATTCGAGCGCCAAATCGCACACGTGCTCGATCCGCGCCGCATCCGCCACCGCGACACCTGACAGGTTGGGGGCCATGTCGGAAATGACAAGGTCTACCGCGCGGCCATCGACGGCCGCCTCCAACTGCGCCAGTATCGCATCATCGCGGAAATCGCCCTGGATGAACGTCACGTCGGCGATCGGCTCCATCGGCAGCATATCCAGCGCAATGATCATGCCGTCAATGCCGCCGCCGGCACGGTGGGGACTGGCTGCCAGCTTGTTGCGCGCGTATTGACTCCAGCTTCCCGGTGCGGCGCCCAGGTCGACGATCACCTGTCCGGGCCGGATCAGCTTGTCCTGTTCGTCGATTTCCTTGAGCTTGTACGCCGCGCGTGCTCGATATCCGTCGCGCTGCGCGAGTTTGACGTACGGATCATTGAGGTGGTCATGTAACCACGATTGATTGAAACGGTTTTTTGCCATAAAAGAGTTTAAATGTGGCCCGAGCGACACGGTGACGGCTCTTTTGGCGGATAATAAGCGTCTTTTGCGGCCGCGTTGGCTGCTGCCCTGCTTGCCGGATTACCCACATGCCTGCCCTTACCCTTTCCTCCGCCGAGCGCAGCGCGCTGCGCTCGCAAGCCCATCCGCTGAAGCCAGTCGTCTTGATCGGCGCAGATGGATTGACCGACGCGGTGCTCAACGAGATCGACGTGCACCTGAACGCGCATGAGTTGATTAAGATCCGCGTGTTTGGCGACGAGCGCGACGAGCGCGCGGCGCTTTACGACACGATCTGTGACCGTCTGTCGGCGGCGCCTATTCAGCATATCGGCAAGTTGCTGGTCATCTGGAGGCCACGACGCGACGACACTGCTGCCAGCGCCCCGCGCGGCACAGCCTCGCGCGCGCCCCGCACGGCACAGGCTCGCCGCGCCGTGCCGCAGCGCAACGCCGATGTGCCGAGCGCCGGCACTGCCCGCTGCGCCGCGCGCCGCGACACGTCGACGGCCGGTGCCGCGCCACGTGTCGTCAAAGTTGTAAAACCGTCCAGCACGATACGGCGCCCAAAGCCACAATTGGTCAAGGTGCTCGGCAATGAACGCGTCACCGCTGGCGGCAATGTCAAAAAGGCGAAAAAGCGACAGACAAGTCCGAAGCGCCAGCACCAGTCTAACAAATAGGCACCACCGACCTGCTACCGAATCCCGCGCGTCCACGCGCGATGCTTGACGGCATGCGATTGCACACAGCCTACACGGCGAGCGCACCGGGATAGCGGCGGGGCGATCGCTTAGAACATCGACCGCGTGGCGACCGGCAAGCGCCACACTAGCACGAGGCCAAGCAGGCTTTGCACCAGGTAGATGGCGCTGGATGCGACGTGCAAAGCACCAAAGCGCGCCGCATAGGCGGAATCTCCGACATCCGTCCCGGCTTGCTGCGCCGCGACGCGCAATTCGTTCATGAACGGCTGCAGCGCGAAATAGCCGACCAGCACGCATACCAGCATCGCGATGATCACCCAGCGCGCGACCCGGTACGCCCGGTCGCCGCGTTTAACAAACGCGTGCGCGCACCCGAGCAGCACGATACCAGCCACCACGCCGATCACCGCCTGCGTGTGGAACAGCGAGGCGGCGACCATGCCCGCACTCGTGCGATCGAGCGACGCGAACAGGGTCGGCGCAGCCAGGTAGCCGGTGCTGACGAGACTGCCGACCCACAGCATCGCGAGCAGGCGGAACAGGCGCTGTGCAATCATCGTTCGAATGGCGCAATCATTAGGAGCATGACATTTTACTCGTAACGTACCGTGATGATCTCGTACTCGCGCACGCCGCTGGGCGCTTGCACCGCCGCCACATCGCCCTCGAACTTGCCAATCAACGCGCGAGCAATTGGCGAACTGACTGAGATCAGCCCATGTTCGAGATCCGCCTCGTCGTCTCCGACGATTTGGTAGGTGACCTTGTCACCCGAATCGAGATCCTCGAGATCGACGGTGGCGCCGAATACGATGCGCCCGTCCGCATCGACCGCCTTCGGATCGATGATCTGCGCGGCCGACAATTTCGATTCGAGTTCAGCGATGCGGCCCTCGATAAACGCCTGCTTCTCCTTCGCGGCATCGTACTCGGCGTTTTCCGATAAATCACCTTGTGCACGCGCCTCGGCGATCGCGTGGATCACCGACGGACGCTCGACCGACTTCAGTCGTTGCAATTCGTCACGCAGTTGGTCAGCACCGCGCTTCGTCAGTGGAATAGTGCTCATAACAGGCTCAGGGTTAAAAAAATTACCGCGGTTGATCGCATCCCATTTCGGGATACCGCTCAACCGCGGCTCATAGGGCTACTTTGGGTACCACCGACGGGTACAAACGCATCTTACCTCATCTGCGCAAGCACGCCGCCGGATCGACAATCAGTTTAGGCGAGCATGAAGCCCTTGTAAATCATAGACCTCAAGGTTTTTCAAATAGCGCAGGCCTTCGACTGCAGCGCGCGCACCGGACATCGTCGTATAGTACGTCACCTTGTTCGCCTGCGCGCTCATGCGAATCGAGCGCGAATCAGCGATCGCGGTCCGGGTTTCATCGACAGTCGTGAATACGAGCGCGATTTCGCCGTTCTTGATCATGTCGACGATATGCGGCCGACCGTCCTTGACCTTATTGACGACTTTGACCGGCACACCTGCAGCCGCAATCGCCATGGCCGTTCCCTTCGTCGCGACTAACGGATAGCCTAGCTCATGCAGCATGCGCGCTAACTCGACGGCCTTGGGCTTATCCGCGTCCATCACGGTCAGCAGCACGGTGCCCGAAGCGGGCAGCCGCGAGCCGGCAGCTAGTTGCGACTTGAACAGCGCCTCGCCGAACGTGCGTCCAACGCCCATCACTTCACCGGTCGAACGCATCTCTGGTCCCAGCACCGGATCGACAGCCGGGAACTTGATGAACGGGAACACCGCCTCCTTCACGCTGAAGTAAGGCGGCTCAACCTCCTGTGTCACCCGCTGCGCGACCAGCGTCTGTCCGACCATCGCGCGCGCGGCGATCTTGGCCAGTTGCAGCCCAGTCGCCTTCGATACGTACGGCACCGTGCGTGACGCGCGCGGATTGACTTCCAGCACGTAGATCACATCGCCGAGCGTACCGTTGGCCTGCGGCACCTGCTGGATGGCGAACTGTACGTTCATCAGCCCGATCACGTTCAGCGCCCGCGCCATCGCCGCGGTCTGCCGCTTGAGTTCGGTCACGGTCGCAGCCGACAGCGAATAAGGTGGCAGCGAGCAGGCAGAATCTCCAGAGTGCACGCCCGCCTGCTCAATATGCTCCATGACACCGCCAATGAAGACCGCACTGCCGTCACAAATGCAATCAACATCACATTCGATCGCGTCATTCAGGAACCGATCCAGCAACACCGGCGAATCGTTCGATACCTTGACCGCTTCGCGCATATAGCGTTCCAGGTCACGCGGCGCATGCACGATCTCCATCGCGCGGCCGCCCAGCACGTAGGAGGGACGCACGACAAGCGGATAGCCGATCTCGCCGGCTAGCTGCAGTGCTTCGTCCTCGGTGCGAGCGGTCCGATTCGGCGGCTGACGCAGGCCGAGCGATTGCAACAGCTTCTGGAAGCGCTCGCGGTCCTCGGCCGCATCGATCATGTCCGGCGATGTACCCACGATCGGCACACCATTGGCCTCCAGATCCAGCGCAAGCTTCAACGGCGTCTGGCCGCCGTATTGCACGATCACGCCGAGCGGCTTTTCCTTGTCGACGATCTCGAGCACATCCTCCAGCGTCAGCGGCTCGAAATAAAGCCGATCCGACGTGTCATAGTCGGTCGATACCGTTTCCGGATTGCAGTTGACCATGATCGTTTCGTAGCCGTCCTCGCGCATCGCCAGCGCGGCATGCACGCAGCAATAGTCGAATTCGATGCCCTGGCCAATCCGGTTCGGGCCGCCGCCCAACACCATAATCTTTTTGTTCGTCGTCGGCTGCGCCTCGCACTCCTGCTCGTACGTCGAGTACATGTAAGCGGTTTTCGTCGCAAACTCCGCCGCGCAAGTGTCCACGCGTTTGTATACCGGCCGCACATTCAACTCGATGCGACGCGCGCGTACCTCAGCCGGGCTTGCGCCCGTCAGCTTGGCCAGACGCCGGTCCGAGAAGCCGCTCTGCTTCAAGTACAACAGCTCGTCGCGCGACAGGCTGACCAGCGAGCGTGCGGCGAGCGCTTTTTCCTTCAGCACGATCTGCTCGATCTGGGCGAGGAACCACGGATCAATCCCGGTTTCGTCGAAGATCTCGTCGCGCGACAACCCCACGCGGAATGCATCGCCAACATACCAGATCCGGTCCGGACCCGGCGTGCCGATCTGCTCGACAATCTCGTCGCGGTCCGTGGACTTTTCGTCCAGTCCGTCCACGCCGACCTCCAGCCCCCGCAGCGCCTTCTGAAACGATTCCTGGAACGTGCGTCCGATCGCCATCACCTCGCCGACGGACTTCATCTGGGTGGTCAAGTGCGGATCGGCCTCGCGAAATTTCTCGAACGCAAAGCGCGGTACCTTCGTGACCACGTAGTCAATCGTCGGCTCGAACGAGGCCGGCGTCTGGCCACCGGTGATCTCGTTCTTCAATTCATCCAGCGTATAGCCGACCGCGAGCTTGGCTGCAACCTTCGCGATCGGGAATCCCGTTGCCTTCGACGCGAGCGCAGACGAGCGCGACACGCGCGGATTCATCTCGATCACGATCATGCGACCATCGCGCGGATTGATCGCAAATTGCACGTTCGAGCCGCCCGTATCCACGCCGATCTCGCGCAGCACTGCAAGCGACGCGTCGCGCATCAATTGGTATTCCTTGTCGGTCAGCGTCTGCGCGGGCGCGACAGTGATCGAGTCGCCGGTATGGATACCCATCGGATCGAGATTCTCGATCGAGCAGACAATGATGCAGTTGTCGTGCCGGTCACGCACAACCTCCATCTCGAATTCCTTCCAACCCAGCAGCGATTCCTCGATCAGCAACTCGCGCGTGGGCGACAAATCTAGGCCGCGCTTACAGATCTCCTCGAACTCGACACGGTTGTATGCAATACCGCCCCCCGAGCCGCCGAGCGTGAACGATGGCCGGATCACCACTGGGTAGCCCGCGCCACCGGTCGCCTGGGCAATCTCGGCCTGGACCTTCAGCGCCTCTTCCCACGAGTGCGCAATTCCCGACTTGGCCGAGCCCAACCCGATCCGGTCCATCGCCTCCTTGAACTTCTGCCGATCCTCGGCCTTGTCGATCGCCGCGGGCGACGCGCCGATCAACTCGACGCCGTATTTGTCCAGCACGCCGTGCCGATGCAGGTCCAGCGCGCAGTTCAGCGCGGTCTGGCCTCCCATCGTCGGCAGGATCGCGTCGGGACGCTCCTTCGCGATGATCGTCTCGACGACTTCCCAGGTGATCGGTTCGATGTACGTGACGTCGGCCGTATCCGGGTCGGTCATGATCGTCGCCGGATTGCTGTTGACCAAGATCACCTTATAGCCTTCCTCGCGCAGTGCCTTGCACGCCTGCGCGCCGGAATAGTCGAACTCGCACGCCTGGCCGATGATGATCGGCCCCGCGCCGATGATAAGAATACTGTTGATGTCTGTCCGCTTGGGCATAACGCTACTCGCTGGTGTGCGCGTGTATCGCGCTGATATTCGTGTCTTCGGTATTGCGGTGCGGCGCATGTCGCACACGCGCCTGCACGCCGACTGACGCGCAGCGGGGGCAATGAGCCGCCCGCCGCGCGGTGCTATGCGGCGCTCGTGGCGCAGTTGCGGCCGGCCTTGCTCGCGTTGATCAAGCCAACGAACCGGTCAAACAGGTAGCCGATGTCGTGCGGCCCCGGCGACGCTTCCGGGTGCCCCTGGAAGCAGAACGCGGGCTTGTCCTGCAGCGCAAAGCCCTGCAGCGTGCCATCGAACAGCGAGACGTGCGTGACCTTCGCGTTGGCCGGCAGCGTTGACGCGTCAACCGCGAAACCGTGGTTTTGCGAGGTGATCACGACCTTGCCGTTGTCCAGATCCTTGACCGGGTGATTGGCGCCATGGTGGCCGGTCTTCATCTTCAACGTCTTCGCGCCGACAGCCAGCGCCATGATCTGGTGGCCCAGGCAAATGCCGAACGTCGGCACGCCGCGCTCGATCAATTCGCGCGTCGCGGCGACCGCGTAATCGCATGCTTGCGGATCACCGGGCCCGTTGGACAGGAACACGCCATCCGGATCGAGCGCGAGCGCGTCAGCGACGCTCGATTGGGCGGGCAACACGGTGACATGGCACCCGCGCTCGGCAAGCATGCGCAGAATATTGCGTTTAATGCCATAGTCGAACGCGACCACCCGGTACTGCGGCGTTGGTTGCGCCCGGTAGCCTTCGCCTAGGCGCCATTCGGTCTCGGTCCACTCGTAGCGCGCGTGCGTCGACACGACTTTTGCCAGATCCATGCCGGCCAGGCCCGGGAACGAGCGCGCCAGCTCGAGCGCCTGTTGTTCGGCGGTCCCGACGAGAATGCAGCCGTTCTGCGCGCCCCGCTCGCGCAGAATGCGGGTCAAGCAGCGCGTATCCAAGCCGGCGATCGCGACCACGCCTTCGCCGGCCAGATAGTCAGACAACGTGCGCTGAGCGCGGAAATTCGACGCCAGCACCGGCAGATCGCGAATCACCAGGCCAGCGGCATGGACGCGGCCCGACTCGACGTCCTCGTCGTTCACACCGACATTGCCGATGTGCGGATACGTCAGCGTGACGATCTGGCGCGCGTAGCTGGGGTCGGTGAGAATTTCCTGGTAGCCGGTGATCGCAGTATTGAACACCACTTCACCAATCGTGTGGCCGGTGGCGCCGATCGAGTAGCCGCGCAAAACGGTGCCATCGGCAAGCGCGAGCAGAGCGGGAGAAAAAGACGGCAACACGGGGGGCTCCTTCCGGGGACACCCTGCTGCCGACCTGCCGTCCTTGTCCGGGGGGCGCATTGTCCGCCTCGGGGCCCATTCGGCTCACGGACGACGTGCACAATCGGCCCCGCTGCGGGCGACAGCTCCGATAGAATCGGGCGCGCGGCGGACGAGCGGTTTGGGAAAGGTAGGCGCTAGGGTGCGGGTTGATTAACTTAAACTTTCAAATTATAGCTTGAAACCGATCTTGCCTCAAAATCCATCGGTTCAACGACCCACTGTCGGCCACGCTTTAGTTTTAGTCCATTTTCAACCGGATCTCGGCGCGGCGCGTTCTCGGCAGGCCCGGTCGTTTCCTGTCGCAGCCCACTTCCTGCCCGCGCATCGCAGCGCCAGCATGAAGTATCCGATTGCGGCAAGCCCTTGCACCACGACAACGCGAACCAGACCCACTGATGTGCGTGGGCCGGATAATGGCCGCCTCGCGCCGGCCAATGACCCAGCGCCGCGCCGATCACCACTTGCAGTACAAAGATCTCCCAAAAATCACCAACGTGAAACTCGTGTTCACGCGGCCGATCAGGCGCGCCGGAAAGTGCTCGGCAAGTACGGCATAGGTGAGAATGCCGGAGCTGCCCAATGCGCCGTAGGCGGCCCACACCGCCATCGGCGGCAACGGCACGCGGGCGGCGATGAGCCCCTGCACCAGTACGAACAACACCATCGTGACGCCGGAGAACCGAGATACCGACACGCCCCAGCGCTCGAACGTGCGGGCCAGCGCGCCAAAGCCGATGTTGCCCACAATGAAGGTGGTACCGAACACCGATACGCTCGATGCGGCACGGGCCGCCTATTTTGCCTTGCGTTTGCGCGCGTCGCCCGCGGTCTTAGTGCGGCTCGCAACCGCGGCCTTGGCCCGACCGGCGGACGCCGGCGCCGCCTTGCCGGCCCCGGTAGACGCGGCAGCGCCCGCCGACTTCGCCGTCCCCTTGCCCGCCTTCACCTTGCCTACCTTGCTGCGAGCCGGCTCGGCAACGCGTACGATGCTCGCACGGCCCCTGCGCGCGTCGTAGCGCGAAACGGCCCGCCTGTTCTGCGCACGCGCCGAAAACTTCTCCACGCGGCCTGCGCGCGGCGCCGACATCTCTTTAGCGATTGCCCGTCGGACCGGTACGTGCAATATCAGCCGCTGGCCCGCCATCACCGTGTTGCGCCGCGTATGGTTCCATGCCTTAATCTGCGCGACAGTCACGCCATAGCGTCGGGCCACCGCCGCGATCGACTGCCCGCGCCGCACGCGGATCAACATCTTGCGCGTATCGGGCACCTCCGGCTCCATCGCGAGTACCGCATTTTCCGCGACGTCGGCGCTGATATCCTCGTCATCGCCATCGTCCTTGGGCACCAGCAGCGTCGAGCCAGGCTTGAGCCGCATGCCGGCGGGAATCTTATTGACCGCCATCAGCATGCCCGAGTCGACGCCGATTTTCTTGGCCAGCACCGCCGGGGTCGCACGCTCGGTCACCTTGTACGTCTTCCACGTCGACAGGTTGCCATCGTAGGCTTTCAAGTTGCGCTCAAACACATTCGCGTTCTCAAACGGAAGCAGAATCTGCGGTTGTGATGCGCCGAGAATCACCGGTTGCTTGAAGCCGGGGTTCAGCGAGCGAAACTCTTCTAGCGAAAGGCCTGCAAGCTTGGACGCTACCTTGACGTCAATGTCACGCGCGGTCGTCACCGTGACGAAGTACGGGTGATTCGGAATATCCGGCAACGTCAGCCCATATTGCCGCGGGTTCATCACAATGTTTTTCACCGCCTGCAGCTTGGGCACATAGTTGCGCGTCTCGGACGGCATCGGCAGGCTCTGATAATCGGTCGGCAGCCCGCGTGCCAGGTTGCGCGCAATCGCGCGTTTTACGCTGCCCTCGCCCCAATTGTAAGCAGCCAGCGCCAGATACCAGTCGCCGAACATGCCGTGCAACTTCGTCAGATAATCGAGCGCCGCACTAGTCGAGGCGACGACGTCACGCCGTTCGTCCTGAAACATGTTCTGTTTCAGTTTGAAGGTACGGCCCGTGCCGGGTACGAACTGCCACATGCCGGCGGCCTTCGCGACCGATAGCGCATGCGGGTTAAACGCCGACTCGACGAACGGCAACAGTGCCAGCTCCGTTGGCATACGCCGCTGTTCAAGCTCTTCGACGATGTGATACAGGTACTTCTTCGAGCGTTCAGTCATGCGCTCGACGTAGTCGGGGCGCTGCGCGTACCAATTCGTCTGCATGTTGACCAGATTGCTTTGCAGATCCGGGATCTGGACGCCGGCGCGAATCCGGCTCCACAAGTCATCGGAGCCTTGCAGTTCTTGCACGCTGCCATGATCAACGTCGATGGTGTGCTTAGACGAGGACAGCGCGGCATGCTTCTGAATGGGATTGCCTTCGACGAGCTGCAGGTTCTGCGAAGTGGAAAGCGCGGAGGAAGCCGGTTGAGAGGGTTGCGCCGTATGCTTGCCGCTGCTCGCGCAGGCGGCGAGCAACAGTGTCAACAGCGCGCTGAGTATCAATCGCATTAAACGTCTCGGATTCCAAAGGGGCGCCGGAAAATTGGGTCCGATAGTACGCAGAACGCGTGCGTCGCGTCAACCTAAAAACTGTAAAAAAGCCTGCAAAATCCGTGCGTTGAGACTTGTTCTTCAGGTCCCGTGCGAAATCCGCCATCGATGTGAGGGTCTCGACATGCGGCGTCGTTATGATAAGTGATGACGTCCGGATCCACCGACGCGGGTAGCGTCAGCGAAAGACGTTCTTCCATTCACGCAACGCAGTAAAAGTGTCGAGCCGCCCGCTCGTGTGCACCTGCCGCTTGTCGGCTAGTTGCAGTCGGATCGACGGCAGATGGGCGCGCAGAAACGGATTGACACGCTTCTCATGACCTATCGTAGTCGGCAAAGTCGCCACCCCATCGGCGCGTAACCCCTGAGCCCAATCCCGCCAGGCGAGCAAGTCGACGTTGTCCGGCTCCACCGCCAGCGCGAATGCGATATTGGACAATGTGTATTCGTGCGCGCAATGCATTTCGGTGGCATCGGGCAGCGCCGCCAGCGCGTCCAGCGATGCCAGCATCTGCTGTGGGGTGCCCTCGAACAGACGCCCGCAGCCGCTGGCAAATAGCGTGTCGCCGCACAGCAGGTGCGGCACCGGATCCGAGCCGGCCGCCGCGAAATAAGCGATATGCCCGCGTGTATGGCCGGGCACGTCGATCACGGACAATACCAATCCGAGCGGCTCGATCCGGACTTCATCCCCGCCCGCAAGCGGGTTCGTGACTGCCTGGATGGCTTCGCTGCGCGGACCGTACACCGGGACCGGGCCGTGTGCGCCACACGTCTGGATCAACGTGACCACTCCGCCGACATGGTCGGCATGGTGGTGGGTGAGTAAAATAGCGGTCAGCCGCAAGCCTTGTCGCTGCAGGAAGTCGGCGACCGGCGCGGCATCGCCAGGATCGACCACTGCAGCGTCACATCCGTTCGAGATGACCCAGATATAGTTGTCCTCAAATGCCGGAACCGGGATGTATTGCAACCCGCCACCGGCGTCACGGGCTGATCTGGCTTCCAACGGTACGTTCATCGCGCAGAACCCATAGATACAATGTCGAACCGACCGATTATAGACTGGCCAACCTGGACCGAATCACCACCGGGACGATACGTGCTCGCGTGGGAGCAAAGCCAACTCGATCGCCTGGTGTCCGACATGTTCGGCTATTACGCGCTGCAGTTGGGCTTACCGCAGCTTGATGCGTTGCGCGAGAACCGCATGCCATGCCGCGGCCTGGTGCTGGACGCAGCCAGCGGCGCGAGCGCGCCCTATCGATTGCCGGACCAGAACAGCCATGGCGCCGCCGATACCGGCCAACGCCACGCACCGCCGCAACGCGAAACGCTTTGGTGCGATTTCCTGGACCTGCCGTTCGAGTCGCAGAGCGTGGACTTGCTGATCCTACCGCACACACTCGAGTTCACGCGCGATCCGCATCGGCTACTGCGCGAAGCCGAACGCGTCCTTGTGCCAGAGGGACGGCTCGTGATTGTCGGCTTCAACTCGCTGAGCCTGTGGGGCATGCGACAGTCGATCAGCCGCCGCGGCGGCCGTGCGTTCGTGCCGGCGGCACATGACCTGATCGCCTTTACGAGAATGAAGGACTGGATCAAGTTGCTCGGCTTCGAACTGGACCGTGGCCGCTTCGGCTGCTACCGTCCGCCAGTGAACACCGAGACATGGCTCGCGCGGTATGCATTCATGGAAGCCGCCGGTGATCGCTGGTGGCCGATTTTTGGCGCGACATACATGATCACCGCGATCAAGCGGGTGCATGGTATGCGGCTGATCGGTCCGGCCAAAGTCAAAAAACAGGCACTCGCGCCGGCGCTGAACCCGGTTGCAGCACCGAACGCTCCCTAACGACGCCAGCGTACGCTGGCGTTTGCGTGTCACCCCTATCGACGAACTCATGGAATCCAACACCCTCATCGAAATTTATACGGATGGCGCCTGCAAAGGCAACCCGGGTCCGGGCGGCTGGGGCGCACTGCTGCGCTTCGGCGCGCAAGAAAAAGAGCTGTTTGGCGGCGAGCGCTCAACGACCAACAACCGAATGGAACTGATGGCCGTGATCGCCGCCCTCGAGGCGCTAAAGCGGCCCTGCAAGGCGGTCGTCCATACCGATTCGCAGTACGTGCAAAAAGGCATCAGCGAATGGATTCACGGCTGGAAGAAAAAGAATTGGGTGACTGCCGCGAAAACGCCGGTCAAGAACGCCGATCTATGGCAACGTCTCGATGCGCTGAGCGTGCTGCACGAGATCGAATGGCGCTGGGTCCGCGGCCACGCCGGCCATCCGGAAAACGAACGAGCCGACGCACTGGCCAACCAGGGCGTGGCATCGCTCGAACAAGCATGAGCCGTGTACGCACGCGCTGCATGTTGAACTTTTTTTGAACACACCATCCCACCATGCGTCTTCTTGTTCTCGACACCGAAACCACTGGCCTGAACGCCAAAGGCGGAGACCGGATCATTGAAATCGGCTGCGTCGAAATCGTCAACCGGCAACTGACCGGCAACAACCTACACTTTTACGTCAATCCGGAGCGCGACAGCGACCCCGGCGCATTGGCCGTGCATGGATTGACTACCGAGTTTCTGCGCGACAAGCTGAAGTTCGCGGAAATTGCCGATGCGCTGCGCGATTTCGTCAAGGATGCCGGCATCATCATTCATAACGCACCGTTCGACATCGGCTTTCTCAACGCGGAATTTGCGATGCTGGGGCTGCCGCCATTTTGCGATCATTGCGGCGAAGTGATCGACACGCTGGTGCAGGCCAAGGCGATGTTCCCAGGCAAGCGTAACTCACTGGACGCGCTGTGCGAGCGCTTCGGCATCAGCAATGCGCACCGCACGCTGCATGGCGCGCTACTTGATGCGGAATTGCTGGCCGACGTCTACCTAGCGATGACGCGCGGCCAAGAAAGTCTGGTCATCGACATGCTGGCCGACACGCCGGGCCCAGGGTCGGTAGCCACGGCGCGCGTGTCGCTCGCCCAGTTTGAGCTGCCCGTTATCAGTGCTAGCGATGACGAGCTTGCCGCCCATGCGGATGTACTCAACGAACTCGACAAAGCACGCAAAGGGCCGTGCGTATGGCGGGAGCCGCCGCAGCGGGTGAACGAAACCGCCCCCGCGGCTGCCGCGTGATACGGTGGCGTGCCACGCGCGTCGGTACGGTGTCCACGGAGGCGCACGTGATCAACGCACGAGCAGGTCGGCGCCACTGCGGAACCCGTCGAGCGCCGGATAGTGATAACGCAGCCCGGACCTGTGAAAAGCACTTTACGGATCTCGCAAGTCCTGTCATAATCGCTGACTCATTTGGGTGGTTAGCTCAGCGGTAGAGCACTGCCTTCACACGGCAGGGGTCACTGGTTCGATCCCAGTACTACCCACCAGAATCGGAAGGGCCGGCAAACGCCGGCCCTTCTTACTTTCTGGCGATCGAACACCCTCCTCGTTCGATTTCTGTCCTTCCCTGAATCGGGTTGTTTGCCACAAATTTGCCACTGTTCACTTGGCGACGCATTTGCATGGCAACAATTCGGCAATGAGGAAAATACTGGGAAGCGCAAACTCGGCGACGCAGGTGGCTGTCGCTGTCTCGCAGTTTCAATACCAAGACCGCCGTTGAAGCTTGGGCGCGACGTGCCGAGTCCAGTCACCTATGGCTGGTACGGCCGAGGCGCCGGTACCCATCTGTAGCTCAGTCGCGAGCAAACGCAAGAATGCTACGTTCGTCGCTGTCAGATACAACTGAGATGAAATCCTCGCGTTCCAAATCCTGCTTTACATCGGCGAAAGCATCTGCATGCGGCCCAAATTCCTCTGCCGGACGCCGGACAGCAAACATAACGTCGCCAATGAGCTTGTCGTCGCGACGCAGCTTCTTGACCTTGCCCAACCAGTCCCAGCCATGGTCGTACAGCCGTGAGGGGTCGTCATGCGCGAGAAACAGCGGCTTAATCGCACGTATCGCCTGGCCGCGCTCGTTTATCCGCGCGAACGGCAACCTCGCACGGTAGGCGTCATCACCGATCAACACCTGCTGTTTGTACAGCGTAGCCAGTTCTGCGGATTTCAGAATGCGCTGCACGCCCTTTTCGACTTCCCGCTCCTGATAGGCCCGGGTCACGAACACACGGCCCACATAGTGATCAAAAAGCTCAAGCAGCTTCTCGGCCGGATCCTCCGCCAAGACCGCCCGTTCCGCGTCGGCATACATGATCGCCTGCCTCGGCTTCACCAGTTCGGTGAACGCGAATTTCGCATAGTCCGGACCCGCGCCGGACGATACGTTGCAGAATGCATGTTCGATAGACGCGCCGATACGCATCAGCTCTTGTTGGTAGGTCTTCCTCGCACGGCGGAAGATGTTCGGGTCAAGTTCGTCAAAGAACGCAGTCACTCGCCGCACGCTATCGAGCATGCGGAAACCAAAAAACCTCGCCGTGGGGCTCATCAGCAGGAGTCCCACGTTCGCGAACTCACCCGTCTCCAGATACGGCATGAAGCGGACAATGGCGTAACGGCACGCGTGTTTCATTATGGTTTCCAGAAATCCTCGTGGCAATACCTAAGCAGCAGGCCGTATGCCTCGTCGGGCGTGAACCCGAGTGGCACGTCGTCGCCAACGATAGACCACGACGCTGGCATTTTATCGCACGCGCACTCGAACTGTTTGAGCGCGTTTAGCATCCTCACCTCGTAAACCTGCCGGGTCACGAAGTCCTCATAGACTCTGTGCCATACCTGCGAGAACGGGTGAAGCTCGAGAAAGGCTGAGCGGTCAAAATAGGGATCGAATGCCTGGTTTTGATCAATCACCAGCATCCGACTTGCTCCCGGGTCCCAGAGCAAGTTTGGATTGCCGCCTTTCTCGGTCAGCGTCCGGTCTTGGTTCCGAATCCACCAGTCGAACACGATGACGTCCAATTGCAGTTCGGGATCGACATGGCCAAGCAGCGTCCATGACATCTCTAGTGCGTTTGGCACCGCGCAGGACGCAAAAGCATAGCCTGCGCCAAGTTCGGCGAAATGTGAAGGGCCGATTTTGATTAGTTCGTCGGCCACCTGCGCAATCCGAAACGGTGCAACGGGTAACCCGAACGCCTCGGCCATCGCACTCCCAAGCCACTCGGCGACCAGACTCCGGCGCCCAGCATGAAGCCCCTTTACAAAATATAGCTGCTTATCGTCGCCCCGGCAGATGAATGGTTGGGTAATACCCTGCGTGGCACGACCCAGCACTTCGACGATCTGCACGACTTCGCGATTGAACATGGATCCCCCGCATATGGCCCGCCACGATCCGACACTGCGTAGCGCGAAGGGCGTAGGCCTGAAATGGTAACAGAGCCGTTACCGTCGCTGCCCGGAGCTTGAACCGCTAGACATGGACTGACTGATGGCGGTTAGCGGCTCACCCAGGCGCACATCGGCGTGCTTTGGGGTATCAAAGATTAAGCGGAACGGCCTGATTGGGGATAGCCTCACAACCACAATAGTCAACACACCGCTGACAAGACGAGGGCGCGGTGCGGGCGGTAGTTGTGAGGTGGGGCCGCCTTCAATTACTGTATCCTATTTTATGCCCTTAAAAATTTTGCTCCAAATTTTTGGGCAATTGCGGCAGACCTAACATTAATCGCCTCCGTTTGAATTGATTTTATATTATATTTTTTTGAAAGCTTTTTTATGGATTTGACCGTCAAATAAGTTCCCACCCCTTTAATATTAAGTTCCTTCTCATTATCATCACCCTCCGAAACGCTTTCCACGAAACAATTAGCATTATGCAGCTGCGCTCTTGGATGGGCCAAAGCATAATTAAATATAACTTCCGTTTTATTATTCTCTGTAAACGTTTTTAATTCCGCCATGCCGTATATATCCCTTTTGCCAGGCACCTTCATTTCGTCCGCTTTACTTAAAATGGCAAAAAAATGAGTGTTTGCTGACGTATTGGAATGACAACTTAAATCGTATTCAGATAGATCCTCGTCTGGCATTATACCTTCCGCAGATTTTTATCCCACCCGTGTGCCGTCAAAAATCGGATTTTTCGCATGATAGCTGCAGTGCACTATCAATAGAATCAACTAGTTAGATCATGAGGGTCTAGTCAAAGTCGCGCCCGCATGGCCATCGGCTGAGGCTATCCACGGAAAGAAGCTGTGCGCCAAGGCGAGGCCAGTAAGGGGTTCTGGGCCGTCCGGAATACCCTAACGCAATGGGTTCGCCGCCCATTGCGGCGCCATTCGTCGCGCAGCTGCGCATTCACTCAGACCATCCCTTTGGGCTTGATGACTTGGGTCTACTTGACGCGGACCACGTCGACACAAGCCGACGGCCATCGGCCGCACAGTTGACCAACATGTACCTGCTAGCGCTAGCTCGTACGCACAAGGGGAAATTGGCAAGCTTCGATCAAGGGCACGTCGTCTACACAAGGCCGCACGGTGCGCAGCACGAGTTAGCTGATTAGCTAACTCGTGCACTTGAGGGCGAATCCAACTGAATAGGATAACAATATTTTCGGATAACGAAAATCAATACGCCAATACCGAATATCAAGCGTTGCTTGCGCGTCATCGCATCGTCTGCAGCATGAGCCTCAAAAGCAACTATTCGTCACATCAATATTAGTTTACCGCGACGAAACGATCCAACAAGGCGTTACACGTGGCAAAGGGAAATTAAAACCGATCGATGGCTTGCGAGCTTGCTACCTTTCAGACGAAAAGCGCGCTGACGGTATGATTAGCAGTTCAACCCAATTCATTGACAGACAGGGGTCACCCAGCGCTAAGCGACGCAAGCGCCTTCTCCAAAGCCCTGCTAGCGGTACGATCCGCGTCGTTTTTAAGCACTGCGTGCATCACCAATTGCCGGTTGTGACCAGCCGCGGCGGGCGAGTTCCACAGCAAATCGGCACAAGGCTGTGCCGCGCGAACCCATCGCCGCCATGCGCGGATCGGCACATGCTCGTGGACGATGCGCACCGATAATTCGCGACCGTCGTACTGGCCAACCTTCCGGCTTTCGGCCCAAACGACGACGGTACGCGTGGCGACGTCGAGCGACACCGCATAGCGGCCGATCGCAAAGCGCCGCGCAGCAAAATTAGACCGCCACAGTGGCCGGGGCCGGCAAATCCACGCCACTACGATATATAGCCCCGGCGATACGGCGAGCCATCCGTTGCTGTCGGCCATCGCGCGCAGCACCGCCTTCGGCCCCGCAGCGCAGACAAACAGTCCAATCGACCATGCGGCAAATAAAAAGCAAATGAGCGAGAAGCAGCGCAATGCCTGCCGCAACCATTGTGGCAACGGATGGAATGGCCGCTCAGCCCGTGCCTGCGCGCCGGGCAACGTGATCAGCAGGAACAGCAGGATGACGTTCAGGCATGCCCATGGTGACGACGCAATGTCAGTCAACACGGGCACGAAGCCCATTTGCGACATTGAGTGCAACCAGCGTGCAAGCAACGCGAGCCCGATCGCGCGCAGCGCGAAGATCGTCGCGGCGCCCGGCACAGTATGGTGGCTCGGCTGCATCACCTTCGGCAAGTTACTCTCCTGTTTGTCGCACAGCCGCCCTGCAGGCCGTCGCAATTGCACCAGCGGCACATTATAAGGACTCTTACGGTGCAACGCGGCAATCGCCGCGCAAACAAAAACGCCCACGGCATCGACAGCCGTAGGCATTGGAGGGAGGCAGCAGGCTCGCCTAACCGGCCCGATGTGGCTTGCTTAGCCGGCGGCGACTTCGCGCAGCACCGTGCGACGGCTGAGGCGCAGCAGTGCCTCGTACGCATCGACGTAGCGTTGCGCCATCACCTTCGATGTAAAACGGGCCTCGAATGCCGCCCGCACGCCGGCGCGCGACAGTGTGTGCAGCCGGTTCACCGCGGCGACTGCGCTCAACTCGTCTTCGACGACAAAGCCCGACACGCCATTCTCGATCACTTCCGGCACCGACCCGCGCTTGAATGCGATCACGGGCGTGCCGCAAGCCATTGCCTCGATCATCACCAGGCCAAACGGCTCCGGCCAGTCGATCGGAAACAGCAACGCATGCGCGCCCGACAGGAACTGCGCCTTCTCAGCTTCCGAGATCTCGCCGATGTACTCGACGTGCGGCAGCGACATCAGCGGCTTGATCTGTTCGTCGTAATATGCGCGATCGGCCTTATCGAGTTTCGCGGCGATCTTGATTTTCATGCCGCATTGCTGGGCGATCCGAATCGCGGTATCCACGCGCTTTTCCGGCGAAATACGACCCAGGAAGGCCAGATAGCTCGGCTCGATGTCGGTGCGCGGCGTCAGCAGATCGATGGGCAAACCATGATGTACGGTCGAGAGCCAATTGGCCTGCGGTAACGGGTTGCGCTGGTTGTCGGAGATCGACACGACCGGTACGTCGTCGAACACGTTGAAGATCGGCTGCAGCTCGGGCAAGTCGAGCCGGCCATGCAATGTCGTCAAATGCGGCACCGGCTGGCGCGAAAACAGCGAGAACGGGTAGTAGTCAATATGGAAATGCAGTACATCGAACTCTTCCGACCGTCGGCGCACCTGCTCGAGCAGCAACATGTGTGGCGCCATCGTGTCGCGGATCGACGGATCCAGTCGCAACGCCTGCGGCCATACCGCATCGAGCTTGGCCGACGTCTGCGAATCCCCACTGGCAAACAGCGTCACATCATGTCCGAGTTCGACCAGCGCTTCGGTGAGATAGGACACGACGCGCTCGGTCCCACCGTACAGCTTTGGGGGAACGGCCTCGTGCAGCGGCGCGATTTGAGCGATTCGCATGTCGGTAAACTCCTAAAAAAGTCCGGCGAAGTGACTGCTTCGGTTTAATACGGCTCGGGCCACCCAGTTTGCCACCTGGACCGCCCCGCCTGTGCCATCGGCGCAAGCGCGTGCCGGTCTTGCTGCAACGGTGCGGTATGGTTGTACAGTCTCTCAGTTTGATCCGTCTGCCGCGCTCAATGCCATCGCCTTCCGACGGTGTGCAAGCCATAAACGCTCAAAACGTCAAGCCGTTGACTGTTCGGCAAAGCTGCCTAGGGGTTGAGCCGGACTCGATTATCGATGCCGCATAGCACAAATCCAGGCCTGCCTTTCAAAGTCTTTACCTTGTTACAGTATTGATACACTTTGCTAAGTCTTGTTTTAAAAGGCTGTTTTAGATTGTGTACAGGGCTGGCAACGCGGGCCGGAGATCGGGCTGCGCGAGTTAACGCAACGCAATATAACGCGCTGTCACTGATCGCAGGCTGACGTGTCATTGTATCTTAAAATACACTCACCTACGGACATGGGATGTCGTTTGCTTGCCACGCCCGATCGGCTGCCGTCTGGGTCCATCGCCATACGTGCCCTGGCCTGCCGATTCGCACATCGCCCGGCTGAACCGTTCCCGGCGCGTTTACAATCCCGTCTTTGGCAGTCCGTCTGCCAAGGTCACCACTGTTCAAGGCCACCGCACTCGCCATGGCAAACACCGATTCGACGCTTTACCCCGACCAGATCGAGCGCCTAACCACGGCCGAACGCAATGCGCGCAATACGCGGCTGGCGAGCTACGCCCATCGGCCACTGGCGTTCCTGTTTCGCTACATCCGGCATCATCCGGTCGCACATGCCACCGTACTGGCAAGCGTACTCGCAGCAGTCGGCTGCGCGCTTGCGTCGCAGTATGCGATCAAGCATTTGATCGATGTGCTCAGCCACGGCCGCCATCACCCGCTCGAGCTATGGGGCGCGTTCGGGCTGCTGGTCGGCTTGATTGCCGCCGACAACCTACTATGGCGGGTCGGCGGCTGGATCGCCGCGCATACGTTCGTCGTCGTCACAGGCGACTTGCGCAAGGACCTGTTCCGCTATCTGAGCGGCCATTCGCCGACCTATTTCGCCGAGAAACAGCCGGGGATGCTAGCCAGCCGCATCACGGCCACGTCTAATGCCGTCTACACGGCCGAGAACATGATGGCGTGGAATGTGCTGCCGCCTTGTATCGCCGTATGCGGTGCGATCGTGATGAGCTTCGCGGTCAACCCTCTGATGGCCAGCACACTGCTGGTAGCCTCCGCCATTCTGGCGATCGTATTGTTCAAGCTGGCTCAACGCGGCAGCGCGCGTCACCAGGCCTTCGCGACGCGCGCCGCGTCAGTGGACGGCGAACTGGTCGACGTGATCGGCAATATGGCGCTGGTGCGCGCTTTCGGCATGACGCTGCGCGAGCAGCGGCGCTTCGGCATGACCGTGCGCGCCGAGATGACCGCACGCCAGCAAAGCCTGCTGTACCTGGAGAAGCTACGGCTGTTGCACGCGGTAATCACGGCACTGCTCTCGGCCGGGCTGCTCGGTTGGACACTGTGGTTATGGACGCGCGGGCAGGCAACCCCCGGCGACATCGTGCTGGTAAGCTCGCTGGGCTTCACGATCCTGCACGGCACGCGGGACCTCGCGGTCGCGCTGGTGGATGTCACGCAACACGTGGCGAGGCTGTCCGAAGCCGTACAGACGCTGCTCGAGCCGCATGACATGCCCGACCGCAACGACGCCATCGAGCTAAGCACGAATGGGGGGCGCGTCGATTTCGAGCAGGTCACGTTCGCGTATCCGCGACGCCGCCCGATTCTCGATCGTTTCGAATTGCATATCGAACCGGGTCAGCGAGTCGGGCTGGTGGGCAAGTCTGGCGCCGGCAAGTCCACCGTACTGGCGCTACTGCAGCGCTTCTACGAGCCGCAGGGCGGCGTGATCCGGATCGACGGACAGGACATCTCACGCATCACACAGGACAGCTTGCGCAGTGCCATTGCGCTGGTGCCGCAGGATATTTCGCTGTTCCATCGAACCGTGTATGAGAATATCGCCTATGGCCGGCCCGATGCGTCTCGCGAGGAAGTGCTCGCCGCAGCGCGCGAAGCCCGCTGCACGGACTTCATCGAGGCGATGCCGGAGGGGTTCGAGACAATCGTCGGCGACCGTGGCGTCAAGCTCTCCGGTGGACAGCGTCAACGCATCGCGATTGCACGCGCCATCCTGAAAGACGCCCCGATTCTGCTGCTGGACGAAGCAACGTCCGCACTGGATAGCGCCTCTGAGGAAGCAATCCAGCAGGCGCTGGACCGGCTGATGCGGGGCCGCACCGTGGTGGCGATCGCGCACCGGCTCTCGACACTGCAGAACTTTGACCGCATCATCGTGATGAGCGCGGGCAAGGTCATCGACGATGGCACGCCGGACGAGCTGAAGAACCGACCCGGCCCGTATCGAGACCTATTGATCAAGCAATCGGGGCGCGCAGCGGTCCATGACCACGAATTGCGACTCGTCGAGCACGCTTAACGAAGCTGGCGCGTCCTTGGCAACGAGACTGGCGCATCTCTGGCAGGGCCCGGCCCGCGCAGTCAACCCACCGCTGCGTGTGGGCGTCGCTGGTGTACGCCGCCGCGTGTGCGTCGCTGCCCCCCTCTTTGACGGCGCGCTCGCTATCAGCCTCCGCCCGGCGCCGGCAAGCGCAGGTCGCCGAGGAAGTGATCACGCCACACAGACACGTTATTCTCACGCAACTGCGTCATCATATCCGCGTGACGCTGCCGCCGTTCAGCCAGCGGCATGCTCAGCGCGCGATCCAATGCCTCAGCCATGTCCGCGAGATCGGCAGGATTGACGATCAACGCACCGTGCAGTTCCTGCGCGGCGCCGGCAAAGCGTGACAGCACCAAAACGCCTGGATCATCCGGATCCTGCGCGGACACATACTCCTTAGCCACCAGATTCATGCCGTCGCGCAGCGGCGTCACGTAGCCGACATCAGATATCCGGAACAACGCGGCCAGCACCTGTCGTTCGTACTGCCGATGAATATAGCGGATCGGCGCCCAATCCAATTCGGCGAAACGTCCGTTGATCCGGCCCGCTTCCGCCTCTAGCTGCAGCCGGATGTCCTGGTACGCATTCATGTCAGCGCGGGTCGGTGGCGCGATCTGCACGAATGACACCTGGTTGCGGCGCGCAGGCGTCGTCTCGAGCAGCTTCTCGAACGCACGGAACCGCTCCACCAGCCCTTTCGAATAGTCCAGCCGGTCCACGGCCATGATCAGTTGCCGCTCGTGCAGCGTTGCCTTCAGATTACGCACATAGCTAGCGCTCTCGCCGGCCGCGGCCAACTGCGCGATCTCGTCCGGGTAAACACCGATCGGATAGGCGCCGGCGCGCACCGTGCGATCATACGCCCGCACGCTGCATACCCTGGCGTCGATGCGGCGTTCGACCTGCCCATGTGCCTCATGCTCGATGTAGTCGACGAATGCGCGCAGATCCCCTTCAGTCTGAAAACCAATCAGATCGAAGCAACACAGCGCCCGCATCAGTTCCTCATGCGGCGGGACGGTCAACAGCAACTGCGCGGGCGGGAACGGAATGTGAAGGAAGAAGCCGATACGGTTTGCCACGTGCCGCGCACGCAGTGCCTCGGCAAACGGAATCAGATGATAGTCGTGGACCCAGATCACATCATTGGGCCGGATCAGCGGCACCAACTGATCCGCCAGCCATTGGTTGACTCGACAGTAGCCGTCAAACTCCTGCCGCTCAAAATGAGCAAGGTCGCAGCGATAGTGGAACGTCGGCCACAGCACCGCGTTCGAAAAGCCGCGGTAGTATTGCTCGTAGTCGCGCCGGGACAGCGCGATCGTCGCAAAGGTCACCGGGCCACGCTCGTCGAGCTTGATCGGCCTGATTGGGCCGGACTGCGTGTCGCCGCTCCAGCCGAACCACATGCCGCCGGTCTCTTTTAGCGCGTCATAGACGCCGATCGCCAATCCGCCGGCGGCAGGCCCCCCCTCGGAAATCGGCGCAACTCGGTTCGACACGATAATTAACCGGCTCATGCGGCACCGTACAGGTCGTCGCCGTGCATCCGGCAGTTCATGCGTGCGGCGGCCGCGCGCTAATCAGCGTTGCGAGCCAATCGCGGAACGCGGCGACAGAAGGGAGTCTGGTGCCGGCCCGCGTATTGCCGTCACCAATCTTGATCGATACGCCGCCGCGCGCATTGACCACGTCGAAGCCCTTTTCATCCGTCAGGTCATCACCGGCAAAAACCGGCACGCGACCCACGAACGGTGGCTCGTCGAGGAATGCCGCGATCGCCCGCCCCTTGTCGACATGCTTCGGCTTGATTTCATACACCATCTTGCCGGGCTGCAGCACATACGCGTCGCTGTATTCAACGCACAACCGTTCGGTCTCGCGTCGTGCCACCCGCTCTCGATCCGGCGCATTCCGATAGTGCAGCGCCAGCGCCGCGCCCTTGATCTCGAGCAGCATGCCGGGATTGTCACTGACTACGCGCTCGAGCTCCCGTCCGATGTGCGCGAGTCGTGGATCATTGAACCCCACACGCAGCACGTCGCCATTCGCATCGCGCCGCTCCGCGCCATGCAACCCCGCGATGGGCAGGTTTGCCAGTGCGTCCGACGCGAGCAGCGTGTCAATGCTGTCGATGCCGCGCCCGGACACCACCGCGAGCGCGCCATGCGACGCTTGCCGCAGCCCATCCAGCAACTGGATCAGCACCGGCTCAACGACCACACGATCCGGCGCCCCGGCCAATTCAACCAGCGTGCCGTCGAAATCGAAGAAAAATGCTGCATCGAGCGGGTTGACGCGAGACAGTGCAGCCAATGAATCGGATAAGCGTTGCATCGAACGGATAGTTTGGATTAAAGAGACGGCGGCACAGGACGATGAACCCTCGACGCGCATCATGTATGTTGCTGCATCGTCCGACCCTATTGTCGTGGCATCTTACCGCAACGGCAACACGCGGCATATTGCCCCACCGCTGTGCATGAGTCGCCGTGCGCAACGAAATGCGCTACAGTATCTTATTCGGTGGATGCGTCGATACGCTCCGCGCCAAGCCTTACCCCTGTTCCATTTTCCGATGTCCATCCCGTTGCCTCGATCGCGTATGCGAATTCCGCGCGCGCCCCGCCGTCAATCGGTGCTGCGCCACGCCGTGCTCGCCGCGTGCGTCGGCTTATCGGTTACATTGTCGGCGTGCATGCGGGATGACGGCCAGTGGAAACTGACCAACGTCTCTGGCCACCTGCCGGATCTCGGCTTTTCGCTGCAGGCGGACAATGGGCAGACCGTGTCCGGCGCGTCGTTCGCCGGCAAGACTACGCTAGTCTTTTTCGGCTACACGCATTGTCCGGATGTATGCCCAGAGACCATGGCCCGGCTAATGCAGGTTCTCGAGCAACTGGGCAACGATGCCCGCGACGTGCGCATTCTATTCATTTCGGTCGATCCTCACCGAGACACGCCGCAGACATTGCATACCTATGTGCAGGCGTTCGATCCGCAGCACGTGGTCGGACTGAGCGGCTCCGAAAAACAGATTGCTAATCTAGCGCGACGCTATCGCGTCGCGTATCAGACCGAGAAACCCGACGGCAACGGAAATTACGAGGTCACACACAGCTCGGCGATCTATGTGTTCGATCGTACCGGCCGCGCGCGTCTGCTCGCTACCGCATCCGACTCCGCAGACATGATCGCCGATGACTTGAAGCGTCTGATTGAGCAAACGCCCTGACGCAGCCCCATCGTTGAGCTGTGTTCGCGCGACGCAGCGACGCAAGATGAAGCAGCACGCGCTTGACCCATTCCAACGCCTCACAGCGCGTGACCAACGCCACCACGCCATGCGGCTGGGCTTGCAGCCGCTCGGCCAACTCGCCGATGGTTGCCTACTCGCGACCCGGGAAACCCTCGACATGCAGCAGCAGGTATTGCAGTGGCGTAATGCCTTCACTTTGCGCAGCGTTTTCCGAGAAACGCTGGAACCGCCGCACCTGGTCACGGAACTCGGACAACGCTTCAAAATCCTGTTTGGTCAGGACAGCGCTTGTAGCGGCGTTCTTGTTGATGCGAAGGCAGTCATCGGTCAGGGGCGGCGCATCCAGACGTGCGCAATGCCATCGTCATCATGCTCGTCGGAGATCGGCTTAAACCCGAACCCAACATAGAAGCGCTGCAGGTGTGCCTGTGCATGCAGTCGCACAGCCGTGTTGGGCCAGCGCGAGCCGATCTGGTCAAGCGCATGGGCCATTAACGCACGGCCCAACCCATTGCCGCGATGGCGCGGCGACGTCAGCACGCGGCCGATGACACAATCGGCGCAATCATCGTGCTGCGCGGCGGACAGCACCCGGAGGTAACCCGCGAGTGGATGACTCGACCTCGCTGCGCACGTCTAACATGTCGTAGACGTCAGCCGCGCTCAACTCGACGAAGTGCCGGAAACTCCATTTGATCATTTCATCCGTCCGTCCCAGCGTGCATGAGTCGTACATGTCCCCAAACCGATCTCAATGGAGGACTCTATGCGAACGCACTTATTGACGAACTCGAGGACGGCAACCTTAAACAGGCTCGCGCGGCTGTGGCACAAACAAAAAACCCCCTTGAAAACTAGGGGGGTTGTCTGGAGGCGCGAGCCGGAGTCGAACCGGCCTAAACGGCTTTGCAGGCCGCTGCATAACCGCTTTGCTATCGCGCCATGGCACCTGGAGCGGGAGACGAGTCTCGAACTCGCGACCTCAACCTTGGCAAGGTTGCGCTCTACCAACTGAGCTACTCCCGCAAGCATCAACTACTGTGCGTCGTGGAGCGGGAGACGAGTCTCGAACTCGCGACCTCAACCTTGGCAAGGTTGCGCTCTACCAACTGAGCTACTCCCGCACGATGCTGTCGCCGTTCACGCGTTGGCGTGTTCAGCAGAGTTCGAGATTATGCTGAAAGTGGCGCGCAGTGTCAAGGATAGAGGCCGATAAAATATCCGTGCCATCAGCACGGATGCCCGCTCCGCTCCACCCTATCATGTGGCCCGATCGCGGATCTGCGGCCAGGCCAGCTTCATGTAATAGAGCATCGACCAGATCGTCAGCACGGCCGCCAAATAGATCAGCCACTCGCCCACAACGCGCGTGTTGATCGCGAACTGCCCCGGCACGCCAATCGGCGCGTAATACAGCAGCATCGGAATCGCGATCATCTGGCACGCGGTCTTGAACTTGCCCAGCGAATTGACAGCGACGCTTTTGGATGCGCCGATCTGCGCCATCCATTCACGTAGCGCAGAAATCGTGATCTCACGGCCCACGATCACCAGCGCAATGGCCGAATCGAGCCGCATCAAGTGCACCAGCACCAGCAATGCGGCGGTCACCATCAGTTTGTCCGCGACCGGGTCGAGAAAGGCGCCGAATGCCGAGGTCTGGTTTAGCTTGCGCGCAAGAAATCCGTCGAACCAGTCGGTCAACGCCGCCAGGATGAAGATGGCCGCAGCCGCTTCGTTCTTGTCCTGCGCGACCAACATCGTGTCCGGCAGATAGTACACGCCAACGATTAACGGGATCAGCACGATCCGTAGCCACGTCAGGAAAATCGGTAAATTGAAAGGCATCGAAGCGAACTGGTGATGAAAGGTTGCGCACAATTGCCATTGTGCCGCGTGATCCGGCGCGTCACAAGCAAGCAGCTCGCGCGCGCCGGCCACCATGCTCAGTGCAATTGACGGTAGATCTGCTCGGCCAGCGTGCGCGACACGCCTTCGACACTGGCCAATTCATCGATGCTGGCAGACATCACGCCACGCAGCCCGCCAAAGCGCGCGAGCAATCGCTGCCGTCGCTTCGCCCCCACCCCCTCGAGTTCCTCCAGACGCGAGCTGTGACGCGCCTTGGCGCGCTTGGCCCGCATCCCGGTGATGGCAAAGCGGTGCGCCTCGTCGCGAATTTGCGCGACCAGCATCAGCGCGGCGCTCTCCTTGCCCAACTCGAGCGGCGCCCGCCCGTCCGCGAAGACCAGGGTCTCAAGACCGACCTTGCGACCCTCACCTTTCGCGACCCCGACCAGCATGCTGGCGTCCAGTCCCAGTTCCGTGAAAACCTGACGGGCGATCTCCACTTGTCCCTTGCCGCCGTCGATCAGCACGATATGCGGCAGCACGCCAGCACCCGCGACCGCGCCCGCCTGCGCCGTGGGTTGCGCGTCACGGGCGGGCGCGGCGCCGCCAGCCGTTTGCACGTCGGCCGGCGAAGCCGATGATGCGCCGGCCAACTGCGATACGATCTTCTCATAGCGCCGCGTGAGCACCTGCCGCATGGCGGCGTAGTCATCGCCCGGCGTGATCCCCGTGATGTTGTAGCGCCGGTACTCGGCGGATTGCATCTTATGATGGTGATAGACGACACAGGAGGCCTGGGTGGCCTCGCCCATCGTGTGCGAGATGTCGAAACACTCGATACGCAACGGTGACAAGTCCTCCAGGTCAATCGACAGTACCTGAGCAAGCGCGTGCGTGCGGGCCTGCTGGGAACCCTGCTCGGACAGCAGTCGGGCGAGCGCGAGTCGTGCATTCTGCTCGGCCATCGATAACCATGCCCGCTTCTGGCCTTGCGGCTGGCGGATCAGCGTGACCTTGTGCCCGCACTGCTGCGCCAGCACGTCGACCAACTCACGCGTGGCCGGCGCATGACTGACGATAATCACTGGCGGCACCGGGTGGCCGATATAGTGCTGTGCGATGAACGCATCCAGCACCGCTGCCTCGATGTCATCCCGCGCCGCCTTCTGGGTGTCACGGTCCACTGACAGGACATCGGCAGCTGCCTCAGCGCGGGGTGTCGGGATGGCGACCGTCGTCACTTCCGACCCATTGCCGGCTTCCGGCAGTTCGTCCGGCGTGGCCAACGCGGTCTCGACGTGGGACGGGAAGTAAGCCTTGTCGCCGAGATGGCGGCCGCCCCGCACCATGGCTAGGTTCACGCATACGCGCCCTCCTTGTGCGACCACCGCCAGGATGTCGGCATCGCCGCTGCCACGCTCGGTGCCAACCTCGATCGCCTGCTGTTGCAGCACCTTGGACAGCGAACTCATCTGGTTGCGTACCGCGGCCGCCTGTTCGAATTTCAACTCGGCCGCGTAACCATGCATCTTGTCCTCCAGTTCCTTCATTACCTCGCGCTGACGCCCCTGCAGAAAGCGCGCCGCGTTGGTCACATCACGCGCATAGTCTTCGTCACTGATTGCGCCAACGCAAGGCGCAGTGCACCGGCCGATCTGATGCAACAGGCAGGGACGGGTACGGTTGTTAAAGACCGAGTCCTCGCAGGTCCGCAATTGGAATACGCGCTGCAGGATCTGGATGCTTTCGCGCACCGCCCAGCCACTTGGAAACGGGCCAAAATACTGGTTATGCTTGTCGACGGCGCCGCGATAGGACGTGATGCGCGGGAAGCGATGCCCAGTGAGCTTCAGGTACGGATACGACTTATCGTCGCGAAACAGGATGTTGTAGCGTGGCGTCAACGCCTTGATCAGGTTGTTCTCCAGCAGCAATGCCTCTGTTTCGGAGCGCGTCACCGTGGTTTCGATGCGCGCGATGCGCTGGACCATTAACGCGATGCGCGGCGAGACCAGCGTCTTCGTGAAATAGCTCGATACACGCTTTTTCAAGTCGCGCGCCTTGCCCACGTACAGCACGGCGCCTTGTACATCGTAATAGCGATACACGCCGGGCAGGTGCGGCAGCTGCGCAATGACACGCTTAGGATCAAAATCCGCGTCGGGCTCGGCAACGGTCGGAGGAGCAGACGGTTCAGTCATGTAGCCAATACCGGGTCAGTCCCGTGCGGCGCACGGGATCTGTGCTTTAAAATAAGCAGTTTAGATCATTCGCCAAGCGGCCTGCGCGTCGCGCGCGTCCCATGTCCTCCTGCCCCGCCCTGCTTGCCGGCGCGCGTGCGCCGCTCACATGCGACATTTTCTGCACGGTAATCGACAATTTCG
Organism: Mycetohabitans sp. B3; assembly: GCF_021498065.1. Classification (NCBI taxonomy): domain Bacteria; kingdom Pseudomonadati; phylum Pseudomonadota; class Betaproteobacteria; order Burkholderiales; family Burkholderiaceae; genus Mycetohabitans; species Mycetohabitans sp. B3. The sequence continues at coordinate 187,543 of NZ_JAHLKN010000011.1, read as the reverse complement.
GCGACGCCGGCGTCTGCTGGCGGCTGGCCCGGCAGTTGGCGAATGAATACGGCTGGCAAGTGCGTCTGTTCATCGATGAGTTGACCACGCTCGCGCGTCTGGCGCCTGGGTTGGATATCGAGTGTGAGCGGCAAGTGCTGGCCGGTGTCGCCATCGAACATTGGCATGAATCCCAGTTCGCTGGGCCTGGCGCGGCGGCACTGAACATCGCCGATGTCGTCATCGAGGCATTCGCCTGCGATCTGCCAGCGTCATACGTTGCTGCGATGGCGCAACGCTCATCGCGGGTAGCCTGGATCAACCTTGAATACCTGTCGTCGGAAGACTGGGTGGCGGACTTTCACTTGCGCGCGTCGCCTCATCCCCGCCATGCACTGACCAAGACGTTCTTCTTCCCCGGCCTCGACGCCCACACTGGTGGCGTGCTTCGCGAGCAAGACCTGGACTCGCAGCGCCGCGCGTTCGTCGAATCGGCGGCCGAACGGGCGGGCTGGTGGGCGGCGCTCGGGCTGCCGCAGCCCGATCCGGCCGCCACGGTCGTATCGCTATTCTCCTACGAGAATCCCGCTCTCGACGCGCTGCTCGAGCAATGGCGTGATGCGCCGGATCCGTTGGTGCTATTGGTTCCACAGGGGCGGGTCTCCAGCTCCGTAGCGCGGTTTTTCGGTCATCGCGCAGGACCGCGCGCATTCGCGGCGGGCACCAGCGCGAGCGCAGGCGCGCTGAGCGCGCATGCGTTGCCGTTCACCGACCAGCGCGGCTACGACCGACTGTTGTGGAGCGCCGATATCAACTTCGTGCGTGGCGAGGATTCGTTCGTGCGCGCACAATGGGCACGCAAGCCGTTCGTCTGGCACATCTATCCACAGGCGGATGATGCGCATCTGCCGAAGCTGGACGCGGCCCTCGCGCATATCGGCTCGGCACTGGAGCCGCGCGCGCGCGACGCATTGACGCGCTTCTGGCACGCATGGAACGGCAATCCAATGCATGGCCTGCCCGATTGGCACGATTTCATCCAGCACCGGGAAGCGTTTGCGGCACGTGCACACGCATGGGCGGACGAGCTGGCCGCTGTTGGTGATCTAGCCGGGCATCTGGCCGCATTTGCCCAAAATACGTTAAAATAATGGGTTTTCAAGAGCTTAGGCTTGCCTGCCGGACTGCCCAATGTGGGGGCGTGCCGTCAGCCATTCGCCATACCCATTTATCGGACAGGACAGTGTTATGAAGACCGCTCAAGAACTGCGTACGGGCAACGTCATAATGATCGGCAACGATCCCATGGTTGTACAGAAAACCGAGTACAACAAGTCGGGCCGCAACGCCGCGGTCGTCAAGCTGAAGCTGAAGAACCTATTGACCGGCGCGGGCAACGAGTCGGTGTATAAGGCCGATGACAAGTTCGACGTGGTCGTGCTCGACCGCAAAGAGGTCACCTATTCGTACTTCGCTGATCCGATGTATGTTTTTATGGATGCGGACTACAACCAGTACGAGGTCGAAAGCGAGATGATGGGCGATGCGTTGCACTATCTCGAGGACGGCATGGCGTGCGAAGTGGTGTTCTACAACGACAAGGCGATCTCAGTCGAGTTGCCGACCACGCTAGTGCGCGAAATCGTCTATACGGAACCTGCGGTCAAGGGCGATACGTCGTCCGGTAAGGTACTCAAGAATGCCAAGCTGGCTACCGGCTTCGAATTGCAAGTGCCGCTATTCTGCAACATCGGCGACAAGATCGAGATTGACACGCGTACACACGAGTACCGTAGCCGCGCGTAACAGCGCCTCGAACGTTCTCAATGCCACAACGCAAGCGCTCCGACTGGAGCGCTTTTTTGTTTACGGGGGAGTTACGGGAGCCAACGCGACGCGACACTGCTGCACGGCGGTAGAAAAATTTACGCGCCAAACAGGAAAAATTTGCCGCATTGGGAACATGCGCAGCTCACCCTGTTACGGCAACGCGTTGATTGGTAAAGTACGACGAATTGGCACGAAGCATGCTCACCCCGAACCGCCAACGCAGCGCTCAAAAATTTGCCGCAGATAATCCCTCGTCGCGCTATGCCACACGCCCTGATCGTTGAAGATGACCCTAACAGCCTGTCAGGGTTGTCGGCCATCCTGAGTACCGATGGTTTTTCCGTCGACACTGCAGCCACGCTCGCAGAAGCGCGCGCCGCGTTGCAGCGGTTCATTCCCGATGTGGTACTGGTCGACTTGAACCTACCCGACGGCAGCGGGCTGGACGTGCTGCATTCTCTGCCGTCACAGCCGGACGGCGTGACGCCGGTCATCGTGATGACCGGTAATGCGACGGTGGAAAGCGCGATTGAAGGGCTGCGCCACGGCATTTGGGACTATCTACTCAAGCCGGTCAATATCCCGCGATTGCGCAGCCTGCTGGCACGCATTCCGCGCCCATACGAGCTTACCGAGGAAGTCCAGAACCTGCGTGCGGCATTGCGGCGCGTCGGCCGCTTTGGTTCAATGATCGGTCGCGGTGCGGCAATGCAACAGGTCTATGACACGATCGAGCGTATCGCGCCGACGGAGGCAGCAGTGCTGATTGTTGGCGAGCCGGGAACCGGCAAGGAGATCGCTGCGCGAACGCTGCACGAGATGAGCCGTCGCAAGAAAGGCCCGCTGGTGAAGCTGGACGGCGCGGCGGCCAGTCACGCAGGCGCTGAGCCGTGGGAAAGCATGCTATTTGGTCACCAGCGCGGCGCATTTGATGGAGCGGAAACGAGCGGAGCCGGCGTGCTGGAGCGGGCAGCCGGCGGCACGCTGTTTATCGACCGTGTCGATCTACTGCCGGCCGCGCAGCAGGAGGCACTCGCACGAGCGCTGGGGGCACGCACGTTTCGCCGGATGGGCGGCACCACCGATCTGAGCGCCGACTTCCGGGTGGTGGCGGCCACCGTCGAATCGCCGCAGCAGGCGCTGGCCCGCGGCACGCTGCGCACCGACCTGCTGCAACGGTTGAACGTGGCACCACTGACATTGCCGCCGCTGCGCGAGCGCGGCGAGGACATCGAACTGCTGGCCACTTATTTCGTCGACGTGCTGAATCAACGCCACGATTCGGTCAAGCGGCTCAGCCCGCTGTGCGTGCGCGAGCTGATCGAATACGAGTGGCCAGGCAATGTGCGCGAATTGCGCGACGTGATCGAGCGCTCACATCAGGCATCCGAGGACATGATCGAAAGCTTGTCGCCGGACAACGAAGGCGGCCGCACTAGCCGTTCGCGGTCGAACCACCAGGTGCAGATCGCGGTCGGCACGCCGCTTGCCGATGTCGAGGAGATGCTGATCCGTGCCACGCTCGATGCGGTGGGTGGCACCCGGCATCGTGCAGCGACACTGCTTGGCATCAGTCCCAAGACACTGTACAACAAGCTTCAGCGAATGAAGGTGACCTAAACCGGTCCGCCCCGTTCACCGTAGGCTGTCGATCAGCTTGCGCGCTTGGCAATAGTCGGGCTGGCACATCAGCTCGCTCCACTTCGGCGCGTCACCGCGCGGTGCGAGCCGCTTGATGCGACGCCGAGACGCGGTATCGATGTCGCGCGCGCGCAGGCGCTGCAGCACATTGTCGGCGTCCTCGGGACGATTGCACACGAGCACCATGTCGCATCCAGCATCGAGCGCCGCATGCGCGGCCTCGGCGGTGGTCCCGGCCTGACGCGCCGCCTGCATCGACAAATCGTCGCTGAAGATCACGCCATTGAAACCAAGCCTACCGCGCAGGATCTGCTGCAACCATACGGACGAGAAACCGGCCGGCCGAGCATCGACGGCCGGATAGACGACGTGGGCCGGCATCACCGCGGCCAGCGACAGCCCGAGCCATTGATACGGCTGCACATCGCAGGCGAGAATCTCGTCGAGCGCTCGGGTGTCAACAGGCGCCTCGACATGCGAATCCGCCTCCACGTAGCCGTGCCCCGGAAAATGCTTACCGCAGGCTGCCATCCCAGCCAGCGCCAAGCCATGCGCGACGCTTTTAGCCAACAGCGCGACGACGCGCGGATCCGGGTGGAACGCACGATCGCCGATCGCCTTCGAACGCCCGTAGTCTAGGTCGAGCACCGGCGCAAAGCTCAAGTCGACACCGCTCGCGTGCAACTCCGATGCCATCACATAGCCGATCGCCGTGGCCACTCGGATTGCCGCGAGCGCATCGTCGTTCCATAACGCGCCCAGGGCACGCATCGGCGGCAGCGACGTGAACCCATCACCCCGGAAACGCTGCACGCGCCCGCCCTCCTGGTCCACCGCAATGATCACATCGTCGCGCACATCGCGGATTGCGCCAGTCAGCTCGAGCAGTTGCGCGCGGCTCGCATAATTGCGGGCGAACAAAATCACGCCGCCGGTCAGCGGATCGGCGATCCGACGGGCATCGTCACGACTCAACGAAGTGCCGGCGACGTCGAGCATCACCGGACCATATTTGCGTTTGCGGTTGTTCAACTCGGGTTCCTGAGGTCAGTCGCGTGCCGGTCCATCAACCCGGCACCGGAGCCATCCATTGACGCATCGACTTCGGCGATGACGAACGACACCGCATAATCGCGTTCGTCGCTGACGGATACGCGTGCGCTGAGTCCGCGCTCGGTCATCCACCGGGCCAGCTCACCGGTCGCGACGATCACCGGCTTGCCGCTTTTCTCGTTGAGCGTCTGTACCGCGCGCCACGTCATCGGCCAATGCATGCCGAGCCCGATCGCTTTAGAGAGCGCCTCCTTCGCGCTAAAGCGCGCGGCCAAGAACGCCACGCCGCGCCCTTCCGAGCGTGCCGCGCGCACGCGATAGACCGCGAGTTCCTGCGGACCGAGGATTTTTTCGGCAAAGCGGCCGCCGGTACGCTCCATCACGGCGGCGATGCGGCTAACTTGCACGATGTCCGTGCCGATCCCATAGACGGCGCGGTGCACCATCGGCGCGGCCCCGGTGCTCATGCACGCGCGCCGACGCGCGACGCGACGATGATTGCCTTCATCTCCCGCACGGCATTGTCCCATCCCGCAAAAATGGCATGCGCGACGATGGCATGGCCGATGTTCAGCTCGGCAATACCATCGAGCGCGGCAATGCGCTGTACGTTGGTATAGTGCAGGCCGTGACCGGCATTGACTTTCAGGCCCAGCGACCGTCCCAGGTCGACACCCGCGGCAATCCGCTCGAATTCCTGTGACTGCCGGGCGTCGTCATCCGCGTCGGCGTAGCGTCCGGTATGTAGCTCAATCACCGGCGCGCCGCTTTCGTGAGCCGCCCGGATCTGCTCCGGCTCGGCGTCGATGAACAGCGATACGCGCGCGCCCGCATCGGCCAGTTGCCGACTCGCCGCCTTGACCGCGTCGAAGTGCGTGACCACGTCCAATCCGCCTTCGGTGGTCAGCTCGGCGCGCTTTTCCGGTACCAGGCAAACGTCGTGTGGGCGCACGTCACAGGCGATGTCGAGCATTTCCTGCGTCAACGCGCACTCCAGGTTCATTCGGGTCTTAAGCAACGGCCGCAACGCGCGCACGTCGGCGTCGACGATATGGCGGCGGTCCTCACGCAGATGCAGCGTGATCGCGTCGGCGCCGGCAGCCTCAGCTTGCAGCGCCGCGCGCAGTGGGTCAGGATACGCCGTACCACGCACGTTGCGTAACGTGGCAACATGGTCGATGTTGACCCCCAGCTCGATGACAGGCATTGGCGACGAGAAGATGTTCATAGGTTTTGCAAGTCGATCAAGATCTGGCGCGTCGCAAGCGGCGCGCCACCAAGATAAGTATTCAGCAAAAAACGCATCAGGGTCTTGCTCTGCGCGACGGTCTGCGCACGCGAATAGTCGTCGCGCTCCATGTCGAGCAGCGTTTGCCCGGCAATGACCGGCCCGTGCAACGCATCCGCCTGAGCCCCGTCAAGCATTTCGACGTCGCATACGCCCCGCTCGGGGTCGAACACATACGAGCGTCCGGCCACAACATTCTGCCTCGTTACGGTCCGATCAAGCGACATAGCATAGCCGGTCTCACGCAGTAAGACGCGCTCGAACGAGCGCAATACCTGCACCGCCGGTTCGTCATGCGCGAGCCGCGTCAACGTCAACAAGTAATGGTCGAACAACGCGGTATGCGAATCCTCCCGTGCACAGAACCTGACGAGCAATTCATTGACGTAAAAGCCACACAGCAGTGCATCGCCAGCGAGCGGACGCATTCCGCCGACCCATTCAGCCTTAGTCAGCGTCCGCATTTCGGACTTACCGGTCCATGACAGCGCGAGCGGCTGAAACGTCTGCAGCACGCCGCGCAGCGCCGAATGCGGCCGCTTTGCCCCCTTCGCGACGAGCGCGAGACGGCCGTGCGTGCGCGTGAACACGTCGATAATCAGGCTCGTCTCACGATACGGGTAGGCGTGCAACACGAAGCCCGGCTGCTCATCGATACGGGGGCTCGAGCGCGGCGCGGCGGCGCGGCGGCGGGTCGATGCAGCGTAATCTGGCGCGGACTGCGCTACATTGCCCGACGCATCCGACGCGCCCGGCGGCACGCCGTCGGGCACCCTTTCGGGTGCTGCGCCGGCGTCGGGTTGCCTGGCATGATCTGGATGACCCAGCCAGACGTCATTCGTACCCATAGGCGCGCAATCCCGCCTCGTTGTCCGCCCAGCCGCTCTTGACCTTCACGAACGTCTCCAAATAAACCGGACCATCGAAGAGCTTTTCCATGTCGATGCGCGCCTCGGTGCTAATCTGCTTCAGCTTCGCGCCCTTCTGCCCAATGATCATCGCCTTGTGGTTGTCACGATCGACGAGAATCGTTGCGAAGACCCGCCGCAGGCGGCCTTCCTGCTCGAACTTATCGATCAGTACCGTACTCGTGTAGGGCAACTCGTCTCCGGTCCAGCGGAATACTTTCTCCCGCAAGATCTCGGCCGCCAAGAATCGCTCGCTGCGGTCGGTCAGCTCGTCCTCGCCATAGATCGGCTCACCGAGCGGCAATGACGGCCGCAAGATCTTCAACAACCGCGTGATGTCGTCCGGCTGCTTCGCGCTCATCGGTACGACGTCACGGAACGCGCGCAGCGCCGCTGTGCTTTTCAAAAATGGCAGCAATGCGCTCTTGTCCGAAAGCTTGTCGACCTTATTGGCGATCAGCACCGTCGGCACCGACGGCGGGATCAACTCCAGCACTCGTTGATCGTCCGGCCCGTAACGGCCTGCCTCGACCACGAACAGCACGACGTCCACCGAGGTCAACGTCGAGGTGACCGCGCGGTTCAGCGAACGGTTCAGCGCCGAGCCGTGCCGGGTTTGGAAGCCGGGCGTGTCGACAAAGATGAATTGTGCATCGCCCAACGTCCGGATACCGGTGATCCGGTGCCGCGTGGTTTGCGCCTTGCGTGACGTGATGCTGACCTTTTGCCCAACGAGAGCGTTCATCAGCGTCGACTTGCCGACATTGGGGCGCCCAACGATCGCGATCATGCCGCAACGGAAACCGGTTTGTTCAAGAGTCGAATTCATGGCAAGCGGACCTGCAGGAAATACCGCTGACGTGGGCGCGTAGCGCCCGACCTCGGCTGTCGGGTTCAAAGAGTAAAGCGCGGCAGGTCATGCTGCGACAGGCCGCCTTGGCACGGTCGCGGTCACGCGCCGGCATCGGCCTTGCGCGGCGTCGAATGAGGCGCCGTATCGCGGGGCTCATCGAGCGCCTTTCCGGGGCCGGCCGGCACATCAGCAACCACGGTGGCGGTGGCAATCGCTGCCGCCGCCTTGGCCAATGGCGCATCGGACGCTGCAGCCCCCTTGTCGGCCTGACGTGGCGCCCGCTCGACCGAATGATCAGCATGCGCGGCACGCATCATCGCGACGGCGCTCGGCACACCATTTGACGACGGCGCGCTGCTCACGCGCTCATGGTGATTGCCTCCCCGCTCCATCGGCTGCATCGCCCGCTCGGCGGGATGCGCGGCGCGCTCGGCGCGGCCCAGCTGCTCGGCCTTGCGGTCCAACTTGAGGCGTAAATCGAGCGCGCCCTGCACTCCGGTGCCATGCGACGGTGCGCCCTCAGATTCGCGCTTGGCGGCGCGTGCCGCGCTCTTCGATCGCTTCGGCTTGCCGAGCAACTGCGGCGCCACCGCCATCACTTCTTCAAGCGCCTTTTTTGCGGCAGCCTGCTCGGCCGCGCGCCGACTGGCACCGGTGCCAAACACCTTGACCTCGAGCTTCGGCACCGTGCACTCGACCTCGAACTGCTGATTGTGGGCGGCGCCCGTGGTCGCAATCACCGCGTAGCTCGGCAATGCGATCTTGTGGCCCTGCAAATACTCCTGCAACAGCGTCTTGGCATCCTTGCCCAGCGTGCGCGGATCGATATGATCCAAAATGGGGACATAGAGTCGTTTGATCACCGTTTGCGCCGCGTCGAATCCCCCATCCAGGAAGATCGCACCGAGCACTGCCTCAAACGTGTCAGCCAAGATCGACGGCCGTCGGAAGCCGCCGCTGCGCAATTCCCCCTCGCCGAGCCGCAACGCCTCTGCAATATTCAGCGCCTGGGCAATTTCGTATAGCGACTGTTGCTTGACCAAGTTTGCCCGCACGCGGGATAGGTCGCCTTCATCGAGTTTGCCAAAACGTTGGAACAAAAGGGCCGCCACCACGCAGTTGAGGACCGAATCGCCAAGGAATTCGAGCCGCTCGTTATGCGTGGCACTGTGGCTGCGGTGAGTCATCGCCTGCCGCAACAATTCCGCATTGCGAAATTCGTAGTGCAGCCGGCTTTCCAGCGGTGACAAAGACATGGATAGAAGTATAACGCGTGCCGCAGCCTGAGCCGAGCAACGCTCAGGCGTCATTCGAACGAGCCGATCCGCTTCAGGTTCGAGAAATTCAGCCAGATGAAGAACGCACGGCCGACCAGGTTGCGGTCAGACACAAAGCCCCAGTAGCGGCTGTCGGCACTATTGTCCCGGTTGTCGCCCATCACGAAATAGTGGCCCGGCGGCACCTTGCAAATCACACCGCGGTCGTTGTAGTGGCAATTGTCGCGATAGGGATAATCGTCTGCGCCAATCACGAACGGCGGCACGGCCGGATCATTGAGCAACGCATGGCGCTTGCCCCCGAGCGTCTCGCTGTACTGCTTGACGTATTTGGCTGGCTGCCCCATCGACAGCCGGTCCTCATCCAGATAATCCGACAGCGGCGTTTTAAGCACCACCTCGCCATTGATCATCAGGCGCTTGTCCTGGTACGCGACCACGTCGCCCGGCACGCCGACAACGCGCTTGATGTAATCGACCGACTCGTCCTTCGGATAGCGAAATACAATGACGTCGCCGCGCTGTGGGTCTCGATTCGAGATGATCTTCTTATCGATGATCGGCAAGCGGATCCCGTAATCGTACTTGTTGACCAGGATGAAGTCGCCGACAAGCAGCGTGGGCACCATCGAGCCGGACGGAATCTTGAACGGCTCGACGATGAATGAACGCAGCACGAAGACTAGCAGGATCACCGGAAAGAAGCTCGCCGAATACTCGAGCCACCACGGCTGGCGCAGCCGTTCTTCGCGCAGCCTTGCCCGTGTGCGGGCGGCATTTTCGTCGCGAAAGCGCTCATCCATGCGCTGTTGCTGCTGATCGAACGCGTGCGCGGCGGCATCCGCGGCCCGCCGGCGCTGAGGAAGAAAAACCAGCTTGTCCGCTACCCATGCAATGCCGGTCAACACGACCAGGATAAAGAGGATCAGCGCAAAATTCATGGAGATTCCGTTTTTCGGTTATTTGTCTTCGACTTTGAGAATAGCGAGAAATGCCTCTTGAGGAATCTCGACGCTGCCGACCTGCTTCATCCGCTTCTTGCCTTCTTTTTGCTTTTCGAGCAGTTTCTTCTTGCGCGTGATGTCGCCACCATAGCATTTAGCCAGCACGTTCTTGCGCAGCGCCTTAATGTTCTCGCGCGCAATGATGTGCGCGCCGACGGCCGCCTGGATCGCAACATCGTACATCTGCCGGGGGATGATTTCGCGCATCTTCGCGGCTACCTCGCGACCGCGATACTGCGACTGCGATCGATGCACAATCACCGACAGTGCATCGACTTTGTCGCCGTTGATCAGCATATCGACCTTGACCACATCCGATGCCCGATATTCCTTGAACTCATAGTCCATCGACGCGTAGCCGCGCGATACGGACTTGAGCCGATCGAAGAAGTCCAGCACGATCTCAGCCATCGGTATCTCATAGGTAAGTTGCACCTGGCGACCGTGGTAGGTCATGTTGACCTGATTGCCGCGCTTGCTCGTGCATAGCGTGATCACCGCGCCGACATAGTCCTGTGGCATATACAGGTTCACCGTCACGATCGGCTCACGGATCTCGGCGATCTTGGATGGCTCAGGCATCTTCGCCGGGTTCTCGACCATCACCATCGAGCCGTCCTGCATCAGCACCTGGTACACGACGGTCGGCGCCGTCGTGATCAAATCCATGTTGAATTCGCGCTCGAGCCGCTCCTGCACGATTTCCATGTGCAGCAAGCCTAGGAAGCCACAGCGAAAGCCGAAGCCCAGCGCCTGCGAGACCTCGGGTTCGTATTGCAGCGACGCATCGTTGAGCTTGAGTTTCTCAAGCGACTCGCGCAACGCATCGTACTGGTTGGCCTCGACCGGATACAGCCCGGCGAACACCTGCGGCTTGACTTCCTTGAAGCCCGGCAACGGTTCAGCCGCCGGCTTTGCCAAATGGGTGATCGTGTCGCCAACCTTCGCGGCCGTCAATTCCTTGATGCCCGCGATCACGAACCCGACTTCGCCCGCGCACAAGACGTCACGGTTTTGCGACTTCGGTGTGAACACGCCCACGTGCTCGACCGGATGCTGCGCACCGGTCGCCATCATCCTGATCTTGTCTTTCGGGCGCAACGCGCCATTGATGATGCGCACCAGCATCACGACGCCGACGTAATTGTCGAACCACGAGTCGATGACCAGCGCCTGCAGCGGCGCCTGCGCGTCGCCGCGAGGCGGCGGCACCTTGGCGATCAGCGCCTCGAGCACGTCCTGCACGCCCAGACCCGTCTTCGCGCTGCACTGCACTGCGTCCGTGGCGTCAATGCCGATCACATCTTCGATTTCGGCCATCGCGTTGTCCGGGTTCGCCGCGGGCAAATCGATCTTGTTGAGCACCGGCACGACCTCGACACCCAACTCGATCGCGGTATAGCAGTTTGCGACGGTCTGCGCTTCGACCCCCTGGCTCGCATCGACGACCAGCAGTGCACCCTCGCAGGCGGATAACGAACGGCTCACCTCATAGGAAAAGTCGACGTGGCCCGGTGTGTCGATCAGGTTCAAGTTATAAACACGACCATCCCGCGCCCGGTACGTCAACGCGGCGGTCTGCGCCTTGATCGTGATGCCGCGCTCGCGCTCCAAATCCATCGAGTCGAGCACTTGCGCTTCCATTTCGCGGTCCGACAGGCCACCGCACAGCTGGATAATGCGGTCAGCAAGCGTCGATTTACCGTGATCGATGTGCGCGATGATCGAAAAATTACGAATATGATCCATTCAATGTCGATCAAGCGAAAAAGGCGCGCTCGGACAAAAGCGGAGCACGCCTTGCGATAAAGTCAAGAATCCGCGCATTTTAGCGGAAAACGCATCCGATCAGGCTGGACCCGCGGGCCATCGCCCCGCATCGAAGCTCGCCAGCGCCCGCGCGACGCGCACAGGGTCGAGCCGGTGACGGCACAACTCGACGCCGTCTAACAGCAGCACGGGTACTGCCTCGTCATACTGCGCTTGTAGCACCGGATCCGCGTCGATGTCGACCACCTCGACGGCGATGCCGCTCGTGCTGGGCCACATCGCATCGAGCTGCGCCCGCATGTCGTCGCACAGATGACACCATGCGCGGCCGTACAGCGTCAGGCGGGGCAGGCGGTGCAAGCCGTGCGCCATCATCGAGCGTCAGCCCGCATTACTTCTGCGCCGGCGTGGGCCGCGGCCTGACCGGGACGAACTGCGTGTTATCACCGCGGCGCACCAGCAACGCCGCGGCCTTTTGCGGATCGAGTTGCTGCACGAGCGACTCGAATTGTTTCGTATTCGAGACGTCAGTATCGCCGATTCGCAAGATGATGTCGCCCCGCTGCAACCCTGCGCGGGCCGCTGGACCGTGCACGCCCTCGACCTGCACGCCGCCTTTCAGATTCATCGATTTAAGCTGCTCCGGCGACAGGTCGCTAACCGCCAGCCCAAGCTGGTTCGATGCACGCTCGCGCGGCGGCGCGCGGCGGCTAGTTTGCGCCTTCGCCGTCTTGTCCGGCTGCATCTCGGCCACGACGACCGACAAATCCTTCGTTTGGCCCTTGCGCCAGATCGTCAGCGTCGCCTGGGTACCGGGCTTGGTTTCGCCCACCATCCGCGGCAGGTCTGTCGCCGTGTCCACATTGCGTCCATTGAACTTCAGGATGATGTCCCCCGGCTGCACGCCGGCCTTGTCGGCCGGGCCGTCCGCCTCGACGCTGGACACCAGCGCGCCTTGCGCCTTAGGCAGACCCAGCGAGTCCGACACGTCCTTGGTCACTTCGCCGATCGCCACCGCGATCCGGCCCCGCACAACCCGCCCGTTGACCTTGAGTTGGTCTGCGACGCGCATTGCCTCGTCGATCGGGATGGCAAACGAGATCCCCATAAAACCGCCGGTACGGCTATAGATTTGCGAGTTAATGCCAATGACCTCGCCCTGCATGTTGATTAACGGCCCGCCCGAATTGCCGGGATTGACTGCGACGTCGGTTTGGATGAACGGCAAATAGTCGCCGGTATCACGCCCCTTCGCGCTGACGATGCCGGCCGTGACCGTGTTGTCCAGCCCGAAGGGGGAGCCGATCGCCACGACCCATTCCCCGACCCGGACCTTGTTCGAATCGCCGATCGTCACCGTCGGCAAGCTCGCCGCATTGATCTTCACGAGCGCCACGTCGGTGCGCTCGTCCACGCCGATCAACTTTGCCTTGAATTCGCGTTTGTCGGTCAGCGTCACATAAATCGTGTCCGCGTCATCCACCACATGCGCATTAGTCATCACATAGCCGTCGGCCGACAGGATAAAGCCAGAGCCCACGCCGCTGCTCTGCTCCGAGTCCGACGGATCTGAATCGCCGCCCCCGCCCCCTCCGCGCGGCGGGTTCGGCTTGCCTGGCTGCTGTGGCAACGGAATACCGAAGAAGCGCCGGAAGAACTCGGACATGTCGCCGTCATCCAGCCCGGGGGGCAAGCCCGTCGCGCCCTGTTGCTGCGCATGCGTCGCCGTGCGGATATTGACGACCGCTGGGCCGACCTTGTCGACCAGGTCCGTGAAATCGGGCAGGCTGGCGGCGGCTGGCGCCGCGGCTGCGCACGGGGACACCAACGGGATACAGATGGCCATGGCGGCCGCGAGCAGGAATCTGCGCACCGGATGGATACTCATATTGTCGATAAAAAGAAAGAGACCGCGCGAACTATCGAGGAGCCTTATATTCTATGGCAGAAGTGAACTGTTGCAGCGTCGTCATCGGTACTTCGCCCAACGCGGTGATCCAATAATCACCATGACGCTTGACCAGGATGTGCGTGGCTCCGCTCGCACCCGAGCCTTCCTTGCGGGAATTGCGCTCGAATGGCTCAACGAAAATCGAGATCGCACAAAGCCCATCAGAAAACACCGCCTGATCCACGGCAATGGGCGACGACGACGGATCGCGCGCAGCCATCGGCCGGCGCAGTTCCCGTACCTTGCGAAACCCGGGAATCTGATTCGGCAGTTGCCAGCCCGCTGCTTCCATGTTGACCGGCTCCACCGGGGGACGCACGCAACCGGATGCGTTGCGCACGGCCTGGGCAATCGCGTTGCGGTCCGCCGTCACGCCGAGCCGGACCTGTGAAAAGGCAACCTGCTCGAGCACCTGCCCGTCGCTGTCCAGCGTCTGCTCGCGCAACAGCAGGCCGGTCTTCTGGTCGGCCCATAACTTGTACGTGTAGCGCAGTGCGTCCTTCGGACGCAATTCGATCACGGTCGCGTCAAGTCCGGCGACACGGTCGGCCCCCAGCAGCTGCGGATCGTAGACACTCAATACGCGGTCGCTGCTCGCAGACAATAGCGCGGGGAACGAATCCTTGCTCTGCCGATGCTCGAACACGCACAGCTTGCGCTCGGGCACGAACGTGTAGACCTCGTCGTTGTGCCGCAGCATCCGGCGCGGCTTGCCGTCCAAGCTTTCCAGCCTTTCATATTCGCCGTCACCATGATCCGCGAAATGCACGATGCTGGATGACTGCACCGCCGAACCGCGCTGGTAGACGAAAATCCCTTCGTAGCTCTGCTGCTGTGCTGCCTGGTGGATCCGATTCAGCCAAGTGGCCGCCTGGCGCCGTGGGACGAGCGAGTCGTCGGTGCGCGACTGAACGTGGACGGCCGCGCAGACCAGCGAAATGAATACGGCTGCGACGAACATCGTTCCCCGCAGCCGCCCCCGTGCGTCGATTGTTTTTGACCGCTGAAGCTGCATCAGTTTATTGGCCCTCGGAAACCGCGGCGGCACGGATCAAAGGTGTGGCGGATTGGACCATCGGCTGCTGCGCGAACTGCTGGTGCGCGGCCAGATATTGATCTAGATTCGCATCGCGAACAATGCTCGCATCCTGGATGCCCTGCGGCACGCTGCCATCCACCGGCGTGGACGCCAATGCGACGCGCTGCATTGCATCCGAACCCGGCTCGCTGACCAAAGCAACTTGTGCCGTTGTGCCTGCACTGCCAAGGCCCTGCAGTTGCGGCACGACCACCCAACTCAGCGTCGCGGCGGCAGCGGCCACCGCGAACACTGGCAACACGCGGCGCCGTAACGCCAGCGTGCGCCGCATGTTGGTCCGCCATGCCGACGGCGCCAACACGTGCGGCTCATTGGCCAGTCGCGCAGAAAACCGGGCAACGAACGCTGCGCTCTTCGCGGCATCCTCGGCCAACTCGTCGGAGCGTAGTGCATCACCAATCAGATGATAGTCGATCCACAGGGCCCGCCCGTCGGCATCCAGCGTCGACAGGAACTCGGCCAACCTATGCGACACGCGCGCGCGCGCCGCGCGCCCGCCGCTTTCCAGCGACTCACCATCCAGCGCGGCGGAAATACGCTCGGCAACCGAAATGTGGCTCGCCGACTCGTTCATTTGCAATGGAACGGACCCCATGATGCTCCCCATCTGACTGACAACCCCGTAGACTCCCCCGCTCGACCCTTACCGCTACCACCGCTTTCCTTCGGGAGTATCCAGCAACGGGCGCAACTTTGTCGCAATAGCTTCGCGAGCCCGAAAAATCCGCGACCGAACGGTGCCGATTGGGCAACCCATCATCTCGGCGATTTCCTCGTAACTCAGTCCTTCGATCTCGCGCAGCGTGATCGCCGTGCGCAACTCCTCGGGCAACAGCGCCATCGCGGCGTTGACTGTCTGTGCGATCTGCTTGCTCATCAACACTGATTCAGGCGTGTTGATATCTCTTAGTTGGTCGGCATCGGAGAAAGTTTCAGCCTCCTCCGCGTCCGCTTCCGTGGATGTCGGCGCACGCCGACCCTGCGTCGCAAGGTAATTCTTTGCGGTGTTAACGGCGATCCGGTACAACCACGTATAGAACGCGGACTCGCCGCGAAATTGCGGCAACGCGCGATATGCCTTAATGAACGCGTCCTGCGCGACGTCCTCAACTTCTGCGGGATCGCGCACGAGGCGCGAAATCAGCCTGATGATCTTGCGGTGGTATTTGGCGACCAGGAGTTCGAACGCGGCTTTGTCGCCTTTCTGGACGCGCTCGACCAGCGCCTGGTCGATTTCTTTTTCGCTCACCTGAAAAATCCGTTATCTATATAGATTGCGACGCGAAAGGACGCCTATTGTAGCGCCCCCGCGGGCAGGCAAGCGTTACAACGGTTACAAGGGGCCGCGCGGGCGCACTGCGGGGCAACGACTCATCCCGGCCGCCGGCGCTGACGTGCCAGCGCGATCGCCAACTCGCGGAAATGGGACGGCTCGATTGCATCCGCCGCGATCAGCACCGAACCCGGTCCTGCACTGTGCCACGTCGCCCGCTCGTCGTCAGGCGCCAGGCGCAGCACCAGCAGGCCAGCAGCAGGACGCGCATGCCCAAGGATCCGGTGATATCGCACCGGCGCGCCCTGACGGTGCCACGTGACCGCACCGTCCGGCCCGACTTTGATCGCAACGGGCCGCTTGCGTTCCTGCCACTGCGAAAAAACGGCCAATACGAGCGCCACCGCGAGCGCTGCCGCTGCGGCGGCGATGAGACTGATGCGCGGCACCAGCGCCAGCATCACCGCCAGCGCGCACGCGCACGCGGCGGCCACGCCCAACGCCGCGAGCATCCGCGAGTGCCGCAAAACCATCGCGTCGTCGCACGCCGTCGATGCGATACCGGAGTGCGGCGGCGGCGCGGACCGGGACTCTGCGAAGACGGTGCGATCCGTCATCAGACGCGCTTGAACACCAGCGTACCGTTCGTGCCGCCGAAGCCGAACGAGTTCTTCAGCGCGACGTCGATCTTCATTTCCCGCGCGGTATTCGCGCAGTAATCCAGGTCGCACGCCGGATCCTGATTGAAAATGTTGATCGTCGGCGGCGATACTTGGTGATGGAGCGCCAACACGGTGAACACCGACTCCAGACCGCCTGCGCCGCCAAGCAGGTGGCCAGTCATCGACTTCGTCGAGTTCACGACCATGTGCTTCACGTGGTCGCCGAACGTGCGCTTGATGCCGATAGTCTCCGCCAGGTCGCCCAACGGCGTCGACGTGCCATGGGCATTCAGGTAGTGGACTTCATCCAAGTTCACGCGCGCGTTCTTCAACGCCGCCAGCATGCAACGGCGCGCGCCATCACCGTCCTCGAGTGGCGCCGTGATGTGGTGCGCGTCAGCGCTCATGCCATAGCCGGCGACCTCGGCATAGATCTTCGCGCCGCGCGCCTTCGCGTGCTCGTATTCTTCGAGCACCATGACGCCAGCACCTTCGCCCAGCACGAAGCCGTCACGATCTTTGTCCCACGGACGGCTGGCAGTGGCCGGATCATCGTTACGCTGCGACAGCGCGCGCGCGGCGGCAAAGCCGCCGATGCCCAGCGGCGACACGGTCGCTTCTGCACCGCCGGCCAGCATCATGTCGGCATCCCCATATTCGATCAACCGTGCCGCCTCGCCAATGCAGTGCAAGCCGGTCGTGCATGCAGTCACGATCGCCAGGTTCGGCCCCTTGAGACCGTAGCGCATCGACAGGTGACCGGAAATCATGTTAATGATCGAGGCCGGAACGAAGAAAGGAGAAATCCGCCGTGGCCCGCGGTTGAGCATCTCGGTTTGCGTGACTTCGATCATCGGCAAGCCGCCAATGCCCGAGCCGACAACCACACCGATACGCTCCAAGTCCTCGCTTGCCGTGTCGATGCCCGCGTCCGTCATGGCCTGCACGCCGGCCGCAAAGCCGTAGTGGATAAACGTATCCATGTGGCGGGCCTCTTTGGCCGCCATGTAGTCCTCGACCTTGAAGCCCTTAACTTCACCGGCAAAACGCGTCGAAAAATTCGATGCGTCAAACTTCGTGATGTTCGCGATCCCCGATTTGCCAGCAACCAGGTTCGCCCAACCGTCGACAACGTTATTGCCAACGGGCGAAATCAGCCCAAGGCCGGTAACTACCACACGACGACGGCTCACGATATTCCCTTTTTCATACATAATAGAAAATCAAAAGCCACAGCGGCCGCACGGGAATCCGTGAGCCCTGTGGCCGCGACCTGCGACAAAAAAACCAGACGCTCAGGCCTTGACGTTAGCCCGAGCGTAGTCGATTGCCTGCTGAACCGTCGTGATCTTCTCGGCTTCCTCATCCGGAATCTCCATGCCGAACTCGTCTTCCAGCGCCATCACGAGCTCGACAGTGTCCAGCGAATCAGCACCCAAATCGTTGACGAACGAAGCCTCGTTCTTGATTTCCGCGTCAGCCACGCCGAGCTGTTCTGCGACGATCTTCTTGACGCGCTGTTCGATGTTGTCCATGCATCCCTCCAGGGAAAATGAGTTCAAAAATGCAAGTGCGCGCATTTTATCAGGTTTGTCCCGCAAAAAATGACGCGCGACCAGTTTCGCCGCAACCCTTGCGAGCACCGCAGCAAGTGCAGCCAGCACCCGTCAGGACATGTACATGCCGCCATTGACGTGCAACGTCGTGCCCGTAATGTATCCCGCCTGCGCCGAAGCGAGGAATGCAACCGCGTGGGCGACGTCTTCCGGCGCACCCAGCCGGCCTAATGGAATCTGCGCGTCGAGCGCCGCGCGCTGCGCCTCGGGCAACACGCGGGTCATATCCGTGTCGATGAAACCCGGCGCCACGCAGTTGACGGTGATGTTACGGCTGCCAATCTCGCACGCCAGCGCCCGCGTCATGCCGGCCACCCCCGCCTTGGCCGCTGCGTAATTGACCTGCCCCGGATTACCGGTTGAGCCGACGACGGACGTAATGCTGATGATGCGCCCGCCGCGCGCCTTCATCATCGGCCGCAGTACGGCGCGCGACAGGCGAAATACAGCCTTTAGGTTGGTGTCAATCACCGCGTCCCACTCATCGTCCTTCATCCGCATTGCAAGCTGGTCCTGCGTGATGCCGGCGTTGTTCACTAGGATATTCAATGCCCCGAACTCCTTGACCACCGAATTGACCAGCGCATCGGCCGCGAGGCCGTCGTTGACGTCCAGTACCGCGCCGCGACCGACAATGCCCTCGGCGCGCAACGTGTCACTGATCGCCGCCGCTCCATTGTCGGACGTGGCGGTGCCAATTACCGTCGCACCGGCACGCCCGAGCACGAGCGCAATCGCACGGCCGATGCCGCGCGATGCGCCGGTGACCAGCGCAATCTGTTTGTCGAGCGATTTTTCCATCCCGTCTTGGCTCCGAATCGAATGATGAATCCCGGTGACAGCCCGGCATTCAACCTTGCAACAGTTTCAATGTATCGTCGAGCGACGCCGAATCGACGATTGCGCCGCCCACCAGGTTGGCATCAATGCGCCGCGTCAACCCGGCCAACACCTTGCCAGGGCCGCACTCAATCACATGCGTGATCTGCTGCGCGGCGATCGCGCGCACGCATTCGACCCAGCGTACCGGCCCGGCGGCCTGGCGTACCAGCGCATCCTTAATGCCGGCTGGATCCGACACCATCGCCACATCGATATTGTTGACCACCGGAATCTGCGGCGCACGCACGTCGACATCGGCCAGATACTCGCGCAGGCGCTCAGATGCCGGTTTGAGTAGCGACGAATGAAACGGCGCTGACACGGGCAGCAACACCGCACGCTTTGCGCCCTTGGCCTTGGCGATCTCGCACGCCTTGTCCACGGCAGCCTTGTGGCCAGCGATCACGACCTGCGCCGGCGCATTGAAGTTGACCGCCTCGACGATGCCGGCCGCCCCCGCTTCCGAGCATGCGGCGCGCACCGCGTCATCATCCAGCCCCAGGACCGCCGCCATCCCCCCGGCCCCGACCGGCACCGCCTGTTGCATCGCCTGCGCGCGAAAGCGCACCAGCGGCAACGCGTCACGAAATGTGATCGCGCCCGCGGCGACCAGTGCCGTGTATTCGCCGAGGCTGTGGCCGGCAACGACCGCCGGTGCCGCGCCGCCGGCTTGTTGCCACACGCGGTAAATCGCGTAGGCGGCGGTGAGCATCACAGGCTGCGTATGGGTGGTCAGGTTCAGTTCGTCGACCGGCCCCTGTGCGATCAGGCGGCCGATATCCTGGCTCAGCGCATCGGACGCTTCTTCGAGCGTCGCCTTTACAACAGGATGATCACCAAATGCATTGAGCATGCCGATCGATTGCGAGCCTTGCCCGGGGAAAACGAACGCGAACTTCATATCGTCCTCGAATAGAAAAAAGCAGCGAAACGGCATGCGCTCGGACAGCGCACCAAGCACCTGCGCATGCTGTACACGCGTCTACATACGGATGACTGCCGCACCCCAGGTAAATCCACCGCCAACGCCTTCGATCAGTACCCGATCACCGGGCTTGATGCGTCCGTCCCGCACTGCCACGTCCAGCGCGAGCGGAATCGATGCGGCCGACGTGTTGCCATGCTCGCCGACCGTCACAATCATGCGCTCCGATGGCAATCCGAGCTTGCGACACGTGCCTTGCATGATTCGGATATTGGCCTGATGTGGAATCAGCCAATCGACCTGGTCCGCAGACATATCGGCCTTAGCCAGCGCTTCGAGCGCCACCTTCTCGAGCACGTTTACCGCGAGTTTGAATACCGCGGGCCCGTCCATATGCAGAAACGCACTACCTTGGATAACACCGCCGTTGATGTTGCCTGGCGTGCATAAGATGCGCGCGTGGCTGCCGTCCGCGTGCAGTGCACTCGCCAGCAGCCCTGGCTGGTCCGAGGCGCCGAGCACGACGGCACCAGCGCCGTCGCCGAACAGCACGCAGGTGGTTCGGTCCTTGAAATCGAGCAGCCGTGAAAACGTTTCGGCGCCGATCACCAGCGCGTTGCGATGCGCGCCGCTGCGGATCAACCCGTCGGCCACCGCCAGCGCATAAGCGAACCCGGAGCACACTGCTTGCACGTCGAATGCCGCGCCACCGTTGCGGATGCCGAGCTTGTCCTGCAGCAGGCAGGCCGTACTCGGGAACACGAAGTCCGGAGTCGACGTGGCAACAATGATCAGCTCGATCGCCTGCAAATCGATGCCCGCCGCTGCGATCGCGCGCTGTGCGGCCACCAATGCAAGGTCGCTAGTGGCTTGCTCGGGCGACGCGAAATAACGGGCACGGATGCCCGTGCGCGTCACGATCCACTCATCGCTCGTCTCGACCCCCTGCTGCGCGAGCCGCTCGGCCAGCGCCTGGTTGGTGACGCGCGTCGGTGGTAAGTAGCTGCCGGTACCGAGCACGCGCGAGTAAATAGTGGAATGAACCATCATGCCTTCGGGGATAGCGCAGCCAACGGCTCAGGCGCGGATGATCCCGCGGGGCCGCCGGTGGTCGTATTGGAAAGTGCTTGTGCGCCGGACACGTCAGGTTCGCCAAAACCAGCGCCGGCCGCGCGAGCGAGCGGGTCGGCATTTTCCTCCAGCGCCCGCGTCAGACGCTCGAGAACGCCATTCTTGACGGCATCATACCCGCGTTTGATAGCCCATTCAAACGCGTACGCATCTGCCGAACCGTGACTCTTGATCACCAGATTGCGCAGGCCGAGCAGCGCGGCGCCGTTGTATTGACGCGAATCGACCCGCTTTTTGAAACGCGACAGCACCGGTAGCGCGAGCAGCGCCATGAGCTTCGTGGCCCACGAACGACTAAACTCTTCGCGAATCATGTCGGCAAGCATCCGCGCGAGTCCTTCGGACGTCTTCAACGCGACGTTGCCGACAAAGCCATCGCAAACGATCACGTCGACCGTGCCCTTGTAAATGTCGTTGCCCTCGACATTGCCGCGGAAATTGAGCGTGCTCGCGCGCAGCAGTTCGCCGGCGCGCTTGATGATATCGTTGCCCTTGATCACCTCTTCACCGATGTTCAGCAACCCGATCGACGGGCGGTCCTTACCCTCGATCGCAGACACCAGCGCGTGCCCCATCTCGGCGAATTGCAGCAAGTGCTGCGGCTCGCAGTCGACATTCGCGCCCAGGTCGAGCATTGTCGTGTAGCCATGCTGGTTCGGCAGGGCGAACGCGATCGCCGGCCGTTCGATGCCGGCCAGCGTCTTGAGCACGTAGCGCGACACCGCCATCAACGCGCCGGTGTTGCCGGCCGAGATGCAGGCTTGCGCATGACCCTCCTTCACCAGGTTCAACGCGACGCGCATCGACGAGTCCCTCTTCTTGCGCAATGCGACCTCGACGGAATCGTCCATCGCGACGACCTCGCTCGCATCGACGATCGACAGCGTCGGCATGTCGAGTGCCTTGCATCGCTTGAGCTGCGCGCGGATCGCGTCGTTCAAGCCCACCAGTACGAGTTGCGCATCTGGATGCGCACGCGCGAAACTGACCGCAGCGGGAACCGTCACGGTTGGACCGTGGTCGCCTCCCATGCAGTCGATTGTGATCTTTATAGTCATGGGATGCGGCGAATTTCAGGCACAAAAAAGCGGCAGATCAATGCCGCTTTCTTGACGAACCGATGGCAATTCAATCGCGAACGAAAGGTGAGGCAGGCGACCATTGCCGCCAGGCACTTAGTCGTTTTTGGTCTTGACGACCTTCTTACCGCGGTAGTAACCGTTCGGGCTAATATGGTGACGCAAATGGACTTCGCCGGTGCTCGGCTCGACGGCCAGCGGTGCGGCGCCCAGGAAATCGTGCGAGCGGTGCATGCCGCGCTTCGACGGCGACTTCTTGTTTTGCTGAACTGCCATGGTAACTCCAGAAAAATTTCGTCAATTTTAACACAGGTCCCCACCCCGCCTGCCACCCGCCAAACAGCGGATGACAGGCCGGCGCGACCGGCCTGGCCTCTGGGCCGCGCCCGCCCACTCAATGCGTCGGTCCGGACTTCGGCCCGCCACCCTTGAGCGCCTTGAGCGCGGCAAATGGATGCTCGCATTGCGTTTCGTCACCAGCCGGCGATTCGCCGGCCTCAGCATCGGGATCGCGCGCATGCTCGCCCGCCGCGCCGGTCACCAGGCTCTCGTGTATCTGGTTGCAGATCTTATGCTTCGGTACCAGCGGCAACGACAACAACAATTCTTCCTCGATCAACTCGACAAAATCGAACTGACGCGAACCTACGATCACATCAAATGACGTGTCGTCGAGCGCACGCTCATCCGCCTCATCGTCGCTCTCGACGATCCGGTATTCGGCATCGATGTCCAGTGGCACGCGAAACGGTTCCATGCAACGCTGGCACTGCAGCCAGATTGCGCCATGCACGGCCACCCGCAGGCACGGCTCATCGAGCACGGTGCCATCGGGCTGCAGTTCGCGCACCGATCCACCCTGCGCGTGCCAGCGCAACGCCGAATCATAATCGCCGAGCGTCACCGCGTCGGCGGGCACTTCGGCTGCCAGCCGGGCCAACTCGCCAACGTCGAACTGTCCCATCGCTTGCCGACCTGTTCGCGCAAACTCGAACAGGTCCAGCGCATGCAGGTTGAGCGCCGCCTCACGGCCGGTCGACGCGTCTTGCTTGTCCGTTGACTCCGCCACCTGGACCTCCTCCCGCGTCATCCCTCATCCCGCTAACAGGCGCAGCCGGTATCGCCGGCCGCCGCGCCGCGACAGACATTTATGGACCGCACCGATGAAAAGCCCGGTATCATACCGCTTTTGTCTTTACGCGTCAAACACTTAAGCCGGCACCTGGCGCGCGCTCGTGCAACGCGCCGCGCGCCAGGTGCCGGCCGTGGTTAAATCGCGCATTCCGGACCGCTTCCGCCCATGCAGCCCCTATCCGCTCCAATCGCCGCGCGCCGGCTGATTCTTGCTTCCAGCTCCCCGTACCGGCGCGCACTGCTCCAGCGGTTGCGCGTGACTTTCGACGTCGACGTGCCAGACATCGATGAAACGCCATTGCCGCATGAAGCGCCGGCCGGCACCGCCCTGCGACTGGCCGAGGCCAAGGCCCGCGCCGTGGCCGCGCGCAGCGGCGATGCGCTGGTGATCGGCTCGGATCAGGTCGCCACGCTCGCCGGCCGGCAAATCGGCAAACCCGGGGACCACGCGCGCGCACTCGAGCAGCTACGCACGATGCGCGGGCGCGACGTCGAGTTTCACACCGCGCTGTGCCTCTATGACCCGCGCAACGACACCGCACGCTGCACCGACGTCGTCACACGGGTACGCTTTCGCAATTTGCCCGATACGGAACTAGACGCTTACTTGCAGATGGAACGACCCTACGACGTCGCCGGCAGCGCCAAGTCGGAAGGGCTGGGGATCACCTTGCTGGAGGCGGTCGACAGCGACGACCCCACGGCCTTGATCGGCCTGCCGCTGATCGCGCTGACCGACATGCTGCGCCAGGCCGGTGTGACGCTGCTGGGCACCGCCGACGCCGCCTCCGAAGCACCGGAGCAGGCGCGATGACTGGCGTGCTGTACCTGGTGCCCAATGCGTTGGGCGACACCGCAGCGCTGGCAGGTGTGCTGCCCGAACCCGTGCGCGCGCTCGCGGCACGACTGACCTATTATGTCGGCGAAAACGCGAAAAGCACGCGGGCATTCCTGAAAAAAACGGGTGGCACTATTCCGATCCAGGACATCGAGATTCGCGAATTGAACGTCAATACGCCGGCGAACGCAATCGATGCGCTGCTCGCACCGATCATCGCAGGCTGCGACGGCGGGCTGCTGTCCGAAGCCGGGTGTCCGGCTGTAGCCGATCCAGGTGCGCTGCTGGTGCGCCGGGCGCACGAGCGCGGCATCCGGGTCGTGCCACTGGTCGGACCCAGTTCGATCCTGCTGGCGCTGATGGGCTCCGGCTTGAACGGCCAGAGCTTTGCCTTTCACGGCTACCTGCCGGTGGATGCCGCGCAACGCACGAAGAAGCTGCGCGAGCTAGAGCAGCAGTCGCGCCGGGCCCGGCAGACACAGATTTTTATCGAAACCCCTTATCGCAACCGTGTGATGCTCGATGTGCTGGCAAGCGCGTGCGCGCCGGACACACTCGTGTGTGTGGCCGTCGACCTGACGCTACCGGATGAGCAAATCGTCACCCGGCCAGTGTCAGTGTGGCGTAAAGAGCCGATCGAACTGCATAAACGACCGGCCATTTTTCTGATGTTGGCGAACTGACAGCGACTTGGCGCGCGGGGACAACCGAACCCCGCATGCCCCTCCCAAGTCAACGCGTAGCAAGACTGTGCCCGGTCCACGGCCCAACGTCCAAGTTGACAGCCAGACTCAACGTAGGTTTGGCGCGGCGCCGAGCGCCAGCACACGAAGTGCCGCGCCGCCAACCGCCGCGCCGAACTTGCGGGCCACGCGATCGGTGATGCTCTCCTTGACCGTATAGTCGACAATATCCGGTGCCTTGATGACCTCGCGAGCGACATAGTCGATACTGCCGAACCCATCGGCCAACCCGAGTTCGACGCTCTTATCGCCGGTCCAGAATAGCCCAGAAAACACGTCCGGCGTTTCCTTCAGCCGCTTACCCCGACCTTGTCGCACCGCAGTAATAAACTGCGCATGGATATCATCGAGCATGCGCTGCGCATGCTGCTTCATTTTGTCGCTCTCGGGCGAGAACGGATCGTAGAACCCCTTGTTCTCACCGGACGTGTGCATCCGGCGCTCGATACCGAGCTTGTTCATCAGCCCGGTGACGCCGAACCCGTCCATCCGCACGCCGATCGAGCCGACGATACTGGCCTTGTCCACGTAAATCTTGTCGGCCGCCGCCGCCACATAGTAGCCACCCGATGCGCACATGTCCTCGACCACCACATATAGCGGCTTGGACGGATACTTGTTGCGCAAACGGCGGATCTCGGCGTTGATGATGCCGGCCTGCACCGGGCTGCCGCCTGGGCTGTTGATCCGCAGAATCACCCCGGCGGTATGCGAGTCGTCGAAGGCATTTTGCAACGCGGTATCGATGTTCTCCGCGCTCGCATTCGAGTTCGCCGCAATCTCACCGTCCAGTGAAACCAGTGCCGTATGACGTGCGGCCGAAACCGAACGTTCACCCGACAGGCTGAACACGCTCCAAGTGAGCGCGCTCAACACGGCGAGGAACGCGCCGCGAAAAAAAATCCGCCAGCGGCGCGCCGCCCGCTGCTCGCGGATGGCCGCCAGCGCGACGCGCTCAAGCGCATCGCGCTGCCAATCGTCGGGCGTACGGCCGACGGCGTCGGCCCGTCCCTGCTGGGCGGGCGTAGAGGTTCGCGGGTTGTCGTCAGTCGAATAGTCGGTCATGCGCAATCAAGTCCTGCTTCAAGGGAAAGAGGTCGGATTTCATCGTCGGGCAACCAGAAGACGGCTGGCCCATCGGCCATGTCGCGCTCCTGAACCTGAAGCGGGCGCAGCCGACCACCACGACAGGGGCCGCCGACACAGTGCCCAGTGCCGGGCGCATAGGTTGCGCCGTGCGTGGCGCATATCAAGTATAAGCGCGATCTTTCAAAGAACTCGCCCTCGGCCCAGTCCAGCTCCATCGGCACATGCGCGCACCGGTTTAGATAGCCGTGGACCACGCCGTTATAACGGACAAAGAAAACGGTTGCCAGCACACCACCTGCCAGCGCGGCGCATCGGATGCCGCGGCCGCGTTCGGCGAGTTCGTGCGAAGCGCAAATACGAACAGGTTGCATGAAGTTAGCGCAATTTCTGGGAAAACCCCGGCTTGACGCGACGACGGGCATCCACTCGTGCCTCGGTCATCACCTATTCGCGCGCGCCGGTCATCCGTGCTCGCGCAGCCAATCGGCCAACGACGTGACATCGGCGGCGCAAAAGCGCGGCTCCAGCTTGACCAGTTGTTCGGCTGGATGGGCGCCATAGGATACCGCCACGGCGGCGGCCCCGGCGTTGGCCGCCATCTGCAGGTCGTGCGTCGTGTCGCCAATCATCAAGGTACGCGTAGCACCTTGCCCCAATTCCCGTGTCAATTCATGCAGCATTGCCGGATGGGGCTTTGAAAACGTCTCGTCCGCGCAGCGGGTCGCATCGAACATCGTCATCAACCGGACCGAGTCCAGCGCGCGGTTCAGCCCGACTCGCGATTTGCCGGTCGCCACCGCGAGCAGATAGCCCGCACCGCGCAATTCGTCCAACATCTCGCGCACGCCGGCGAACAACTCGATATGCGGGTCACCGCTCAGGTAATGGAACCGGTAGCGCTGCGCAAGGCGCGGATAGTCGATCGGATCGAGCGTGGGCGCGGCGGTCTGCAACGCGTCGCGCAACCCCAGCCCAATGACATAGCTCGCCGACAACGCGTCGGGCACTGGCAAGCCGAGGTCGCGACACGCCCGCTGGATGCTACGCGTGATGTGCGCGGTTGAGTCCATCAGCGTGCCGTCCCAGTCGAACACGATCAAGTCAAACTGTTTGCGTGTCATCCGCGCTCAACGTATCCGTCAATTGTTGCAAAAAATTACCGCATTCGGCTGGCAGCGGCGCCTCGAACGCTAGCGGCATGCCGCTAGTCGGGTGCTTAATGCTCAGCCGCCACGCATGCAGGAACATCCGGCGCAATCCGGGCCGGGCGCCGGGACGAGCAAGATCCTTGTTCAGCGGAAAATCCCCATACTTGTCGTCACCGACGATCGGCAAGCCCAGATGTGCGAGATGGACCCGAATCTGATGGGTCCGGCCGGTCTTCAGTTCCGCCTCCAACAATAAATAGTCGCCCAGACGCCGGCGCAGGTTAAAGATCGTATGCGAGGCCAGTCCGTCGGGCTGCACGCGAACCCGCCGCTCGCCGTCGGCGGTTAAGTACTTGTGCAGCGGCGCCTTCACTGCGCGACGCACGCCCCAGTGTGCGGGCCACGCGCCCCGCGCGCACACTAGGTAGCGCTTATCCAGCCGGCCCTCGCGGATCTGCTCGTGCAGACTGACGAGCGCAGCGCGCTTCTTGGCCAGCAACAGTACACCGGACGTTTCCCGGTCGAGCCGGTGAACCAATTCCAGCATGCGGGCAGCAGGACGCGCGGCACGCATTTGCTCGATCACGCCAAAACTCACCCCACTGCCGCCGTGCACCGCGATGCCGGCCGGCTTGTCCAGCGCAATCAGGCAGTCGTCCTCATACAACACCGGGAACGCCGCAGCCGGCGCGCTCACCGGGGAGCCAGCCGGCTGTGCCACCCGTATCGGCGGCACGCGCACGGTATCGCCATGCTCGAGCCGGTACGAAGCGTCAACCCGGCCTTTGTTGACCCGCACTTCACCGCTTCGCAAAATCCGATAAATATGGCTTTTTGGCACCCCTTTGCATACGCGCAGAAGGAAATTGTCGATGCGCTGGCCGGCCGACGCGTCGTCTACGTTCAGCCACGAAACACGGTCGGCAGCTGCACCATTTTGCGATATTTTGCTTAACTCATTCATTCTGCATATAATTTGTCAGACAGCCCGTGCGCCGGTGGCGACCCGCCCGGCAAGCGACGGGCTGTTCCGGTGCAAGCGCCCTGTGCGTTATTCTACCTTGCACCCCAGGTCGGCTGCTCGCCTGGAAGGCGAGAGCAGCAAGTTGCACGCATGTCGTTGCACGACGCAGGGATATCGCCCACAGGCAGATTCGGCATCGTCGACGGCAAGCCGGTAACGGAAATTTTGGTCATAAAGAATTTTTTGCGCCCAGCTCACGGCACGCCACGTCGGCCGACGTGGCACGCACGAGCTGGACGAAACGAATTGCGAATAACACGCGCGCAGCAGTCGGATCGAGACAGCGCGCGCGAACGAGCGGGACACCCGGGCCACGGTGCCAATGGTCCGCGCACCCGCGCAGGATCCGGTTCGCGCGCGTATTGCGTAACGGCGGCCCGCCGGCAGCAGTGCATCGTACGGTTTGATGCCGCGCGTCACGCGCTTGATGGCGCAATGCGCGGCTGCACCGCCGTGTTTTGCCGTGGTTTTGACCTATTCGCAGGTGCCCGCGGCACGCCGCGCCTTGGCTGGCGTGCGTTCCGGTCAAGGCAATTCTCCCCAGCCAGAGTTTCCCGCTCCAGCGTGCTTTTTTTGACAAAAAGAGGCGGCGCGCCGCTGCCCGTTCCGGTTCCATTCTGGACCGTGGCGGGACGCGCAGCCGCACTGGAGCCGTTCAATGAAACGCATGTTGTTCAACGCGACGCAGCAGGAAGAGTTGCGCGTGGCGATCGTCGATGGGCAGAAGCTGATCGACATCGATATCGAAACCGCCGGGCGCGAACAGCGTAAAGGCAATATCTACAAAGGAGTCGTCACGCGGATCGAGCCGTCGCTCGAGGCGTGCTTCGTCAACTACGGCGAAGATCGCCATGGTTTTCTGCCATTCAAGGAGGTCGCCCGACAGTATTTCAAGGATGGCGTCGACATGCGCTCTGCGCGCATCCAGGACGCGCTGCACGAAGGTCAGGAACTGATCGTCCAGGTCGAAAAGGAGGAGCGCGGCAACAAGGGTGCTGCACTGACCACGTTCATTTCGTTGGCCGGCCGCTACCTGGTGCTGATGCCCAACAATCCGCGCGGCGGCGGCGTGTCGCGACGCATCGAGGGCGACGACCGGCAAGAATTGCGCGAAACGATGGCGCAGCTCAAATTGCCGGACGGCATGAGCATGATCGCGCGCACCGCGGGCATCGGTCGCTCTGCCGAAGAGCTACAGTGGGACTTGAACTACCTGTTGCAATTGTGGCGTGCGATCGAAGCAGCGGCGAACGGCACGCGCGGGCCACTGCTGATCTATCTTGAATCGAGTTTAGTGATCCGCGCGATCCGGGATTACTTCCAACCCGACATCGGCGAGATCCTGATCGATACACCGGATATCCACGATCAGGCTCGCGCGTTCATGGAAGTGGTGATGCCGGACAATCTCGGCAAGGTCAAGCGCTACCATGATGACGTGCCGTTGTTTTCCCGGTTCCAGATCGAGCACCAAATCGAGACCGCCTATTCCCGCACCGTGCCGCTGCCCTCCGGCGGCGCCGTCGTAATCGACCACACGGAAGCGTTGGTGGCCATCGACGTGAACTCGGCTCGGGCGACTAAGGGCGCCGACATCGAGGAAACAGCGCTGCGCACGAACCTGGAAGCGGCCGATGAAGTGGCGCGCCAGTTGCGGCTGCGCGACTTGGGCGGGCTGATTGTGATCGACTTCATCGACATGGAGTCGGCCAAGAGCCAGCGTGAAGTCGAGCAACGGCTCAAGGACGCGCTCAAGCACGACCGTGCCCGGGTCCAGATGGGCAAGATCTCGCGCTTCGGCCTGATGGAGCTATCGCGTCAGCGGCTGCGTCCGGCGCTGTCCGAGGGCAGCCATGTGACCTGTCCGCGCTGCAATGGCACCGGCCACATCCGCGACACCGAATCGTCCGCGCTGCAAGTGCTGCGAATCATCCAAGAAGAAGCGATGAAGGAGAACACTGCGGCAATCCATTGCCAGGTGCCAGTCGAAGTGACCGCCTTCTTGTTGAACGAAAAACGCCAGGAAATCAATAAGATCGAATCGCGCTTCAAGGTCAACGTGGTGCTGATTCCCAATAAGCACCTTGAAACGCCGCACTACAAGCTCGAGCGACTGCGTCATGACGACGTGCGACTCGACGAGCCGCGCGCGTCGTGGCGCATGGCCGAAGAAGCGGCGCGCGAACTGGAATCGGAAACCGGCTACAGCAAGCGCGACGGCAACGCAAAGCCGAAGCAGGAAGCCGCCGTCAAGGGCATTACGCCAGACATGCCGGCGCCCATCGCCACGCCACGCTCGGTGTCAACAGTCCAGCCGCGCACACCAGTCGCACCGGCAGCCGTGGCAAGTAGCGGATTCATCGGATGGCTCAAGCGCATCTTCAGTGGCGAGCCTTCCGCCCCGCCGGCCCAGGCCACTGGCGAAGCCACGCCGGCACGGCCGACCAGGGAACGTGCCGGCGGCGAGGCTCGTCAAGGCTCAGAACGCAACCGGCCCCATCGGCGCGGCCAGCAATCCGGTGGCCGTGACGCGGCACCACGCGACGTCACTGCGCAATCGGGTCGTGGGCCACGTCGCGATGAACGCGATACGCGGGACGAACGCGCTGCACGCGACGAGCGGAGCGTGCGTGATACGCGAGCCCCCCGCCAGGAACGGCAAGCCGATGCCCGCGTGGAGGCAGAGCAACCAGCGCGCACCGAACGGCCGCCACGTTTCGAGCGTACCGAGCGCGGCGAGCGCCGTGACCGCAACGAGGCGGCGCGCGGTGAACGCGCCGAACGAAGCGAACGGGCGGACCGGAGTGAGCGTGGCGGTGAACGGGCGGATCGGGGCGAACGCGGTGAACGCCACGAGCGCGTCGAGCGGCCTGACCGGGCCGACCGGGCCGACCGTGGCGAGCGCAAGCAGCTCGAGCAGCCGCCGTTCGAGTCACTACGCGACGAGCAGGTGGTCGAACAGGGCCGGGAGGTGGCGCCGAGTGCCGGCGCGGCACCGGAAACCGATCTCCGTGAGGGCGAGGAGCGGCGCCGCCGTCGGCGCGGACGCCGCGGCGGTCGCCGCGAACGCGACGAGGACGGCATCAACCTGACTCATGCCGCAGACGTGGCCGAAGGAGAAGGCGAAGCGGATGCCACTGCACCGAACGCCGCGGCTAGCGCCCCCACCGCGATGACAGATGATGCAGTGTCGGCTCGCGAGCACGTGCCAGTGCCAAGATCAGAAGCGGCGGTCGAACACGCCGCGGCCCGATCCCCTGCGTCGCGGGAAGCCAACGAAGCTGGCGGACACCGGGCAACGGTGCAGGTGCCTGTAGCCACGCCTGTGCAACCAGCTGCGGTCGCGGCGCAGCCGCAGCCGCGGGTTGTCGAGCCGGCGCATGATTCAGGTGCAGGCTCCAGCATCAGCGGCGAGGTTACTCGGCAGCAAACGCCTCTTCCTCAGCCGTCGGTGACGTCAACGGTGGTGACCACCGCCACGACAGCGGATCCGCTCGAATCAGCGCCGGCGCAACGCGACGAGCCGGTTTCGGTACGAGGTGATGAGCCGGCACCGGTAAGCCCGCAGAAGGCAGACGAGCCGGTATCGGCGATGCCGGCGCACGCCTACGCGTCGGCTGCGTTAGTTCAGGTCCCGGCCGCGCAATCGGACGATACGGTAACCGGCCGCGCCGAAGCGGGCCATAGGCAAGCCGTCGTCAGCAACACGCCGGCGGGCGCGCACGAAGCGCCGTCCCAACCGCGCAATGCCGACGAATCGGCCCCGGTCGCCACCCGCGCCCCAATGGCTCCATCGGCAGGCGCGTTATCAATCGACACGCTGGCGCCAATCCTAGAGTCCGCTGGACTGGTGTGGGTCAACACCGATGCCAACAAGCTGCGCGCGGCGCAGCAAGCCGCGCAAGCTGCCCAGGAACCGTTGCGCATCGGCCGTGAACGCAAGCCGTTGCCCCCGCCGTCCACGGAACCGATGCAGCAGGTCGAGACCCGACACGAGGTGTAACCGGACGGGCACGTCGCACCCGTCGTGCGCCGCTTTGCGGCTCATAATCGATGGCCCTCGCCTCGGCGAGGGCTTTTTATTGGCCTTTCCCGGTTATCCGGCGAGCTCGCTACTCGCCGTGCCGCCGATCATCGCAACCGCGATATAGGACAACATTGCACCGCAGCAACGCCGTACTCGGCGCATTCGGATAAAATCTTTAGCTGAACTGGCCTGTGCGGCAACCATGAATCGACGTGTCATCCCGCTGAACGAACTGAGCGCCGTCCCGGCGTTCTCGAGCGCCCCTGGAGCGCCGCGCGGGTATGTCGTCGACCGGCTCGCCCGCCCGCTGCGCGACTTGCGTATCTCAGTCACCGACCGCTGCAATTTTCGCTGCACGTACTGCATGCCGCGAACCGTTTTTGGCCACGACTACCCCTTTCTGCCACACAACGCGCTGCTGACCTTTGAGGAAATTGAGCGCGTGGCACGGCTGTTCGTCGCACAGGGAATCGAGAAGATCCGCCTAACCGGCGGCGAACCGTTGTTGCGCAAGCACCTTGAACACCTGGTCGAACGCCTTGCTGCGTTGCGCACGTCCGATGCACGGGGACTCGATCTGACGCTGACGACGAACGGCGCACTGCTCGCCCGCAAAGCGCGTGCGCTGAAAGACGCCGGACTCACGCGCGTGACAGTCAGCCTCGACGCACTGGACGATACCTTGTTTAAACGCATGAACGATGCCGATTTCCCGGTCTCGAGTGTGCTGGACGGGATCGAGGCCGCGCACGCGGCAGGCCTTGGCCCAGTGAAGATCAACATGGTCGTCAAGCGCGGCACCAACGACAGCGAAATCGTGCCGATGGCCCGACATTTTCGCGGATCCGGCGCCGTATTGCGCTTCATTGAATACATGGACGTGGGCTGCTCCAATGGATGGAATATGGCCGAAGTGCTGCCGTCCGCCGACGTCATCGATCGAATCAACGCGCATTGGCCGCTTGTGCCCCTGGACGCGCATTATCCGGGCGAGACCGCGCAACGCTGGCGATACGCGGACGGCGCCGGAGAGATCGGCGTGATTTCCAGTGTCACGCGTGCATTCTGCTCCAGTTGCACGCGCATACGGCTGTCCACTGAAGGCAAGGCGTATTTATGCCTGTTCGCCAGCGCGGGCCACGATCTACGCGCGCTGTTGCGCGGCGGTGTCACCGATGAGCAGATCTCCGATGCGATCGCGCGACTGTGGCAAGCTCGCGAGGACCGCTATTCTCAGCTGCGGGGGCAAGCCGCTGGCGGCCCGCGCGTCGAAATGTCATACATCGGTGGCTAGACCGATGCACAGCACGATCCGCACGTGATTTCGCGCGCCAGCACCATCGGGCTGATTCTCGCCGGCGGCCGCGGCGCACGGATGGGTGGACGAGACAAGGGGCTACAACTGCTGCATGGGCGCCCGCTCGTCGAGCATGTCGCACAGCGCTTGCGGCCACAGGTGTCGCGTCTGCTAATCAGCGCCAATCGCCATGTTGATCAGTATGCTCGATTTGCCGATCAGGTGCTAACGGACACCACGCCCGATTTCCCCGGCCCGTTGGCCGGCATTCTCGAAGGGCTATATGCGCTCGACAGCCAAGCGCTGATGCACGGCGCGCTACTGGTCGCGCCATGCGATTCTCCGTTCGTGCCGTTGAACCTGGCTCAGCGCCTTGCCCAGGCGCTGGAAGTCACGCACGCACCGATTGCCTATGCCTGCACCGCATCGCCCGATGCCACTGCGCCAGGCACGCCCGCCACGCCTTTATCGTCGGCCGACACGCCGGCAGCCGGGCGTGCTCATTTCGTATTCGCGCTACTGCGCACCGGGCTGGCAGGCGATCTGGCGACGCAGTTGGCCCAAGGCGAGCGCCGGGTGCGCACGTGGTACGCACGCCACATGGCGGTACAAGTGCCGTTCGCCGACGAGCACGCGTTTTACAATGTCAACTCGCTGCAAGAATTATACAAACTCGAGCGGCCGGACACCGGGCGATGAGCGTGCCCGGCATCCTTTGCCCGGTTGCGCCCGCCCCATTTTCGCCGTCCCCGTGCCATGACCTCGCTGCAAACCATCGCAAGCTGTATCGCCGACTATGATCCAAACGCACTGCCGGTGAATGCCGCCCGGGCCATTGTGGCCCAGTGGGCAACGCCGGTGGCCACCATTGAGCGACTCGCACTGCGTGACGCACTGGACCGCGTGCTGGCTGACGACGTGGTGTCGCCGCTAGACGTGCCAGCACACGACAACTCCGCCATGGACGGCTATGCGTTCGACGGCGCCGCCCTCGAGCGCGGCGGCACGATCCGGTTGCGCGTGGCGGGCACGGCGCTGGCCGGACGCGCATACGATGCGCGGGTACGCAGCGGCGATTGCATCCGCGTGATGACCGGTGCGATATTGCCGGCCGGCTGCGATACCGTAGTCCCGCAGGAGCAGGTCGCAATCAACGGCGACGGCTCAATCCAATTCTCGGCCGCCGCGCTGGCCCGCGGCGCCCACTGCCGACGCGCCGGCGAAGACCTGCGCAGCGGACATGCGGCCCTATTGGCCGGACGTGTGCTGCGCGCGTCCGATCTGGGCCTGCTCGCCTCCGTCGGGCTCGGCGAAGTACCGGTCCGGCGCCGCCTGCGTGCCGCCTTCTTTTCGACCGGCGACGAATTGCGTTCGCTGGGACAACCGCTTGCGCCGGGATGCGTATACGACAGCAATCGCTATACGCTGTACGGGATGCTGCGCCGCCTGAACGTGGAGGCGATCGATCTCGGCGTGGTACCCGATGACCGGCACGCGCTGGAAGCCGCGCTGCGCAACGCGGCGGCGTCAGCGGACGTCGTACTCAGTTCCGGCGGCGTGTCGGTCGGCGATGCGGACTACACGCGTGAACTGATGGGTCGGCTGGGCGACGTCGCATTCTGGAGTATCGCGATGCGACCGGGACGCCCGTTCGCGTTTGGCCGCATCTGGTCGGGCAAACGTGTGGGCGAAGGCCACGATGCGCTCTACTTCGGCTTGCCGGGCAACCCGGTTGCCACGATGGTCGCTTTCTATCAGATCGTGCGCGATGCACTGATCTCGATGACCGGTGCGCTGCCCCGGCCCGTGCCGCTGATCACGGCGAGCGCGCTGGACCCGATCAGCAAACGCCCCGGACGGACCGAATATCAACGAGGCATTGCGCGCCGGCGCGACGACGGGCGCTGGGAAGTTGCGCTGACCGGCGTGCAGGGCTCCGGTATCCTACGCTCGATGAGCGATGCCAATTGTTTCGTTATTTTGAATCATCAACGAGGGCCGGTGGCCGTGGGCGACACGGTCGATATCATGCCTTTTGACGGACTGATCTAAGCTTTTGGCGGACTGATCTGGTCTTTTGGCGGGCTGCTCTCACCTTTTGACGGATGGACTCACGCATACTCGCCGTTTTTATACAACTTCAGCACGCGCCCCGCGCGACCCTTTTCGCGAATGACCGCCGACGCTTCGATATGAAAAAACAAATCTCGTACATTGCCCCGGGGCAAACTGCCAAGGCGCTGATCTTCGTGTACCTGACCTTCAGCGTGCCGATCGTCCTGCTCGGTATGCTAGTGGCATTCGTGCGCTACGGCGCTGTTGAGCTATCAACGTTGTTCAGCGCGTTGATACTCAACGCCGTGCTTGGCTTCGTCCTGCTATGGATCGCATGTCACGCATACAACTGGGTAGCATCGCGCTGCGGCGGCATCGAGATCGTGCTCTCCGATGCACCGGAGGAGGCATGACGTCACCATTGGCCACGCTCACCATCGAGCGACAATGCGCCCGTTTCGAGTGGCGCGTCGTGCGCGTGACCGGAGAAGCCCTGCACCGTCTCACGGGTCTGCAAGCGCCGCCTGACGATTCGTCGATCTGACGGGTCCGCTTCCACTACGCTCGCTACCACGGCCGCACCGGCCTATTCGCTGCCCTCGTCTGGCGTCACTTGCACTTGCCCTTCATCGCCCAGCAGCTCGGCAGCCTGCTCGCCAGGTAGCGCCTCGACGTCGCGCAACTTCCTGTGCATCTGTCGTGTCCGGGTCTCAGCCAGTTCGATAGACCGAGCAACGGTCGCAAGCTGGTTCTTCGTTTTCGCCAGGACGTCGCCGAACTTGCCGAACTCCGTTTTCACCGCGCCGAGCACCTGCCAGACTTCGCTCGAGCGCTTTTCGATCGCCAGCGTACGGAAACCCATTTGCAAGCTGTTCAGCAACGCGGTCAGCGTGGTGGGTCCGGCAATCGTGACTCGATAGTCGCGCTGCAATGCGTCGGTCAGCCCAGGCCGGCGCAGAATTTCCGCATAGAGCCCCTCGGTCGGCAGAAACAGAAGGGCAAAGTCCGTCGTATGCGGCGGCGACACATACTTGTCTGCAATCGCCTTGGCCTCCAGCCTGATACGCGTTTCCAGCGCGCGGGCCGCCTCCTCGACGCCAACAGGGTCAGCCCGATCCTGTCCGTCGATTAACCGCTCGTAGTCTTCACGAGGGAATTTCGCATCAATCGGCAGCCATACCGGCTGCGCATTACGTTGCTCACTTTCGCCCCGGCCCGGTAGCCGGATCGCGAATTCGACGCGCTCGCTGCTGCGCGGCACCGTCGCCACGTTCTTCGCATATTGATCGGGCGTGAGCATCTGTTCGAGCAGCGCCTCGAGCTGAACCTCGCCCCAGGTACCGCGCGTCTTGACATTGGTCAACACCTTCTTCAGGTCCCCGACGCCCGCAGCAAGCGTCTGCATCTCGCCCAAGCCACGATGAACCTGCTCGAGCCGGTCTGACACTAGCTTGAACGATTCGCCTAAGCGCTGCTCCAGCGTGGCATGAAGCTTTTCATCGACAATACGCCGCATCTCATCGAGCTTGGCCGCATTGTTCGCCTCGATATCCTTGAGTTTTTGCTCGAGCGTCGCCCGCACTTCGGCAAGACGCCGCTCGTTGCTCTCCGACAGCACGGCCAATTGCTGGTTTAGCGTATCGCCGAATCGCTTCAATGCAGCAGCCTGCTCCTCGCGCGCATGTTGCGCCTGCTGTTGGCCGGACAAACGAAACGCATCGAGCTGCTGCGCATTGCTCTGCGTAAGTTTGGCCAATTGCTGCGCGAAGCCATCAATTTGGTTGTTTTGCACCGTAGCGATACTCGTGAGTTGCGCCGCAAGCGCCTGTTGTAATTGCGTGACGCCGGCGCCGGCATCGGCGCGCGACACGCGGGCGCTGTCGATCAGCTCCGCGCGCAACTCGCGCTCTAGCCTTTCCTGAGAGCGCGCGTGCGTGTCGCCCAATTCGCACACCCGCTGCGCGAGCGCTTGCAGCGATGCGTCGGTCACGTTGCCGGCATCGCGTTGCCGCATCGTGGCCGCGACAACAAGCAGCGCGGCGGCCAATACGGCCACTGCGACTGCTAGGATGATCGTCAGCATGCGCGCATTACCCCCAGCACGTCAGGGTTGCTCGGTGTCGGCGGGTGACCCGCTTGCAAACCGCAGTCAAGCGCTGCACTCAGACTGTCAGCCGCATAGGGCACGACCAGTACCCCGTGATCCACCTGAGCAAGCAGCTCGTCCTGGGTCCATAAGCCGCATTCAACTGGGCTTCGAGTTGCGGCGCGACACGCGCTCAATGCGCCATCCTTATCCGCCACGCGCGCGGTCAGTTCGTCGCGCGTGAGCAGAGGGTCGTCGCAATTCACATCGACATCGAAATATTGCTCAAGCGTTTCGCGTACATCCGGGAAGTTCATCCGCGCCACCCAAGCCTTTTGCTTCATCACCGTTCCAGTCCAAGTTTGCGCCCAGCGCTCAATGCCAAAAAAAGAGCCATGTCGTCATTACGAATACCGGTAGCAGTACGCAGGCCGACCATCCAATGAAGCCAAAAAAACTCGGCATGCGCACGCCACGCGACTCGGCAATGGCCTTGACCATGAAGTTCGGCGCGTTGCCAATGTACGTATTCGCTCCCATGAATACCGCGCCGGCAGAAATCGCCGCGAGTGTTGACGCACCGGACGTCATCAACGTCTGCGCATCGCCACCCGCGATGTTGAAGAACACTAGGTAAGTCGGCGCATTGTCCAGGAACGATGACAACAACCCTGTCACCCAGAAGTACAGGGGTACGGTGGCTTGCCCGTCCTGCAGCGTCCACTGCACCGCGTCGGCGAACGCACCCCGCTGTCCGGCATGCAGCATCGCGATTACCGGTGCAATCGTCACGAAGATGCCGGCGAAGAGCTTGGCGACCTCATCGATTGGCGCCCAGCTAAAACCATTGCCCTCGCGCGCAGAGGATGGCGTCACGCGCAGCGACACGAACAGCACGACCAGCAGTCCGGCGTCACGGAGCATGTTTTGCAACTGGACTGGCACGCCGAAAACGTCGAATTGCACGCGAGGTTGCCAGACGCCGCTTATCAGTACCAGGACGATGATGCACGCCAACAGTGCGAAATTCACTTTGCCGTCGATCGCAACGCCGCGCAAGTCCAGTGTCAGAGCCACCCGCGCCGGCCCGGGGTTGCCGTCACGCTTGAAATAATAGCTATCCAGCACATAGAACACCGACAGCACCGTGGCGGTGACGAACAGGGCCGGCAACGCCAAATGCACGGTCGTCCAGAAAAAATCGACACCGTTCAGGAAGCCAAGAAACAATGGTGGATCGCCGAGCGGTGACAGCGCACCGCCCGCATTTGCGACCAGGAAAATAAAGAACACCACCACATGCGCAGCATGCCGGCGGTTGTCATTAGCCCGCAGCAACGGCCGGATCAGCAGCATTGCCGCGCCCGTCGTTCCCATGATGCTTGCTAGCAGCGTGCCAAGCGCGATCAGGCCGGTATTGAGAGCGGGCGATCCATGTAAATTGCCGCGCACGCAGATGCCGCCGGCCACCGTATACAGCGCGGCCAGCAACACGATGAACGGCACATACTCGGCAATTACGGCATGGGCGAGCGACGCGAGCGCTGCGCCGGCACCGAACGACGCGGCGAACGGCACCAGGAATGCCAGCGCACAAACCGCTGCGACTTTGCCGAAATGGCGGTGCCAAAACGTCGGAGCCAGCAGCGGCAACAACGCGATCGACAGCAGCATGCCCGCAAATGGCAGTGCCCAATGCAGGCCCAGTTGCGAGCCATCGACGTCGGCCGCGTACGCGGCAAGCGGGACACAGGCGAGTACTACACCCGCCGGCAGAACAGCAAAAAACCTCGTCATGTGTCGTATCAGAAAAACAGGAATTATGCGTCACGCACAACGACTGCATGAACGCAATAAGGATCATGCGCACCTAGCACAATGGTTTGTTTGATGTCACCGCACGCATCAACGCAAACGCGTCCTCAAAGCCGCCGACGACGCGCGACGCTGGTCGCCATCTTGTGCGATTGCACGGCGAACAGCTCAACGAGATCGCCCCGCAGATTGGAACGCGGGCCGGCCAGGCGCCACACCCGATAGTCGGTAAGCACTTCGTGCTCGGCCGCCGCAGGCTGCGCCGGCCGGCGCTGCGCCGCGCGGATGCGCGCGATGATA
Source organism: Mycetohabitans sp. B3 (assembly GCF_021498065.1). Taxonomy (NCBI): domain Bacteria; kingdom Pseudomonadati; phylum Pseudomonadota; class Betaproteobacteria; order Burkholderiales; family Burkholderiaceae; genus Mycetohabitans; species Mycetohabitans sp. B3. Next base: position 147,766 of record NZ_JAHLKN010000011.1, on the reverse strand, counting down.
TTGCGGCGAGCCGCCGAAGTGTCCATGTAGCGATTCTTTGTTAGCGCGTCGGCGACGCCTTCGCGCAGATTATACCGGCGGGTTATACCGACGGGCGCGGCGCAGCCATTGGCCGGATGGCCATCAGCGATTTTGATGGCCGTGGTGGCACCCAGCCTGCAGCGAGACGCCACCTGCGCCATGCAGTGCGATGCGACCACGGGGCGCCGCGTGCGCGCCGCCCCACACGTGCCGGCCTCACCTGGTTCAGTAGCCCGCCTCCAACGGCACGTCGATCTCGAACACCTGCCGCAAGTACGCGATGTACGCGGGATCGTCGCACATGTTCTTGCCCGGCGAGTCGGACAATTTCGCAACGGGCTGGCCATTGCAGCGGACCATTTTCATCACGATCTGCAGCGGCGCATAGCCCAGGTCGTTGGTCAGGTTGGTGCCCACGCCAAATGCCAGTTTGCAGCGGCCGCGAAAACGCTCGTACAGCTGCAGCACCTTCGGAATATCAAGTGCATCGGAAAAGACTAGGATTTTAGTGCGAGGATCGCAGCGATTGAACTCGTAGTGTTTCAATAGCTGCTCGCCCCATTCGAACGGGTCCCCCGAATCGTGCCGTGCGCCGTCGAAAAGCTTGCAGAAATACATATCGAAGTCGCGCAGGAACGCCTTCATGCCGTAGACGTCGGACAACGCAATGCCGAGATCGCCGCGGTATTCCTTGGCCCACATCTCAAAACCGAAGATCTGCGAATCGCGCAGCCGCGGCCCCAGCGCCTGACACGCCTGCAGGTACTCGTGCGCCATCGTGCCCAGTGGCGTCAATCCGTGCTTCATCGCGTAGTAAACATTGCTGGTGCCGGCAAACTGCTCGCCGAGCCCCGCCATCAGCGTCAGGATGACCTCCTCGTGCCACTGCTTCGAAAAACGTCGCCGCGTACCGTAGTCGGCAATCTTGCAATCGGCGTAGTCGGGTCTGGCGCCGAGCATCGCCATCTTGCCAGTCAGCCGCTCGCGTCCCTCGTGGTACGCCGGCGAGCGCTGCGTATTACGGAAATAGACCTCGTTGACGATCGCCAGCACCGGGATCTCGAACAGGATCGTATGCAGCCACGGCCCGCGCACGACGATCTCGATCTCGCCGTTGGCCTTCGGCGACGGCCAGACGCGAATGTACTTCTCGTTGAGCTGGAATAGCGCGAGGAAGTCGACGAAGTCGCTCTTGATAAAGCGCAACTGGCGCAAGTAGTCGAGCTCGTCGTCGATGAAACGCAACTGGCACAAGCGGCCGATCTGCTCCCGGATCTCGTCCACGTATGGCACCAGGTCGATGCCGCGCATGCGGCAACGGAACCGGTACTCGACGCTGGCGGCAGGAAAATGATGCAGCACGACCTGCATCATCGTGAATTTGTAGAGATCGGTATCGAGTAACGAAGTGATGATCATGGTCGCACAGCCAGGCACAGGCTGGAAGCTCGGACAGGCCGCGGCCGTTTGGCGCGGCACCTGACGCTGACGTTAGCGCAAGCGATGCCACGGCATGTACGCAGCACCGTTGCCACATATAAAGACATCACCAAAGTGTATAACAGCATCAGACGGGAGAGCGACGACGCGGCGACGCGGTGCGCTACAATAGTTATTTTGCAAAATGGTGGCGTCCGTGGCTACATCGTGTGTCCACATCGCTATACACAGAGTGCAGGAGCTTCAATGACTCACGTTGTGACCGAAAGCTGCATCAAGTGTCGCTATACTGACTGTGTCGACGTATGCCCGGTGGACTGCTTTCGCGAAGGTCCGAACTTCCTCGCGATCGACCCGGATGAGTGCATCGATTGCGCGGTTTGCGTGGCGGAATGCCCGGTCAATGCGATCTATGCGGAAGAAGACGTCCCCGGTGATCAGCAACAATTTATCCAACTGAACGCGGAACTGGCGAAGGACTGGCCCAGCATCACGAGGACCAAACCTGCTCTGCCGGACGCGGAGGAATGGAAAGACGTGAAGGACAAGCTGAAGCTGCTCGAGCGATGAGCGCGCCGGGTGCGTCGATGATCGATGGCATCACGTTTTGACGCGCCGCCTGTTGACAAGGCGATAAGACACCGATAGAATTTCATTTCTCTGCTGTTCCCCGATAGCTCAGTCGGTAGAGCGCCGGACTGTTAATCCGTAGGTCCCTGGTTCGAGCCCAGGTCGGGGAGCCAAGAAAATCAAGGGGTTGCGTTTTTACGCAACCCCTTTTTGTTTTCAGTTAGCCTTTAATATGAGACAGTGACTAATATTCCTCATAGGAAAATCTCGCCCAATCCTCCTCCTTCAATCTTGCTTAGCAATTTCACCCAACCCATCTGCTGCTAATTTCCGACGGATTCGAACTGGCGCTAATCGAACGCTGATTCGCGAGCGGCTACTGGCCCATGTAGATCGGTGCTTGACTTGATGCCCTAATTGCCAACGCGTTATCCGCCGAAAATCTAGCGATCTTGGCTTCTGGCTGTGTTCCTCTGTTCGCTTTCGGGTACCTTACGGCGCATCATCATTTTGCACGCGTGTTCCTAATTTCTTGCTGAGTTTGCCAATGTCTTGCTGAGTTTGCCAATGGACTGTGATTTGCATGCAGCGTTGAACAATCACCAGCCGGCCTATATCTGCGCTCAGGCAGTCTGCCCGCAACCGACGGCGTTAACGCTTTCACCCGGCGTCGCGTTGGCGAACCCGCTGGCCAAGCGCCCCACCACTTACCAAGATCTGCCGCACGAAGTGATTGCACGGATCGGCCACTACGTGCCCGTGCAAGACGTGATGTCATTCTCCGCCGTCGATCGGCGCACGTATCATGCGATGAGGATGAGGCGCCTCGTCTATAGCTATTGGCAACGAGCAAACCAGGCCGTAAGTCTTGAGTCAATCAAGCAACTGCTGGACGAGATGGGCGACACGCTTGCCGATCCAGCGCAGCACGCCGAACCCCTAGACGCACTGCGCCGGCGTTTGCGTGCGTTGCCTAAAGCCGGGCGTGTCGACGTATTTAAGCGTTTGTACGCGGCCGCGCAGCGTATCCCGCAGGACGGTGTACAGATACAAAAGGCGATGTTGCTCACGCATTACGATTACGATGAGCACGAATGGATGGAACTATTTGACTTTGCGCACTCGCTGGCCGAGCAGCGTGGGCCCAGGCAAGATAACGTGTGGCTGGAACTGACGCTTGGATTGTGGTCTTTCTCTATCGATACCCCTGAAACGCCTCAGTTTGCTCAGCGATATCACGCGCTCCTGGCACGGCTACCATCATTGCACGTCGCAGAACAAGCGCAGATGATTCCACTATTATCTCGTTTTTTAAAACATTTTAATAAGGCGAACCCGCGCATCCCTGAACTATATTCGACCTTATGTGAACGGGCCCGGCGACTACCGATTTTGTATCAAGGCGCGTCCGTCGGTGTGTTGGCGGATAGTGTTTGGCTATTGCCGAAAGTGGAGCAACCTGTACGATACGCGCAGATGCGCAATTGGGCGCTATCGCTGCCCAATGAGTCGTTGGGAATCGCCCTGCGATATTTGCTTGAAGGACTTTACAAGTTGCCATCTGAGCAACAGGCACAGGAGTTTGCATTGCTTGAACGCCGTTTGGCGCACGTGCCAGCGGGGCAGCGCACGCATGCGGCAATCGGGCTGCTCAAATGCGTCAGTATTATAGACGACACGCAAGCAAAACGAGTCTGGCGGCAAGGATTGAATCTACTGAATGGGGGGAGCGAAGCCGCCTTATGGGATGTACTTAGCGAGCTTCGGGACGATGGCGTGCTATTTGATTTAGAGGATCACCAATGGGAAATAGCGATGGACGAGATTACGCACTTTATGGAAGCTAACCTGTTCTCCGAGCCAGCCCGGGCGCGAATCCAAAATAGTGCTCCCTGGCTCAGAAGTATGTACGATTAGTCACAGTTTTTAGCTCAGCAGTGGATTGTAGGTCGTGACGTCAATGCGTCCGACGTCAGTATTCGGTAGACGCTTGGTTTCGCCGCCCATCCAGTTCGCTCTGAGGCGCGGCGCGCCGATCATCTCATTGGCCGCACTTTAGATTGCAAGCATCGCCGGACGGATCGCCGCGATCGGCCCGCCGCCGCTCGTCCGGCGGACCATGTTGAAACTTCGGATCGGGCGCAGAAGTGGCAAACTGCATTTGCGGGTGCTCGTTGAAGCGAAACGAGTCGCTCAGGATACCGCCCGGCACACCAGGCTTGTTCTGCGCCCACGCTATGGCCGGCAGGCTTAACGCGAGGGTCGCGACGCCCGCACAGACGAGCAGGGCGACACTCGAGTGCGCGCGGCGCGCCACCGTGAGGGGGCTGACGCGGCCCACGCCAGTACGGGGGCGGGACGTTGACGGAACAAAGCGACAATCGGCTGAACACACGCATGGTGGCAAAAGAAAAATGGCGGTTTCAATCAGCGCCGCACGCATGGCATGATGCCACATACTTATTGCGGCCCGCATGTGCAGCGAACTGAAGCGATAGCGTAACGGAAGAATGGCGTCGCTGCTCCATTAGCCCAAACGCCGGCTCCGATTTCACGTTACGCAGGGTTACTCGCGTCATCGGCACCGGTCGTTGCGATATTGCGGGTAAATTGAAAAAGGTACCGGTGCACCGCCCCGGGCCGCCGACTTGTTTTGGGTGACCATGACGCCGTCCTGCCTTTCGATGCCGTGCCTTGCTTTCTCCCCTACCCGACTGCCTGACGCCGCATGGACGGCGCGCGCGGCGCCCAAGCCAGCCAACGTCGTCGCCGCTGCACGAGTCCGCGCGCCGACCGCCATGCGGGCGGACATTACGATGGCTTCGTCAAACATCAAACGAACAACAACGGGGGTCGCGCTGACCACCGCTGCACTGCTGTGCTGGTGTACGATGGCCGGCGCCGAGGAGATCGGCAGCGTCAATACGAATTTCCGGATTACCGGGTCGGACCAGGTCGTGATCGAAGCCTATGATGATCCGGCTGTCAACGGTGTCACTTGTTACGTGTCGCGCGCACGTACCGGCGGGATCAAGGGCGCGCTAGGCGTTGCCGAAGATCCGACCGAAGCATCAATCGCCTGCCGGCAGGTGGCCTCCCTGCAATTTAAGACGCCGCTGCCGCTGCAAACTGACATCTTCTCGGAACGAATATCGTTGATCTTCAAGACATTGCATGTCGTGCGCATGGTCGACCGCAAACGCAATGCGCTGGTCTATTTGACCTATAGTGATCGCGTCGTATCGGGCAGTGCGAAGAACAGCGTGACGGCTGTACCGGTGCAGGGTCAGGCCATCCCGCTCAGGTAACCCGCGCTCGGTGCCTATCCCCCTGCGGTCGGCATCGAACACGCCGGACTAGCCGCTGTGCTGCGCGCGCAAACCGACGATCAGCGCGGCAAACGCCGGCCACGCGCGAGCAGGATGAATTCGGCCAATGCGAACGACGGATCAAAATGCACCGCCAGCCCATCGAAGCTCGTGCGGCGATCGCCGAGCCGATGCCAGGCCACTCTAGGTAGGTCGGCGCAGCAGGCTGCGGGTCGGCGCGCGCCGGCGACGGCGGCGCCACCCGCAACACCGATTAGTTTTGCACGCCCTTGTCGGCCGCTGCCGCGCCGCCCGTTTGCTCATTGAGCGTTTGGGCCGCGTCCCGCTTGGCCGCCTTACGTTGTTCCTTGGCCGCCTTCAACTGGCTGTGGTACTCCTGCTTGAGCGCCTTTTTGTTGGCACGGTACTCCGCGTTGGCCGCCGCGTCCGTATCGCGCTTCTGCACGAGCGGATCGACGGGACCCGGCGCGACGATACGCTGGCTGGTGCCCGTGCCACCGCTGCCCGCCGTGGAATCCGTGCCGCCGTACGCGCCCACGCCAACGGCTGCGCCAGCGGTTTCGCTGCCGCCTTGAGCCGGCGTTTGTGCAAAAGCGGCAACCGTGGCAGCCGCCAGCGCGGCGCCCAACACGATACGACGGATTTGACGAATTGCAGTCATTAGATGCCTCCCTATGAAGTCGATCAATGAAACGGCGCAAAGCCGCATGGGCAACCACTCCCACGCACCTGTCGGCCTGCCCGTGCGCGACAGCCTAGCACAGCATGCACGCGTCGGGCCCTTGAACTGACCCGCGCGGGAGCGAGAGGTTCGCCACGGTTTTGATTGTTACCTACCGTTTTGCTTACCAGCGTTTGCTTACAACCGGTGATCGACCCCGTCATTTCGTATTGCGGACACACCCAACTGGGGCTCTTCTCAGTAAACTGTGCTGTTAAGATGAACCATTACCTTTCGATCCGTTTTTAATGACAAATCTCAGTACTGCTCAGGTACACCATCACGGCAAGTCTACGCTCGCTCATCATGCGACTGAGACAGCACGCCTGGCAGCGCCGCTCGCCATCGCGCAACTGTCACAAATGGCGATGGGCGTCACCGACACAATACTGCTCGGCTCGCTGGGTTCCGACGCGCTGGCGGCCGGCGGACTCGGCGCCATGCTATTTTTCACCATCATGACCCTGCTGCAAGGCGTGCTCCAGTCGGTCAGCGTGACGGTCGCACAAGCGCGCGGCGCCCAGGCAGCGCATCGCGTGCCGTCGATTTACTGGACGGGTCTTGCGCTATCGCTGGTGCTGGCGGTGCCGGCGTTCGTGCTGCTGAGCTTTGCGACACCTCTGCTGGTGGCGGCAGGTCAGCCGTCGGCGTTGGCCGAACAAGTGGGCCAATACGCGCGCATGTTGCGCTGGGCGGCGCTGGGCAGCCTGATCGGCATCGGCATGATGCGCGCGTTCCTGCCGGCGATCGGCGCAGCGCGACGGCTGTTGTGGGTATCGATAGGGGGCGTCATGTTGAACGGCTTCCTAAACTACGGGTTAATCCATGGCGCGTGGGGCTTGCCGCGTATGGGGTTTCTCGGCTCCGCGGCGGCCACGACGATCACGATCTGGCTGACCGCGCTCGTGCTACTCGCGCTGTTGCACCTACCCGAACGATTCCGGCATTTCGTCGCCGGCTCGCGTCGCCCGCGCTGGTCCGTGATGTCCGAGTTGCTCGCAGTCGGCTGGCCGGTCGCCGTAACGTACGGTGCCGAGACGATGCTATTCCTCGCGACGAGCCTGGCGGTGGGCACACTCGGTGCAGCCGCCCTCGCGGCGCACCAGATTGCGCTGAATGTCGCATCGGTCACTTTCATGGTGCCGCTCGCCATTGCGCAGGCCGCCAATGTCCGGGTCGGGTACTGGGCAGGCGCACGCCATCTCGTTGAGGCACGTCGCGCCGGGGTCGTCGCGCTGGCGCTGGGAGGTAGCTTTATGGCAGCGTGCGGCACCGTGATGACGTGGATGCCGCATGGCATCATCGCGCTTTATCTAAACCCGCACGAACCGTCCAATGCGGCGACCATCTCGCTGGCTGCGTCGCTGCTGACGGTGGCGGCCGTGTTTCAGGTCGTGGACGGACTGCAAACCGTCGGAGCCGGCTGCCTGCGTGGACTGCGCGACACGCGCGTGCCGATGCTGCTGGCCGCCACCGGCTACTGGGGTATCGGCTATCCGACCGGCTATTGGCTCGCCTTTTATGCGGGCCTGGGCGCGAAGGGATTATGGTGGGGTCTGGCCGCGGGTCTGGCCACGGTTGCATGCCTGATGGTCGCCCGGTTTTACTGGAAAAGCCGGGCGCTCGGACGTGACACCGCGGCATAAAGGCGTGGCAGATCGCAACGGCGGCGCCCGCACGAGCGCGCACACCGACCAGCAGGCCAGATCGGAGCAAACGTGAGCGCAAGCGAGTGCCAAACCACGGGCCTTCCGGCTCGCACCTGGTTCCCCCGGAGGCGCCAACCGGCCGCGGCGACACGCATGGCCGTGGTCGGCGCAGCGGCACGGCGGCGGGCGATGCTGTCGGCCATGCTGTTGCTCGCGATGTCATCGATCCTGTGTGCCGGCTGCACGATGCCTTTGCCGCAGGCTGGCACGCATGCGGCGCCAGTAACCCGTGCGCTGTCTGGCGACACCGTCACGCCACTGTCGCGCGCCGTGCAGGCGGCCTCGTTGGCCCATGGCGGCCTGGACGGATTCCGCTTGCTCGCCGACGGCACCGACGCACTGCAGATGCGCGTCGCCCTCGCGCACGCGGCCACGCGCACATTGGATCGCACGTAATGTGCTCACCGGCTTGCTTTTCTTCTTGCCGCTACGTGATCAACTGTGAACGGCCACCGCGGCAACCTTGTCCTATCACCATGGACCTCGTGTCCGCACTTCTGGAGCATAAAATGACAGAAAACGTCAGGATGGAACGCGACACGTTTGGCGCCATCGCCGTGCCTGCGGACCGGCTGTGGGGAGCGCAAACTCAACGATCGCTGCAACATTTCAAGATTTCCACAGAGAAGCAGCCATCGGAGTTGATTCACGCACTGGCGATCGTCAAGCGCGCCGCAGCGGAAGTCAACCAAGCGCTTGGCGTGCTGCCCGCCGATAAGGCACGCGCGATCATTGCCGCGGCAGACGAGATCCTCGCCGGCGAGCACGCGGCGCAATTCCCGCTGACGGTCTGGCAAACGGGCTCGGGTACGCAAACCAACATGAACCTGAACGAGGTAATCGCCAACCGCGCGAGCGAGTATCTGGGCGGTGAACACGGCGAGGCGCGCCTGGTGCATCCGAACGACGACGTAAATCGCGGCCAGTCGTCCAACGACGTGTTCCCGACCGCAATGCATATCGCCGCCGCACAAGGCATCGCAACGCGGCTCAAACCAGCGCTAATCAAGCTGCGCGACACGCTCGCGCACAAGTGCGCCGCTTTCGCCGACATCGTGAAGATTGGCCGCACGCACCTGCAGGATGCCACGCCGCTGACGCTGGGCCAGGAATTTTCAGGCTACGTCGCCCAGCTCGATCAGGGGATGCGCCATCTGGACGCGACGCTGCCCCATCTGTACGAACTCGCGCTTGGCGGCACCGCAGTCGGCACCGGATTGAACGCCCATCCGCAATTCGCGCAAAAGGTCGCCGCGGCAATCGGCCGGCTCACCGGACTGCCGTTCACCACCGCGCCGAACAAGTTCGAGGTGATGGCCGCCGCCGACGCGCTGGTGGCCGCGCACGGCGCGCTGAAAACGATCGCCGCAAGTCTGATGAAGATCGCCAATGACATCCGCTGGCTCGCGTCGGGACCCCGCTGCGGGTTGGGTGAGCTCACGATCCCCGAAAACGAGCCGGGCAGCTCGATCATGCCGGGCAAGGTCAATCCAACACAGGCAGAGGCGCTAACGATGCTGTGCTGCCAAGTCTTCGGCAACGACGTCGCCGTTAATTTCGGCGGCGCGAGCGGCAATTTCGAACTCAACGTTTTCCGGCCAATGATCGCGCACAATGTGCTGCAATCGATCCGGCTGCTGACGGACGGCATGCTGAGCTTCAACGATCACTGCGCAATCGGCATCGAGCCCAATCGGGCACGAATCGACGCGCTGCTCAACGAGTCGCTGATGCTGGTCACCGCGCTAAACCCCCACATCGGCTATGACAAGGCAGCACAAATTGCCAAGAAGGCACACCACGAAGGCACCACGCTGAAGGCCGCCGCGCTGGCGCTCGGCTATCTGACCGCTGAGCAGTTTGACGAGTGGGTCCGACCGCGGGACATGGTCGGCGCGCGTGGCTAGCCGGCCGCACCGCCGGTGCTCACGCGGTAGCCCTAAGCTTGCGTGCCGCCATCGGTCAATTCCTCGGGCTTAAGCTCGACAATCGCATCGAGCGCCTGCCTGACGTCCATGGCGGTCACGTAGAATAGTGCATTCGCCGTTTCCAGTCACTTTTCCCTGGCCGGGTCCACAACCCGGCGCCAGACCATGGATGCACCGTACCTGTCTATTCTCAAGGATCTGCTCGAACGCGGCACGCTCAAGAGCGACCGCACCGGCACGGGCACGCGCTCACTGTTCGGCGTGTCATACCGGCATGACTTATCCACTGGCTTCCCGCTGCTGACCACCAAGAAACTGCACGTGCGCTCGATCCTGCACGAGTTGCTATGGTTCCTGCGCGGGGACACGAACATTCGCTACCTGCATGAGAACGGTGTGACGATCTGGGACGAATGGGCCACGTCCGACGGCGAACTCGGCCCCGTGTACGGTGCGCAGTGGCGGTCCTGGCCCAATCCCGATGGCACCCGAACCGACCAGGTGCAGGCGCTGCTCGACTCGCTGCGCACGAAGCCGGACAGCCGCCGGCACATCCTCAACGCATGGAATGTGTCGTTCCTACCCGACGAGTCGAAGTCCCCGGTGCAAAACGCGCTCGCGGGCCGCATGGCGCTGCCGCCGTGCCACATCCTGTACCAGTTCTACATTGCCGACGGCAAGCTGAGCTGCATGTTGACCCAGCGCTCCGGCGACTGGTTTCTCGGCATTCCATACAATTGCGCATCGGTGGCGTTTCTGACCCATATGATCGCGCAGCAACTCGGCTTGCAGCCCGGCGAAATCGTCCACTCGATCGGCGACGCCCACTTATACCTGAACCACGTCGAACAGGCCCAGCTGCAGCTCACCCGCACGCCGCGGCCGCTGCCTCGGCTGATCATCAAGCGACAGCCGGACACCCTGTTCGCCTACCGCTTCGAAGACTTCGAGATCGCCGGCTACGATCCACACCCCCATATTGCCGCCCCGATCGCTGTGTAGACAGACAGCGCCGGGACCTGAGCGGCCCCGGCCCGGGCCGGCCGGCGGCGTCAACCGCGATTGCCGTGCTCATACCCGCCGCCACTCGCCGCATGCGGATTCGCGCGGCGTGGTGGCACGGGCTGCGGCCGCTTGAGTCGAAGGATCAACTGAACCGAGCAGTCGGCTACAATCGGGCATGCGCGGCCCGCCCTCGCGCACCCTGCTTGTTTAACTGACGGTGGATCGATGACGACGCTTTGCCTGATCGTCGCGCGCGCACGCAACGGCGTGATCGGACGCGACAACGCGCTGCCCTGGCAGCTGCCCGAGGATCTTGCGCACTTCAAGCGCACCACGATGGGTGCACCGCTGATCATGGGACGCAAGACCCACGAGTCGATTGGACGCGCGCTGCCAGGCCGCCGGAACATCGTCGTGACGCGCGATGCGGCGCGACGCTTCGATGGCTGCGACACCGTCACGAGCCTGGACGCGGCGCTTGCGCTGTGCGAAACGCTGCATGCGCCAATTGCGTACCTGATCGGCGGCGCTCAGTTGTATCGCGAAGGGATCGGGCGCGCCAGGCGACTGATTGTCACCGAGATCGATCACGCGTTCGAAGGCGACGCGACGTTTTCCGCGCCGTCACCGCAGCACTGGCGGGAGGTGTCGCGCGAAACGCATCGCGCGAGCCCACCGAACGACTTCAACTACGCGTTCGCCGAATACGAAAGAATCCGCTGACCCGCCGCGCGACTCACTGGCCGGCAATCGTCATCTGCTCGATTAGCACCGAGCCGGTTTCCTTCGTGCCACGCACGATCTTATCGGCGCCGATCGCGACGATTTGCGCAAACATCTGTTGCAGCGTGCTGGCGACCGTGATCTCTTCGACCGGATACTGAATCTCACCATTCTCGACCCAGAATCCGGACGCGCCACGCGAGTAGTCGCCCGTGACATAGTTCACCCCCTGCCCCATCAACTCGGTCAACAGCAGACCGGTGCCGAGCTTGCGCAACATCGCGCGGAAATCGTCGTCGTCGCGCGTGAGCGTGCTGGTCAATGACAGATTGTGCGAACCGCCGGCATTACCGGTGGTCTTCATGCCCAGCTTGCGCGCCGAATACGTCGACAGGAAGTATCCCTGTACGATGCCGTCGCGCACGACGTCACGCCGCGTGGTGCGCACGCCCTCTTCGTCAAACGGTGCACTGCCCAGCGCGCGGGGCACATGCGGATCCTCACACACCTGCACGTGCGGCGCGAATACGGGCTTGCCGAGCGAATCGGTCAGGAAGCTCGTCTTGCGATACAACGCCCCGCCGCTGGTCGCCTGCACGAACGCACCGAGCAGGCCAACGGCGAGCGGCGCTTCGAACAATACCGGGCATTTGCGGGTATCGAGCCGGCGTGCGCCGATACGCGCTAGCGCACGCTCGGCAGCATAGCGGCCCACGGCCTCGGGCGTGGACATTTCCGCTGCGCAGCGGCGCGTCGTGTACCAGTCGTCACGCTGCATCTGCTGGCCACTGCCGGCAATCGGCGCGCAGGCGATATAGTGCCGAGAGTACGGATAGCCGCCGAGAAAGCCGTGCGAGGTGGCCAGTACGAACTGCGAATGCTGCGCGGATACGCTCGCGCCTTCGCTATTGCGGATCCGCGGGTCGGTGTCGAAGGCCGCCTGTTCGGCGCGGCGCGCAATCTCGACCGCGTCGTCGGCATGCAGCTCCCACGGGTGGAACAAATCCAAATCCAGCGGATGCCTCTCGAGCAGCTCCGCTTCGGCGAGCCCGGCGCAGTTGTCCTCCGCGGTGAACCGCGCGATGTTGTACGCGGCTGATACCGTATCGCGCAGCGCCGCCGGCGAAAAATCGGACGTGCTCGCATTGCCGCGCTTGCTGCCGATGAATACGGTCACCCCCATCGTCTTGTCGCAGTTGTGCTCGATTGTCTCGACCTCGCCTCGCCGTACCGACACCGATAAGCCGTCGCCCTCCGAGATCTCAGTCGCGGCATCGGTTGCGCCGAGCGCCTTTGCGTGTCGCAGGATATCCGCCGCGATGTCCTTCAGTTGCGCCTGGGTGTGCGGAAACACGCGCTGGTGTGCTGCCATGTCAGTTCGATCCTCGGTTTTCATGATGCGATCATAACAAGCCGTTTGCCCAACCGCGAGGACGGCACGCGACACGCGCTAAAATACGCGCATGACGCGCAAGACACGAACCACGGCGGCGACCCAGCCGCAACCGCTCGCCGACCATCAGGGCGGCCGCGATGACACACGGCCGAGCAAATCGCAACTCAAACGGGAAATGACGGCGCTGCAGGCGCTGGGCGCCGAGATAGTTGAGCTGCCCAAGGATGCGTTCAAGCGCATGCCGTTACCCGAGGACCTAGCTGACGCGGTACGCGAAACACGCCGCATCACGGACCATGAGGGTAAGCGACGGCAATTGCAATATGTGGGGCGGCTGATGCGCGGGCTGCCGGACACCGACGTGGCAGCGCTGCGCACCGCGCTGGACACCTACAACGGCACGAACAAAGCCGAGACGGCGCGATTGCACTGGATCGAGCGCACCCGCGCGCAATTGCTCGCGAGCGACGAGGCACTCACCGAGTTTCTGCGCGCCCATCCGGGCGCCGACGTCCAGCAAGGCCGCACGCTGATCCGCAATGCGCGGCGCGAGGCGGTCCAAAGCAAGCCGCCGCGCTATTTCAGAGAACTGTTCCAGTGGATCAAAGAGGTAGCCGGTGATTCGGATCCACGCGCAGAACACGCCGGGGTCCCCGCTTCTTCCGACGACGAGCAAGACGATGACGACACCGCATGACCGTGCCGACAAACTAATCGTCGGCCTGGTTTCGATCAGCGACCGCGCCAGTGCCGGGGTCTACGAGGACCAGGGCATCCCCGCGCTACAGGCATGGCTGAGCGACACGCTCACGATTCCGTGGCAGGCACACGCGCGGCTGATCGCCGACGATGCAACCACCATCTCACGCACGCTGATCGAACTCGTGGATGAGGCCCACTGCAACCTCGTGCTCACCACCGGCGGCACCGGCCCCGCCCGGCGCGACGTCACGCCGGAGGCGACGCTGGCGGTGGGCACCCGGACGATGCCCGGTTTTGGCGAGCAAATGCGCCAGATCAGCCTGCATTTCGTGCCGACGGCGATTCTGTCGCGCCAAGTGGCGGTCATTCGCGAAACGGCCGATCACGCGGCGCTGATCGTGAACCTGCCCGGCCAGCCAAAGTCGATCCGTGAGACGCTCGAGGGAGTGCGTGACGCGCAAGGGAACGTGATCGTCAATGGCATCTTCGCCGCCGTGCCGTACTGCATCGACTTGATCGGCGGCCCGTATATCGAAACCGACCCGGCGCATGTGGCCACATTCCGGCCCAAGAGCGCGATCCGGCAAAAGCCGCCGGCCGCAACCTGAGCGCGGGCCGCGCGGTACCGACCGGCTCGGCCCGCGCAGCCGACTCAACCGACTCAACCGACTTCAACCTGCGCAGCCGGCGCGTCAGCCCACCTGCGGCATCGCGGCGGCGTCGGACGCGCGCAGGAAATGCTCACGATAGTACTTCAACTCGTCGATCGACTCATGAATGTCGGCCAGCGCGGTATGCAATGCGCGCTTCTGGAATCCCTTGTAGACTGTTGGCTGCCAGCGGCGGCACAACTCCTTCAGCGTGCTCACGTCGAGATTACGATAGTGAAAGAATGCCTCCAATTCTGGCATCCAGCGCGCCATGAAACGACGGTCCTGGCAAATCGAGTTGCCACACATCGGCGACTTGCCAGCCGGCACATATTGCGACAGAAACGCGAGCAATTGCGCGGCCGCGTCGGCTTCGGTGACCGACGATGCGCGAACCCGTTCGATCAGGCCCGAGCGGCCATGCGTACTCTTGTTCCATTGGTCCATCGCATCCAGCGTCGAATTTGACTGATGGATCGCTAGTACCGGACCTTCGACGACCACCGCCAAGTTCGAATCGGTGACCACCACCGCGACTTCGAGGATCCGGTCGGTGTTCGGCAGCAAGCCGGTCATCTCCATATCCAGCCAGATCAGGTTGAATTCGCTCTTGGCCAACATGGGCTGGCCGCCGGGTTGCTGCAGGTCGGGACTCATTCAAACGCCTTAAAATGAATTTCTCGCTATTTTGCCCGAAGCGACGCAGCGGCGACACCCGCAGCGAACGTGCGAGAATAGGCGCATTACAGCGTTCCCACGGATAACGGATGTTTACAATCCTCTTTGTCGTCGCGCTCGTCGCGATGATTGCCACCCGGCTGTGGCTCGCGAGCCGACAGATCCGGCACGTCGCCAACCATCGTCATGCGGTCCCCGACGGGTTCCGCGACACGATCTCGCTGCAGGCCCACCAGCGCGCAGCCGACTACACGGTGTCGCTGACACGGCTCGCCATGCTGGAACTCGGCGTGAGTGGCGCATTGCTGGTCGCGTTGACGTTATTGGGCGGCCTGCAATGGTTGGATACCCTGCTCAGTGGATGGCTGGGTCGCGGATATGCGGGTCAGATTGCACTGGTGGCCACGGTCGCCGCCATCATGGGACTCGTCGATTTGCCGTTCGATTATGCGCGGCACTTTGTCATCGAAGCACGGTTCGGCTTCAACAGGATGTCGCGCAAGCTTTTTTTTGCCGACCTGGTGAAGGGAACATTGCTCGGCGCGCTGTTTGGCCTGCCGCTGTTGTTCGTCGTGCTGTGGCTGATGCAGCAGGCCGGCGCGATGTGGTGGATTTGGGCGTGGCTCGTCTGGGTCGCGTTCAGCGTCGGCGTGCTGGTCCTGTATCCGAGCGTGATCGCGCCACTGTTCAACAAGTTCGAGCCGCTGACCGACGTATCGCTGCGTGAGCGCATCGAATCGTTGATGCACCGTTGCGGCTTCGCCGCCAAAGGGCTGTTTGTGATGGACGGCAGCCGGCGCTCCGCGCATGGCAATGCCTACTTTACCGGCTTTGGCGCAGCCAAGCGGATTGTGTTCTTCGACACGCTGCTCAGCCGACTCGATGGCAGCGAGATCGAGGCGGTGCTAGCGCACGAACTCGGTCATTTCAAGCACCGGCACGTGCTTAAGCGCATGATCATCACGTTTGCATTGTCATTCGCGCTGCTCGCGTTGCTCGGCTGGCTCGCCCAACGTCCGTGGTTCTACACGGGCCTGGGCGTTACGCCGTCGATGACCGGCTCAAACAACGCGCTTGCATTGATCCTATTTTTTCTCGTGATGCCGGTCTTCCTGTTTTTTGTGACGCCGCTCACCAGCCTATCGTCGCGCAAGCATGAGTTTGAGGCCGACGCCTTCGCTGCGACGCAGGCACGCGCACAGGATTTGATCAGCGCGCTGGTCAAGCTCTATCAGGACAATGCATCGACGCTGACGCCCGACCCGGTCTACTGCGCGTTCTATTATTCCCATCCGCCCGCGGCGCAGCGCATTGAGCGGCTGCTGGCACGCGCACGCACATGAGCGGCCGCTCAGTACGCGGCGCACCGCGTCGCACGGGCCCGGCAGCAACACAACGCGGCGGCGATCACGACCGAATAGCGGGCCCCAGCAAGGGCCGGGTCATCGCCGCACATGGCCGGCATTATGTGGTTCAGCCTGACAGGGGCGGTTCGCTACTGCAGTGCTTTCCACGCGGTAAAAAGAGCGAAGTCGCCGTTGGCGACCGCGTCAGCTTCGAGGCGACATCCGCGGACCAGGGGGTCATCGTCGCGACCGATGCGCGACGCAATCTGCTGTTTCGCTCGGACCAGTTCAAATCAAAGCGCTTTGCGGCCAACCTCGATCAGTTACTGATCGTACTGGCCACCGAACCGCATTTCAGCGAGGATTTGCTCGGCCGCGCACTGGTGGCCGCCGAAGCCCATCAACTCGAGCCGGTGGTGGTACTAAACAAAGCCGACTTGCTTGCCGCGCTGCCGCTTGCCCGCAAACGCGTCGCATTCTACGCGGCACTCGGCTACCGGGTCGTCGAGGTGTCCGCGACCGGTGCCGCCGATGCCACGCACGCCACACTCGCACCGCTACTCGCGCATCGCGCTACCCTGCTGCTCGGCCAGTCCGGTATGGGCAAGTCAACGCTGGTGAATCTGCTGGTGCCGCACGCAAACGCCACGACGCGCGACATTTCATCGGCGCTGAACAGCGGCCGCCATACCACTACGTTCACTCGCTGGTATACGTTACCGAACGGCGGGGCATTGATCGACTCGCCAGGTTTCCAGGAGTTCGGACTGTATCATTTGACCGAGGGACAACTCGAACGCGCCTTTCCCGAATTCCGCCCGCTGCTCGGCGGTTGTCGTTTTTACAATTGCCATCATGTGCACGAACCGGGCTGTGCGATACTGGACGCGGTGGCACAAGGCCACATCGCGCCGACGCGCCATGCGTTGTATGCGCAACTGCTGCACGAAGCAAGCCAGGTGGTGCGATAGCGCGCACTGCCCACGCTGTGGCGAAAAGCTCGAAGCGCAATTCACGCTGTGCTGGCCGTGCGGCACCCCTCGCGATCCACGCGACGGTTGGTTGATGCAGCCGGTGCGTCACGAGCCGCTCGCCTAGCCGACCCACACCGCCACAGTCAGCATCAGCAATAGCAGCATCCACAGGATGACGGCGCGCCAGACGAGGCCCACCGCCGATTGCAATGTCCGCGGCGTGCAATCCTCGCCCACCGGTACCGGGCCGACATCGGTGGAGAACAGCGCGTCGACGCTGGACGGCTCGGCCAGCGGACCCGCCAGCCGCGCCCCCAGTGCGCCACCGCCGGCGGACAGCAACACATCCTCGTTCGGATCCGGCCACTGCTGCGTGGTATTGCGCCAAGCGTAAATCGCGTCCTCAAAGTTGCCTACGATCGCGAAACCCATGGCGGTCAGCCGAGCCGGTAGCCAGTCGATGACAAAAAACGCCTGCCGCGCAAAGGCGGCAAAGGCTGGCGTGCGGTCCGATACCGTATCGTTCCAGGTCCGCGCCAAATGCTCAGCCACCCGATAGAGGATGGCGCCGGCAGGTCCGATCGGCACGACAAACCAGAAGAACACGCCAAAAACATGCCGGTGCGACGCGATCACCGCGCGAATCAGCGTATGGCGCACGATCTCGCTGACTGGCATGTCGACCGTGTCCAGGCCGGTCCACTGCGCGAGGACTTCACGCGCGCGCGGCACGTCATCGTTGTTCAGTGCGAGATGGATATCGGTGAAATAATGGCTGAACTGCCGGAAGCCAAGTGTCAAATAGACGATCACCACATTCCAAAGGAACGCCAGTACGAAACTGATCCGATACAACAGGTAGTAGATCAGCGCGACCGCCAGCGTCCATGGAACAACGACGGAAAGCCACGCAAGCAGCCCGTGCTTGCGCTTGCCGGCATCGAACGCTTGCGCCGCACTGGTCGCGTGATAGTGAAGCAGCATCGACACGGGATTGTGCGGCGACAGCGCCCGCAACTGTTCAATAATCAGAGCCAGCAATACGGAAAAAAAGGTCATGCGCAGCGCCGTAATACGGTTTGGTACAAGAGTACCGATGAAGATGGCGTAAAGATAGCACAGTGCCTCGGCTCAACGGTCATTGATCTGGAACTTGTTACGTAGACGCGATAGACAGCAGTTGGACAACGCTGGTCACGGCAAGACACAGCCGTGCGCACACGGCGGGACGCCGGCTGCTATGCGGCCAGAAACCGATACAGGTTGCGCAGCATGCCTGCAGTGGCGCCCCAGATGAAATAGTCACCGCGGCCGTCCAGTCGTGGATACGGCATCGCAAAAAAACGGCGCTCCGCATTTTCCGAACGAAAAACGCGTATTTGATGATGGGACGGATCCATCAGGAAGGCGAGCGGCACCTCGAAAATCTCTGCCACTTCATAGCCGTCGGCCACCGTCGAAAAGGGCGGATGGACCAAGCCGACGACCGGTGTGACGCGAAATCCCGTGCCGATCAGGTACTCGGGCAACGTCCCCAACACCTCGACGCGATCCCCCGGCAGGCCGACTTCTTCCCGTGCCTCACGCAAGGCCGTCGCGGTCGCGTCTGCGTCATCGGGCTCGCGTCGCCCGCCCGGAAAACTGACTTGCCCGGCATGGTCAGTCAGCATGTCTCCGCGCTGCGTCAACAATACCGTGACAGCGTCGCGAATCACCAACGGCACCAGCACCGCGGCCTGCCGCGGGTCGCCGCGCGTCCACCGCACCTCATGCGGCTCCGCAGTCCAGCGCAGTTCCTGCTGGAACCGCTCGCGCAAGCCGCGCGGCGTCAACCGGCCCGGGGCAACCGGCGCCAAGGGCGTATCGCTCAACTCAACGGGCAGCAGCTCAGGATTGAAGATCGGCCGGCTCATGGTGCAATAGGATCACCAACGAAAAAAGCACCCCGGCGGGGGGGTGCTTTTTCCAGTGCTGCGCTTAACCGTGGGACGCTGGGCGTTCCTTATAAGACAGCTTTTCCTTGATCCGAGCAGACTTGCCCGAACGCTCACGCAGGTAGTACAGCTTCGCACGGCGCACGTCGCCACGGCGCTTCACGACAATGCCGGCGATCAGTGGCGAGTACGTTTGAAACGTCCGCTCGACGCCTTCGCCCGATGAAATCTTACGGACGATGAACGACGAGTTCAGGCCACGATTGCGTTTCGCGATCACCACGCCTTCATACGCTTGTACACGCTTGCGATTGCCTTCGACCACGTTCACGTTGACTACGACCGTGTCACCCGGTGCAAAGGCCGGGATGGTCTTGCCCGCGAGCACGCGCTCGATTTCTTCCTGCTCGAGTTTTGCAATCAGATTCATGACTGACTCCTGTAACCATCTTGCCGGCGTTTTCTTACCCCGATCACGATCAAGGTCCCGGTAGAGGATGGGTTGACTTCCGGCAGCCGGCTTCGGCCACCGCCTTGCCCTCGCACACCAGCCATCAATGTTCCGATGTCACGAGAGTTGCGAGCCATGCCTCATCGGCACGGCTCAACATCTTGTTACGCCGGGCGCGCTCGATCAGGTCGGGGCGCTTGGCCAGCGTATTGCGCAGCGCCTCGCGACGCCGCCACTGTTCAATCTGCGCATGATGCCCGCCGAGCAGCACGTCCGGCACCCGCACGCCCTCATATTCCTCCGGGCGCGTGTAATGCGGGCAGTCAAGCAGCCCATCGACGAAGCTGTCCTGCACAGCCGACTGCGCATCGTTCAATACGCCAGGCAACTGCCGAATCACCGCGTCCATCAGGGCCATCGCAGGCAACTCACCGCCCGACAGCACGAAATCGCCGAGACTCACTTCATCGTCCACCTCGCGATCGATCAGCCGCTGGTCGATCGCCTCGTATCGGCCGCACAACACGATCAACCCGGGCAGCGCCGCATACTCGATCACCTTGGCGTGGTCTAGCGGTCGGCCTTGCGGCGACATCAGCACGACGCGCGCGCGATGCGGCGGTAACCCAGCCCCACCCGCGCATTGTGCACCTCGGGCAGCGGCGATCGCATCGGCGAGCGGCCGGGCCAGCATCACCATGCCTGGACCACCGCCGTACGGACGATCATCGATCGTCCGGTAGTTGTCCGTCGTGAAGTCGCGGGGATTCCACGTGCGCAACGTATAACGCTGTTGCTTAGCGGCCCGGCTGGTAATCCCCCAGTCGGTCAAAGCGCGAAACATTTCCGGGAACAGCGTGATGACATCAAATTGCATCGCGCGCTCCATCAATAATCGGCTCCCCAGTCGACCACGATGCGGCGGTCCGACGGATCGACCGTTTTCACGTAAGCGTCGACAAACGGAATCAGCCGCTCCGCCTTCGTGGCGCGCCCGTCCTGCCCGACCTCGTCGTACTCCACGCGCAGGATGGAGTGCGCGCCGTTATCCATCAGGTCCACGACCTGGCCCAGCGCGTCACCGGACTCGTTGACGACCGCCAAGCCGATCAAATCAACCCAGTAGTACTCGTCACGCCCGAGCGCCGGAAAATCCGCGCGGCGCACGTGCACCGTAGCACCGCGCAGCGCGAGGGCCTGATCGCGATCCGCGCACCCGGCAAGTTGCACAACCACGGTAGCGCTATGCGCCTTGCTCGACACAACCTGTGCCGCACGACACACGCCATCCTTGACGAGCCACCACGATCTTGCACGCAGCAGCGCACCGCCACTCGAACCGACGCCGGCATGCGGCGTGATCTTTAACCACCCCTTGACGCCGTAGGCATCGACGACCGCACCGACTTCAATCGCGTCGTCCGGCAACGACGCCACGCTCTCAATGCCGGACTCGGACGAACCCGCACGGCCGCCACCCTTCACCGGACGACGCACAAAATGGCCGAATGACACAGGCCGGGGCAACGACACACGGGTTGACATCTGCTCACATTCCAGCGTTTGACCGTTCGCGCACCACACTCCGACAGATGCCGCGATACCGCACTGGGCAAATGCCGACGGCCTGCATTCAGCGGGTTACGCGGACGGTTGTGCAGCTTGCGCCTGCTTGACCAGGCGGGCCACGGTCGGCGACAGCTGCGCGCCGACGCCTCGCCAGTACGTCAGGCGGTCTTGCGCGATGCGCAGCGATTCGCCCTTTGTCGCGACCGGATTATAGAAACCGACGCGCTCAATGAAACGGCCATCGCGGCGATTGCGCGAATCGGTTGCAACGATATTGTAGAACGGGCGCTTCTTCGAGCCGCCACGAGCCAAGCGGATGATGACCATGCTGTGTCCTTACCTAAATAGCCTGGGTATTGACCAGCAACACCCGGGTTTTCGATCTGCCGAAACGCGCGATTATAACCTGAAAATAGCGCTCTAACAAATACTTACCGTGTCGGTGATGGTGCTGGTGGCCGGCGTACTTGCGTACCATCCCGCCACGGCGCGGCCCGTAGACGCGATCCGGATACCGCCGGTCAGCCGTTGCCTGACACGATGGCGTGCGGTATCTCGGCGGTGTCGCGGATCGTGCGCCTGGACAGCACCAAGGTCGGCTACTGCGTCGCGCGGGTAACCTCGACGATGCCAGCGCCATCTATCGCGTCACCTACGCGAGGCGCTAACGGCGCGACGTACAATATCGACTCTGTCATCGTATTCCTGTCCGCCATGTCCCTCTCTTCCCGCATGCGGTCCGACGGCCGCGTGCCGCCGGCCCCGCCACCCCAGTTCAAGTCCAAGACCCGCGCCGCCCTTGCCGCGTTCCTGCTCGGTTCGCTTGGCGCACATCGGTTCTACCTGTATGGTCCGCGCGACGCGCTGGCGTACTTGCATATTGCCGCGACGGCGCTCGGCGTCGTCGGCGTGCAATGGCTCGTCGCGACGCAGCGAACATCGGTCGCCGGGTGGGGGCTATCGGTGCCCGGTGCTGTCTCGCTCCTGACCGCGTTCCTCGCCGCGATCGTCTATGGCCTGCAGCCGGACGATAAGTGGGACGCCCGCTTCAACCCACACGGCAACCGCCGGAACCGTTCCGGCTGGGGTGTCGTGTTCGTTGTGATCCTGTCGCTGTTCATCGGCGCGATGTTGCTGATGGGCGCGCTGGCGTTAGCGTTCCAGACCTACTTCGAAGCCACGGTCCAGCCGCTGAGCCGTGTCGGCCTCGGCGCGCTAGCTTGATCGCGTGCTCGCTTGATCGCGGCGCCGCTCATGACGGCGCCGCGCATCAGTCAAACAGGCTCATCTGGGCATCGCCGCGAGAATCGGCCGCGGATCTAGCGACGTGACGGCGGGCGGTGCGCGCCGCGGGCGGCGCGAACGCGGACATGTCCAACGTCCCGTGCCGACGCCTGGTGAACCCCAACTTGCGCGCCGCCCGTTCAAAACGCTGCTTGAGCAGCTCGGCCCACGCTCCCTGGCCCTTCATTCGTGTGCCGAACGACGCGTCATAATCGTTGCCGCCGCGCATCTCGCGGATCCGGTTCATCACACGCTCGGCTCGGCCAGGGAAATGCGCATCAAGCCATTGCTTAAACAGCGGCGCGACTTCCCAAGGCAGTCTCAATACGATATAGGACGCGCTGCTCGCACCCGCCTGTGAGCAAGCGTCGAGCACCCGCTCCAGATCCGGTTCGGTGATGAACGGAATAACCGGCGCAATGCTGACCCCTACCGGAATACCTGCATCGGCCAGCGTCCGGATCGTGCGCAGCCGGCGCGACGGCGTCGCGGCCCGCGGTTCGAGGGTGCGCGCAACGTCGGCATCCAACGTGGTGACCGTTATCGCGACCAACGCCTGCCCACGGTGCGCCATCGGTGCGAGCAGATCGATGTCCCGTTCGATCAGCGAGGACTTCGTGATCGCTGCCACCGCATGCCGATGCCTGTCCAAGACATCGAGCACGCGCCGGGTGATCCGCAGATCCCGTTCGACCGGCTGATAGGCGTCGGTGTTGACCCCCAGCGCGATCGGCTCGGGCACATAGGACGGCTTGGCCAGTTCGGCGTGCAACAACTCGGGCGCATTGACTTTCGCATAGATACGGCTCTCGAAATCTAGGCCAGGCGACAACCCGAGGTAGCTGTGCGTGGGCCGCGCGAAGCAATAAATGCAGCCGTGCTCGCAGCCTCGGTACGGATTCAGCGATACGCTGAATGGAATATCGGGCGATGCATTGCGCGTCAGAATGCGCTTTGCCCGCTCGTTGAACACGCGTGTCTTCAGTGGTGCGATGACATCGCCGTCGCAATCGGCGGCCACGTGCAGCCAGCCGTCGTCCACCGGTTGCCTCTCGTCCACCTCGTAGCGGCCCGCAATGTTCGTGATGGCACCGCGGCCTTTATGTGGCCGCAGTGGCACCACTGGCAACGCATCATCAGCAGGCGATTTCATTAGTTCGCGCGACTCAATACTGTATAAAAATACAGTATCACTCACCCGCCGCAATCGTCAACGTCTCCTTGATTTCCTCCATCACGACATAGCTTTTGGACTGCACCGCCCCGGGCAATTGGAGCAGGATGTCCCCCAATAACTTCCGATAGTCGGACATCTCGCCAATGCGCGCCTTGATCAAATAGTCGAACTCGCCGGAGATCAGGTGGCACTCCAATACCTGCGCAATGCGCTCGACCTCACGCCGGAACTGGCCGAACATGTTGCCGCTTTTGTGATCCAGCGTGATCTCGACGAAGACGAGCAGACCGGCGCCAAGCTTGGCCGGATTCACCCGAGCATAGTAGCCGGTGATCACACCGTCGCGCTCCATACGCCTGACGCGCTCGATACACGGCGTAATCGACAAACCGATACGCTCAGCAAGGTCCTTCATCGCCATGCGCCCGTCGGCCTGCAACAGGTTCAATATCTTGCGGTCGAGCTTATCGAGCGCTCGCACGGGTTGCCTCTGCGTTCTCATGATTAGTTACTAAAAAAACATAAAAATAAAATAACAACAACTGGATAACTCGCAATAGGATAGGCGCATTTACTATCCATTTGCCGACTTGCAGTACTGAGTCGGGATTCAAGCGAATCGGAGCATCGCATGCGTGTCATCGTCCTGGGCAGCGGCGTGGTCGGCGTAGCAAGCGCCTATTACCTAGCGCGGGCAGGTCATGAAGTCACCGTGGTCGACCGCGAGTCGGGCCCCGCGCTGGAGACCAGCTTCGCCAACGCCGGCCAAATCTCGCCGGGCTATGCCGCGCCGTGGGCAGCGCCGGGGGTGCCGCTGAAGGCGCTCAAATGGATGTTCCAGCAGCACGCGCCACTGGCCATTCGACTCGATGGCAGCGCATTCCAGCTCAAATGGATGTGGCACATGCTGCAGAACTGTACCGCCAGCCGGTACGCAACCAACAAGAGCCGGATGGTGCGGCTAGCCGAGTACAGCCGCGACTGCCTACAAACGCTGCGCGCACAGACCGGCATCGCGTATGAGGGGCGCCAAGGCGGCACACTGCAGGTGTTCCGCACGCAGGCGCAGTTGGACGGCGCCGCGAAGGACATCGCGGTACTCGAAGAGGCAGGCGTTCCGTATGAACTGTTGTCGAGCGCCGAGTTGGGCAAAGCCGAACCGGCGCTGCAGCGCGTCGCTCCCAAGTTAACCGGCGGATTGCGGCTGCCCAACGACGAAACCGGTGATTGTCAGCTTTTCACGATGCGACTGGCACAATTGGCCATGTCGCTGGGCGTGCAATTCCGGTTCAACACGCCAATTGACTCGCTCGCCATCGCCGGCGGCCGGATCGCCGGCGTGCAATGCGGCTCCGAATGGCTGCGCGCCGACGCCTACGTGGTCGCGCTGGGCGCATATTCGACCCGCCTGCTGGCCGGCATCGTCAAGGTCCCGGTTTATCCGCTCAAAGGCTATTCGATCACTGCACCGATTGTCGACGCTGCCCGTGCGCCGGTATCGACCGTGCTGGACGAGACGTACAAGATTGCTATCACCCGGTTCGACGACCGGATCCGCGTCGGCGGCATGGCCGAAATCGTCGGTTTCGATACGTCGCTGCGCGATGCGCGCCGCCGCACGCTCGAAATGTGCGTCAACGACCTGTTCCCGGGCGGCGGCGACACGGTGCAGGCAAGCTTTTGGACCGGCTTGCGGCCGATGACCCCCGACGGCACACCGATTGTCGGCCGCACGCCGATGCCCAATTTGTTTCTCAATACCGGTCACGGCACGCTTGGCTGGACCATGTCGTGCGGATCGGGGCAACTGCTCGCCGATCTGATGTCCGGCAAACGACCCGCGATCCAGGCCGACGACCTATCCATGCATCGCTATCTCACCGACGGGGCCGGCTCGCGCCGCCCCGCTTACGCCAGCGCGTGAGCGCGCAGGTCCGCAGCCGCCGATCGATCATGAGCATCCTGTCATTGACGGGCGGAACATAACGCATCGCTGCCCGCCCGGTTAAAGTGTAGTGTCGTCATATGGCAGCGCAGAAACGACAAAGGGCGCACGATGCGCCCTTCTGCCACGCTCTGTCGCGCGTGCATCACGCGACGTGCCAGCCGCTCATAGCGCGTTAACCAGTTCTGGCACCAACGTGAACAGATCGCCTACCAGGCCATAGTCGGCAACGCTGAAAATCGGTGCCTCCGGATCTTTGTTGATCGCCACGATGACCTTGCTGTCCTTCATGCCGGCCAAGTGCTGGATCGCACCGGAAATCCCTACCGCGATGTACAGTTGCGGCGCAACAATCTTGCCGGTCTGCCCCACCTGGTAGTCGTTCGGTACGTACCCCGCGTCAACTGCCGCGCGCGAAGCGCCCAGCGCGGCGCCGAGCTTGTCGGCCAGCGGCTCAAGCACTTGCGTATAGTGTTCGCCGCTGCCCAGCCCCCGTCCGCCTGACACGATGATCTGCGCGCTGGTCAATTCCGGGCGCTCCAGCTTGGTCAACTCGCGGCTCACGAAGCTCACGCCGGGCGCTGCCGGCGCCGCGTCGATCGCCTGCACCGGCGCGCTGCCGCCGTCGGCGGCGACCGGATCGAACGCCGTGCCTCGTACCGTGATGACCTTGATCGGATCCGCCGATTGCACCGTTGCAATGGCATTGCCAGCATAGATCGGTCGCTCGAAAGTGTCCACGCTCACCACGGCCGTGATGTCGCTCAGTTGCGCAACGTCCAACTTAGCGGCAAGACGAGGCGCCACGTTCTTGCCGTATGCGGTCGCCGGCAGCACGATGTGTGTGTATTCGCGCGCGATCGGCAGCACCGTTGCCTCGACGTTCTCCGCCAATCCTTCGCCGAGCTGCGGCGCATCAGCCAGCAGCACCTTCGCGACCCCGGCCACGTTGGCCGCCGCGTCGGCCGCGCCGCGCGCGTTGTGCCCCGCCACTAGCACGTGGATTTCGCCGCCCAGTTTCTGCGCGGCCGCTACTGTGTTCAGCGTCGCTGCCTTGAGCGCCGCGTTGTCGTGTTCTGCAATGACCAGTATCGTCATGTCTGCCTCTTTGCGCGTTGTGCGTTACAGTACTTTTGCTTCGCTCTTGAGCTTGTCGACCAGCGTGGCGACATCCGGCACCTTCACGCCTGCGCTGCGCTTGGGCGGCTCGGCCACCTTCAGCGTTTTAAGCCGCGGCGCCACGTTCACGCCCAAGGTCTGCGGCGTCACGGTCTCCAGCGGCTTTTTCTTCGCCTTCATGATATTGGGTAACGTCACATAACGCGGCTCGTTCAGCCGTAGGTCAGTGGTCACCACCGCCGGCAGCGTCAATGACAGCGTCTCGGCGCCGCCGTCCACTTCACGCGCCACCGTGGCGCGGCCACCTTCGACCGTCACCTGTGAGGCAAACGTGGCCTGCGGCCAGCCAGCCAGCGCGGCCAGCATTTGCCCGGTCTGATTCGAGTCGTCATCGATCGCCTGCTTACCCAGGATCACGAGTTGCGGCTGTTCCCGCGCGACCAGCGCGTTGAGCAACTTAGCAACCGCCAGCGGCTGCAACTCCTCTTGGGCTTCGATCAGGATCGCTCGGTCCGCGCCGATCGCCAGCGCGGTGCGCAGCGTCTCTTGGCACGCCGGCACCCCTGCCGATACGGCAATCACTTCCGTGGCCACGCCCGCTTCCTTTAACCGCACTGCCTCTTCCACCGCGATCTCGTCGAACGGGTTCATCGACATCTTTACATTCGCCACGTCCACGCCCGTGCCGTCCGATTTCACGCGGACCTTCACGTTGTAGTCGACCACTCTCTTGACCGGCACAAGAACTTTCATTCCACGCTCCAAAGTTACGAATACGGCAACTCATCAACGGCCATTATAACGACGAACGGTCGTTCTATTTTAATGACAAAAAAGACCGGCGAGAAACCGTCAACCTGACTCAACCCTCTAGTCCAGACGCCCGATCATGTCAGCCACGACAGGCCCAATACGGATTCATCGTGGCACCTGCGGCAACCGCAGCCCCGACCCAACCATAGCCCCGGCAGCCACAGCGACAGCCTCGACTCAGCCACGGCCGTAGTCGCCGTTGCCATAAGCGTGGGCCGACGACGGGCGTTCCCCCATGGTCACCACCCGGCCGCTACGGCACCGCCGTATCGGCTATCAATGTACTGCTTGACTTCCGGCGAATGGTACGCAGCGACCAGCTTCGCGACCCATGGCTTGTCGCGATCAGCCTGGCGCACCGCAAGGATATTCACGTACGGACCATTCGTGTCTTCGATCGCGATCGCATCCCGCCTGGGCTGCAGGCCTGCCTCCATCACGAAATTCATATTGATCGCGCCCGCATCGACATCAGCTAGCGAGCGCGGGATCTGCGCCGCGTCCAATTCGACAAGCTTGATCTTTTTCGGGTTCTCGACGATGTCCAGCGGCGTGGCTTTCAGCCCCGCGTCCGCGCGCAGCTTCAACATGCCGAGCTTTTGCAACAACAGCAGCGCGCGCCCGCCATTGGTCGGGTCATTCGGCACCGTGATCCTCGCGCCACTGGGCAGGTCCTTTAGCGACTTGACCTTTTTCGAGTAGATGCCCATCGGAAACATCACGGTATCGGCGACCTTGACAATCTTGTAGCGGCGATCCTTGACCTGCGCGTCGAGATAGGGCTGATGCTGGTAGCTGTTCGCGTCGAGATCACCGGCAGCGAGTGCGGCATTCGGCTGCACGTAGTCGGAAAATTCAACGATCTGGAGGTTCAGCCCGTTCCTGGCTGCAACCTTCTTCACAACCTCGAGGATCTGCGCGTGCGGGCCGCCGGTCACGCCCACCTTGATCCGGTCTTGCGCACGCGCGGCACCCATGAAGAACGCTGCGATCCCCAGTGCCGCAACTAGCTTGATCATGAAACGGCGTTGCATCGATTTTCCCTTTTTTCTGAGTCAGTATGGGACTTCTCACCCGGTGGCAGCACTTGCCGGCCAAGCCACGGCGCATCTGCGCCGTGCCGCTATTTGTGGCTAAGCCGGCGCACCAGGTAATCGCCGAAGGACTGCACCAACTGCACGAAGACGATCAGCACGAGCACCACAGCGAGCATGACTTCGGGCAGGAAGCGCTGATAGCCATAGCGGATACCCAGGTCGCCCAAGCCTCCGCCGCCGATCGCCCCCGCCATCGCCGAATAGCCAACCAGCGATACGAACGTCAACGTCAAGCCCGCAACGATACCGGGCCAGGCCTCAGGCAACAAGACCTTGAACACGACCTGCGACGTGGTCGCCCCCATCGCCTGCGCGGCTTCTATCAGGCCACGATCTACCTCGCGCAGCGCGGTCTCGACCAGACGCGCAACAAACGGCGCGGCGGCGATCGTCAGCGGCACAACGGCGGCGGCGGTGCCAATCGACGAGCCGACCACCAAGCGGGTGAACGGAATAACCGCCACCAGCAGGATAATGAAGGGCGTGGAGCGCACCGCGTTGATCAGCATGCCGAGCACACGATTGAGGATTACGTTCTGCAGCACGCCGCCACGCTCGCTCAAGTGCAGCAGCACGCCCAGCGGCAGGCCGATCACGCCGCCGATCGCCCCGGAAATGCCGACCATGATCAGCGTCTCCCAGAACGACTGCACGAACATGTCGAACATCTCAGTCCACATAGTTCAACTCCTCCACGATGACGCCTTGCTCGCGCAGAAAAGCCATTGCCTTTCCGACATTGCCGGGTTCGCCGCTGGCAAGCACGGCAAGCGAGCCGAATGCCTGACCTTGGATCTCGTCGATCTGGCCATGCAGAATGCTGAAATCGAGCGCATATCGCCGAATCGTCTCAGATAATACCGGCTGTTCGACGCCTTGGCCCGAGAACGCGAGCCGTAGCAAATGGTCGCGCCCCGCCTCCAGCCGCTGCTGGACCCTGGCCTTGAGCGCAGGCGGCAATTCCTGCGCGATCACGTCGCCGATCAGCGCGCGCGTGACCTCGTGGTGCGGTTTCAGAAAGACGTCGATCACGTTGCCCTGCTCGACCAAGCGCCCCGCGTCGAGTACCGCGACGCGATCGGCCACTTGCTTGACCACATCCATTTGGTGCGTGATCAACACGACCGTCAACCCCAATTCTCGATTGATCTGGCGCAGCAGTTCCAGTATCGAGCGCGTGGTTTCCGGGTCCAGCGCCGACGTCGCCTCGTCCGACAGCAATACTTTTGGCCGGCTCGCCAACGCCCGCGCAATACCGACACGTTGCTTCTGTCCACCGCTGATCTGCGCCGGATACCGGTCCCGCTGCGCGGACAATCCGACCAGCTCTAGCAACGGCAACACGACCTTGTCGATCTCCATGCGCCGCTTCCCCGCCAACTCCAGCGGCAACGCGACGTTGTCGTAGACCGTGCGCGAGGACAGTAGGTTGAAATGCTGGAAGATCATGCCGATTTCGCGCCGCGCCGCGCGCAGTCCATCGGCAGACAACGCGGTCAAGTCGCGACCGTCGACAATCACGCGGCCCTCGCTGGGTCGCGTCAGCAGGTTGATGGTACGCACCAGCGTACTCTTGCCCGCGCCACTGCGTCCGATGATGCCGAACACTTGGCGCGGCGGCACCGTGAGCGTAACGTTGTGCAGCGCTTCCACCCACCCGCGGGGTCCGGGGAAGCGCTGCGAGATGTTGTGCAG
The DNA here is from genome assembly GCF_021498065.1 of Mycetohabitans sp. B3. Lineage (NCBI taxonomy): Bacteria > Pseudomonadati > Pseudomonadota > Betaproteobacteria > Burkholderiales > Burkholderiaceae > Mycetohabitans > Mycetohabitans sp. B3. Next base: position 117,490 of record NZ_JAHLKN010000011.1, on the reverse strand, counting down.
TTCGATCATGGAAAATGAAAAAACGGCGGACGACCGTCTCGCTGCCACAGTCCGCCGCCGCAGTGACCCGTTTTTTCGACCGGCCATTTTATCAAACTGCCACATAGCTGGAAATAATTATTTCTAGCCAATTTATAACTTACAGAAATTAGATTCGCGCACCGATAGCCGTCACGCTACGACCGGGAGTGCGAGCATTAACGCGGCACTGCTCGTGCGCGGCGACGCGATCGTCACTGTCAATCGTGCCCGACCCGCGGATGACAGGCGCTACAGATGGGCCAGCGCTTTCAGGTGCGCGACGGCACTGCGGCCGAGCGCCGATAGGCTGTAGCCGCCCTCCAAGCAGCTGACAATGCGCCCGTTCGCGTAACGCACAGCGACATCACGCACTTGCCGCGTGATCCATGCGTAGTCATCCTCGACCAACCCCATGTTGCCGAGTTCGTCCTCGCGGTGCGCGTCGAAGCCGGCCGATACGAATATCATCTGCGGTCGGAACGCACCAAGCCGTGGCAGCCAGATCAAGTCGATTGCCTCGCGTACCGCCATGCCCCGGGTGCGGGCCGGCATGGGCAGGTTCACCATGTTCGGCGCCTGATTGTTAAAGCCACTGAACGGGTAGAAAGGATGCTGAAAGAAGCTGCACATCAACACCCGCTCGTCGCCAGCGAATGCCGCTTCGGTTCCGTTGCCATGATGGACGTCAAAGTCGATGATCGCCACGCGCGCCAGCCCATGCACGTCCAACGCATGACGCGCCGCGATCGCGACATTGTTGAAGAAGCAAAAACCCATTGCCCGAGCCGGTTCGGCATGGTGGCCGGGCGGGCGCACGCTGCAAAAAGCATTGTCGTAGCGGCCCGCAATGACCGCATCCGTGGCCGCCACCGACGCGCCGGCGGCGCGCAGCGCCGCCCGCCAGCTATGAGGATTCATCTGCGTATCGGCATCGATTTCCGCGTAGCCCTGCTCAGGTGCGGTGTCACGCACGAAATCGATGTGCGCGCGCGTATGGACCCGCGCAAGCGACGCTGCGTCCGCCAATGGAGCCAACTCGTGATGGATCAGCGGATCGATGCCATTGGCAATTAGCTGATCCTCGATCGCGGACAAGCGCGCCGGGCATTCCGGATGCCCCTGCCCCATTTCGTGCAGCCGGCACTCCGGGTGGGTGAAGAAACCTGTTGCCATCGCAATATGGTCGGTTGGGTAACAAACGCGCCCGTGACGCGCCACCTCTTTATGGGTCCCGGCCACCGCATGCGGCGACCCTTTGATTAAATTACCACACCACCCTCGGTTATACTGCGTTGACCCTATCCACCCGGCGTGCCGCCCTTTGCGCATCGGCGCATTGTCTGGGCAACACCAACGCACTGCCGTATTCGTTCGCCGCTTTACTTGTCACGCCTTGCCATGACCGTCTTGTTCGACCTACTGTCGTGCCACCGTTGTCCCCGTTTTCAATCGAGACCTAACCGCGTAATGACCCGCGGGACACAGGCGGTGCTGTTCATGCTCGCCACCGCGCATGGCGCGGCGCTCGCCGCGCCGATCAGCACGGCGCCGAGCGGCTCCCGCCCGATGATCGTCGCCCAGGCGCAACCGGAGACGCCGGTGCCGCCAGGCCAGACGTTCGAGGAGGAAATCGTGCCGCAGCGCTATGCGGCCAATCCGAATGTCGATGCGTTCATCAACGACATGGTCGCCCGGTACGATTTCGATTCGAAGGCGCTGCACGCGCTGTTCAACCAAGCCGTGTATTCGAAAACCGCGGTCAAGCTGGTACTTCCCGCTCCAACGCCAACACTTAAGAATTGGCAGGCATACCAGGCACGCTTCATTGAACCGGTGCGCATCAACGCGGGTGTGGAGTTCTGGCAACAGAATAAGGCGGTGCTGCAACAAGCTAGCGAACAATTCGGCGTGCCGCCGGAAGTGATCGTCGGCATCATCGGCGTCGAAACATTGTATGGCCGGTACATGGGCAACTTCCGCGTGCTCGACGCGCTGACCACCCTCGCGTTCGATTATCCGGACACGTCCAATCGCACGCAACGCATGACGCTGTTCCGCAAGAACCTAGAGGACTTCCTGGTCTGGACCCGCAGTGCCGGCATCGAGCCGACCACGGTGCTGGGCTCCTACACGGGCGCAATCGGCATCCCGCAGTTCCTGCCGAGCAGCATCATCGAATACGCGCTCGATTACGAGGGCAATCACCGTATCGACTTGCGCAACAGCCCGGCCGATGCAATCGGCAGCGTCGCCAACTATCTGAAGCAGCACGGCTGGGAAAGCGGCCGGCCGGTCGTATGGCACATTCGCGCGGATGCCGGCAGCATTGGCATTGCGCAGGCCGCCGCGCACGGGCAGGCCGAACCTCGCTGGGCGCTGCAACAACTGTTGCGCGCCGGCATGCTACTCGATGAACGCGGCGTCGATACGGCAAGCGAAGCCGGAACACCTGTGACCGTGGTCGAACTGCCCACCCCCGGACAACCCCCGCAGTACATGCTCGGGTTAAGAAATTTCTACGTGTTGACCCGTTACAATCGCAGCTTCTTTTATGCACTGGCGGTGTATCAACTGGGCGAACGGGTCAAGGCGCAGATGCAAGCCCTTTCCGCGACACCGCCTCGGCCGGCAGCACCCGCCGCGCCGTCCGCGCTGCAGTAGCGGTTACGCGGAGAACACGCCTGTCGACAGGTACCGGTCGCCACGGTCGCAAACGATGAACACGATAGTAGCGTTCTGCGTTTGCCGCGCGATGCGCAACGCAACCTCGCAGGCCCCACCGGACGAAATGCCGCAGAAAATGCCTTCGACGGCAACCAACCGGCGCGCCATCGCCTCCGATGCCGGCTGGCTCACGTGCTCGATGCGGTCCACGCGCGCGCGGTCGAAGATCTTCGGTAGATACGCGTCCGGCCACTTGCGAATGCCCGGGATACGGGAACCCTCGTCCGGTTGTGCGCCGATGATTTCGATGCGCGTGTTCTGCTCCTTTAGGTATTGCGACACGCCCATGATCGTGCCGGTGGTGCCCATAGACGAAACGAAATGCGTGACACGCCCATCAGTATCACGCCAGATCTCTGGTCCGGTACCCTCGTAGTGTGCAGCCGGGTTATCCGGGTTGGCGAATTGGTCGAGTATCACGCCCTTGCCGTCGCGCTGCATTTGCTCGGCCAGGTCGCGTGCATACTCCATGCCGCCTTTGACCGGCGTCAGCACGATCTGCGCGCCATACGCGGCCATGCTCTGCTGGCGCTCGACCGACAGATCCTCTGGCATCAACAGCACCATCTTGTAGCCTCGGATCGCTGCCGCCATCGCCAGCGCAATGCCCGTATTGCCGCTGGTCGCCTCGATCAGCGTATCTCCTGGTTTGATGCGACCGCGTTGCTCAGCCTTGCTGATCATTGACAGCGCGGGACGGTCCTTCACTGATCCGGCCGGATTGTTTCCCTCGAGCTTAGCCAGAATCACATTGCCCCGGCTGTGGATGTCATCTTCAGGCAGCCTGACCAGTTGAACTAGCGGCGTGTTGCCGATTGTGTCTTGAATTGTTTTATAAGCCATGGCTGCCCTTGCCCGGGAAAGGTCGCAACTTTTTATTGTAAAGCGGAACCGCGCACGCGCGCTCGCGCACCGTTGCCGCAATGCGGGTTACCGCACGCTCGCGGCTGCGGGCGCGCAGTGCTGTTCCGGCGACGCGGCATCGAAAACCAGGCCCTGTGCCTGCCACTTCGCCACCGACTTCGCACCCACGCGCTTGACGCGTCGCACGAGATCGTTCGCGCTACTGAACGGGCCCTGCGCGTCCCGAGCTTCGATGATTGCCTGCGCAGTGGATGGACCGATCCCGCGGATCGTCTGCAGCATCGCGTCATCCGCAGCGTTGATCTGCACGCGTGGCGACGCCGCGGCCAAGCCCGCGGTCAGCCACAGCACCACCGCCATGCGCGGCGCGTTCAGCGTATTGAGCAGCGTACCCATCGAATCTCCCAACGAACTCGCACCGGCGGCCATCGCCGACACAGGATGCTAGTCTACGAAGGACGAGGGTGCTGCCGCAGTCAGCCGTTCAGCCAACGCACGTAGCGCGCCACGCCTTCCTGCACGGTCAAGAACGGAGCCTCATAGCCGGCGGCGCGCAGCTTGGTGAGATCGGCCTGTGTGAAGCACTGGTACTTGCCGCGCAGCGCGTCCGGAAATGCGATGTACTCGAGCGTGCCGTTCATGACCAGTTCAGAAAGCGGCAACGCCGGCTTGCCATCGAGTTCGCGTAACGTGTTCACGACAGTCATCGCGATATCGTTGAACGGTTGCGCACGGCCCGTACCAAGATTGAAAATGCCCGACTTGTCCGGGTGATCGAAGAAAAACAGGTTCACTTTGACCACATCTTCGACGGACACGAAATCCCGCGTCTGCTCGCCAGCCGCATAACCGTTGTATTCGCCAAATAGCTTGACGTGGCGTTGCGCACGGAACTCGTTGAAGTTGTGGAATGCCACCGACGCCATACGCCCCTTATGCGTCTCGCGAGGACCATAGACATTAAAATAGCGAAAGCCCACGATCTGGCTTGCTGCATCGGGCAGCATGCGCCGCACGACCTGGTCGAACAGAAACTTCGAGTAGCCGTAGACGTTCAACGGACTTTCCGAACCCCGCTCCTCAACAAACGTCGTCGAGCCGCCGTAGATCGCCGCGGACGACGCGTACAGGAACTGGGCACGCTGCGCGACGCAGGCTTCCAGCACCGCGCGGCTGTACGTGAAATTGTTGTCCATCATGTAGCGCCCGTCCGTTTCCATCGTGTCGGAGCAGGCACCTTCGTGAAATACTGCACGCACCTTGCCGAAGTCATGACGGCGCAAGCGCTCGACAAACTCGCGCTTGTCGATGTAGTCGTCGATCTCGCAATCGACGAGGTTGCGGAACTTGTCCGAGCGTGTCAGGTTGTCGACAGCGATGATCCGGCGTTCGCCGCGCTCGTTCAATCCCTTGACGATGTTACTGCCAATGAAGCCGGCCGCGCCGGTAACGATGATGGTCATAAATTGCGCATCCGTGGAATAAGTTCAGGCACGTGCCGCACATCAGGCCGATGCCGGCGGGTCGGGGAACAGTTCGTCGTAGCTCACGGTCGCGGTACCGAGCTTGCCGACCACGACGCCGGCGGCGCGATTCGCCTGACGAACCGCCTCGGCAAGCGGCACGCCGGCGCCGAGCATGGTCGCCAGCGTCGCGATGACCGTATCGCCTGCGCCCGACACATCATACACTTCGCGTGCAAGCGCCGACTCGTGCAACACGCCGGCATCGGTGAACAGCGTCATGCCTTCCTCCGAACGGGTCAGCAGCAATGCGCAGAACTGCAGCGAGGCGCGCAATGCCTCCACGCGCGCATGCAGGTCCGCCTCGGACTTCCAGTGGCCGACGACCTCAATCAACTCCGCCCGGTTCGGCGTAATCAGCGTCGCACCGCGGTAGCGCTCCCAGTCATCCCCCTTCGGGTCAACCAGCACGGGCTTGCCGGCTGCCTGCGCGGCCTCGATCATCCGCCTCACGTGCGTCAGGCCACCTTTCGCGTAGTCGGACAACAACACAACATCATGGCCGGGCAGCAGCGTCTCGAACTTCGCCAGTCCGGCCAGCAATACCTCGTGCGCCGGCGTCTTTTCGAAATCGATCCGCAGCAATTGTTGCTGGCGCGACAAGATGCGCAGCTTGATCGTCGTCGGCAATGCAGGATCGCGCTCCAGGTGCGCGTTCACGCTGCTCTGGCCGAGCAGCTCGACGATACGCTCGCCCGGCTCATCATGTCCCACCACGCACAGCAGTCCCGCCTGGGCGCCCAACGCCGATACGTTGCGCGCGACGTTGGCGGCGCCGCCCAGACGATCCTCGGTACGCTGCACGTGGACGACGGGCACCGGCGCCTCCGGCGAGATCCGCGTGACATCGCCGAACCAATAGCGATCCAGCATCACGTCGCCGACGACCAGCACGCGCGAAGTGGCAAGCTGTGGCCGCCGCACGGTCGGCACCTGTTGCGACGCGCTCGCCGCGTCGGCGGTGGCCGCTTCGCTCGCGGCATACAGCGCCAAGCGCGAAATCGGCTTGTCAGACACGCTGCACCTCACTGAGCATCGCATTGGCCGGCGCCGTACCGCGGCCAATCGCGTAGTATTCGATGCCAAACTCGGCCATCGCATTGGGCTCGTACAAGTTGCGTCCGTCGAACACCAGCGGCGCCTTCAGCGCACGCTTGAGCGCGTTGAAATCCGGACTCTTGAACGCCTTCCACTCGGTCATGATTGCCAGTGCGTCCGCGCCGTGCACCGCCTCGGCCTGCGTGGGAACGAACGACAGCCGCGCCTGCGCTTGCGGCTCATCGCGCAGGTCCAACGCCAACACCCGCCGCGCCTCCTGCATCGCCACCGGGTCGTACGCGCGCACCGTCGCCCCGCGCCTGAGCAGTGCCATGATCAACGTGCGGCTCGGCGCCTCGCGCATGTCATCCGTATTCGGCTTGAACGCCAGCCCCCACACCGCCACCGTGCGCCCGCTCAAGTCCTGTCCCAGCCGCGCCGTGATCTTGTCCACCAGCACGCTCTTTTGCGCGTCGTTCACCGCCTCCACCGCCTCCAGGATCCGTAGCGTGCGCCCATACTCGTGCGCCGTACGCATCAGCGCCTGCACGTCCTTCGGAAAGCAAGAGCCGCCGTAGCCCGCCCCCGCGTACAAAAAGCTGTAGCCGATGCGTGGGTCCGAGCCGATCCCCCGGCGCACCGCCTCGATGTCCGCCCCCACCCGGTCCGCCAAGTTCGCCAACTCGTTCATGAACGAGATCCGCGTGGCCAGCATCGCGTTGGCCGCATACTTGGTGAACTCCGCTGAGCGAACGTCCATGTACATCGTGCGCTCGTGGTTCCGGTTGAACGGCTTGTACAGCCGCTTCATCTGCTCGCGCGCGTACTTGCCGGCCTCGTCGTCGTCGCTGCCGATCACGATCCGGTCAGGACGCATGAAATCGTCCACCGCCGCGCCTTCCTTCAAAAACTCCGGATTCGACACCACCGAGAAACCGTGCCCCGCCCCGCGCCGTGCCAACTCCTCGGCCACGGCCGCGCCCACTCGCTCGGCCGTGCCCACTGGCACCGTCGACTTGTCCACGATCACCTTGAAGCCCTGCATGTGCCGGCCAATATTGCGCGCCGCCGCCAGCACGTACTGTAGGTCCGCCGAGCCATCCTCGTCCGGCGGCGTGCCCACCGCGATGAACTGCACATCCCCGTGCGCCACGCTCGCTTCCACCTGCGTGGAGAACTGCAACCGCCCCGCCGCGCGGTTGCGATCGATCAGCTCCTTGAGCCCCGGCTCGTGGATCGGCACGCCCCCGCCATTCAAAGTCTCAATCTTGCGCGGATCCACGTCCAGGCAGAACACGTCGTTACCCAACTCCGCCAGGCATGCGCCAGTGACCAGGCCAACATAGCCTGTGCCGATAATGGTGATTTTCATGCTTATTTAAATCCGATGAGGTTCACGGTCCTTTTCCAGGACCGCGCGCAGCACGCCGATCACAATCGGCGTGTCGTGCACCGTCAGCTCGCCGCCGCGATCGGCTCGACCCGCCGCGGCGCGTAGGTTTCCCAGCCGCTGCAGCCGGGGCACTGCCAGTAGAATAACCGCGCCCGAAAACCGCAGTTCTGGCACGTATATCGCGGCAGATTTTTCGTGCGCTGCCGGATCAACGTGCGCATCAGTTCCAGTTCGCCCTTGCGAGGCTCTTCGGCCACCGCAATCTGCGCTTCGAGCAGCCGCGTCATGCCCGCCAGGTTGGGTGACTTCTGCATCTGCGTACGCGCCAGCGCATGCGCGGCATCCGCGCCACGCAACTCGGCGATGTGCTTGTAGGCGGCGTCAAGCAGATCGTTCGACGGATACGCCTCGACATAGTGCGTCAACAGCGCGGCGCCCTGCGCCGACCAGCCGGTCGCCGCATACGCTTGCATCAGCTTGTTGGCAATCAGCGGCAAGTAGGCGGGATTCTGCTGCTCGACCTGTCGCCAATACTCGAGCGCCCGCGTCGGTTCGTGACACGCCATCTCAACATCGCCGCTCAGGATCGTTGCTCGCACATTCTGTGGGTTGCACCGCAGCGCCTGTTGTAGTGCGTTGCGTGCATCGTCTATCCGCTTGTACTGCAACGCTTCCTGCGCAAGCTCGCAGTGGAATTGCGAAATCTCCTTGCCCAGCGGCGGCGCGCCCATCGCCTCGATTCGTTGCGCCGCCTCGATCGCCTTGTGCCAGTCCTTCTCGATTTCGAAGATGGTCAACAGCGCCCGCAACGCACCGAGTGCGTAGCCGCCACTGTGCAACCGCTGGAAGGTCTCTTCCGCCCGATCGAGCAGTCCAGCTTTTAAAAAGTCCTGGCCAAGCTCGTACAATGCATGGTCGCGCTCGTTGGCCGGCAAGTCCTCACGCGACAGCAGGTTCTGATGAACCCGGATCGCGCGTTCCGTCTCGCCGCGCCGACGAAACAAACTGCCCAAGGCAAAGTGAAGCTCGGTTGTCTCCGGATCTAGCTTCACCACTTCGATGAACGCGTCGATGGCTTGATCCGGTTGCTCATTGAGCAGGAAATTCAAACCCCGGAAGTAAGAGCGCGGCAAGTTCGCGCTCTCGGACAGCAGGTGTTTCAGGTCATAGCGGGCCGCGACCCAGCCCAGCCCGAAGGCCACCGGGATGATGAGCAACCACCAGAAATCAAGATCCATGAATGTGATTCGTTGAGCATACGCGTGCCGGACGCGTCAGATGATCGGCGGCATCGGCGGTTCGTCCGTCGTCACTGGTGTCTGCCGGGCCGTCTTCAGCTCGCGCTTGAGTCGGCCGTTTTCGAGCCGCAACCGGAAGACCGCCGGCAGCACCGACACCAGCCCGGCAAGCAGGCCGACCACGAAAAATGCGAGCCCGATCACGATCAATGGCGCATTCCACGTATAGCCGGCTAGGAAGTTCAGTGTCACGCCTTGCGTGTTGGCAAGCGCCAGCACCAGCAGCAACACGAATACGATGACACGGATCAGCCAGACAATGAGCTTCATGGGCAATCTCGATGACGGCGACCGGACAGCGGATCGCCAGCGAATTGGACAAACGACCCGCACCCGCGCATCGGGTAGCCGGGCCGTGGCAGGGAACCGAACCGTGGCCGGGGGCCGGAGAAAGTGCCCGTATTGTAATGGAAGCGCTCGCACTCACCTACTGGCACGCCCAACGGCGTGCGTGTTTGGCCACAACCGGTCACCGGAGCCGCCGGCACCGTGCGATGCCAGTCAAAGAAAAAGCGCCAAATGGCGCTTTTTCGATGGTTGCCGAAACAGCAGGCCTCCCGATATTGTCGTCATGCGTCGTCCGACGCCTCGGCACTGTCGGCCTTCATCGGTTGGCCGGCCTTGCCGTCAACCCGCTCGCGCAACTCCTTGCCCGGCTTGAAGTGCGGCACCCATTTCTCCGGGACCTGGACTCGCTCGCCAGACTTGGGGTTGCGTCCGATCCGGGCCGGACGACGATTCAGTGCAAAGCTGCCAAAGCCGCGTATCTCGATGCGATGACCATTGGCAAGCGCGTCGGACATCGCATCGAGCATCGCCTTGACTGCAAAATCCGCATCCTTTAGGACAAGTTGCGGAAATCGCAGCGCCAGTTGAGCGACCAACTCGGATTTGGTCATGCTGCCTTACTGGTTCTGTTGACCGTCCAGCTTTGCCTTGAGCAACGCACCGAGGTTAGTCGTGCCGCTGGCGGCCGCGCTGCTGTCGGCTTGCAGGCCGCGCATCGCTTGCTGCTGCTCCGCGGAATCCTTCGCCTTGATCGACAGCTGGATACCGCGCGATTTGCGGTCAATGTTGATGACCATCGCGTTGACCTTGTCACCTTCCTTCAGCACATTGCGCGCGTCCTCGACACGGTCCTGCGCGATTTCCGACGCCCGCAGATAGCCTTCGACCTCGGCGCTCAACTGGATCACGGCGCCCTTCGGATCGACAGCCTTGACCGTACCATCGACGGTTGAGCCCTTGTCGTTCATCGCCACGAAGTTGTTGAACGGGTCGCCTTCCAACTGCTTGATACCCAGCGAGATGCGCTCCTTCTCGACATCGATGCCGAGCACCATGGCCTCAACCTCGTCGCCCTTCTTGTACTTGCGAACCGCTTCTTCACCGGATTCGCTCCACGACAGGTCCGACAAGTGCACCAGGCCATCAATCCCGCCCGGCAGGCCGATGAACACGCCGAAATCGGTAATCGACTTGATTGCGCCGGTGATTTTGTCGCCCTTCTTGAAGTTGCGGCTGAAGTCATCCCACGGGTTCGGCTTGCATTGCTTCATGCCGAGGCTGATACGGCGGCGGTCCTCGTCGATCTCGAGCACCATGACTTCCACTTCGTCACCGAGCTGCACCACCTTGCTCGGCGCGACGTTCTTGTTGGTCCAGTCCATCTCGGACACGTGCACGAGGCCTTCGATGCCCGACTCGACCTCGACAAACGCGCCGTAGTCGGTGATGTTCGTGACCTTGCCGAACAGCCGCGTGCCCGATGGGTAGCGACGCGAAATGCCTTCCCACGGATCGTCGCCGAGCTGCTTGATGCCAAGCGACACACGGTTCTTTTCCTGATCGAACTTCAGGATCTTCGCGGTCACTTCCTGGCCCACAGACAGCACTTCACTTGGGTGACGCACGCGACGCCACGCGATGTCGGTGATGTGCAGCAAGCCGTCGATGCCGCCGAGGTCAACGAACGCACCGTAGTCGGTGATGTTCTTCACGACGCCATTGACGATCGCGCCTTCCTTCAGCGTCTCGAGCAGCTTCGCGCGCTCTTCGCCTTGCGTGGCTTCGATCACCGCGCGGCGCGACAGCACGACGTTGTTGCGCTTGCGGTCCAGTTTGATCACGCGGAACTCGAGCGTCTTGCCCTCGTACGGCGTCGTGTCCTTGACCGGACGGGTGTCAACCAGCGAGCCGGGCAGGAACGCACGGATGCCGTTGACCATCACGGTCATGCCGCCCTTGACCTTGCCGGTGATCGTGCCGGTCACAAGCTCGTTGTTGTCCAGCGCCTTTTCAAGCGCAAGCCACGAAGCAAGACGCTTGGCCTTATCGCGCGACAGGATCGTATCGCCATAGCCGTTCTCGAGGGCGTCGATCGCGACCGATACGAAATCGCCCGCCTGCACCTCAACCTCGCCCTGATCATTCAGGAACTCTTCGATCGGAATGTAGGCTTCAGACTTCAGACCCGCGTTGACGACCACGAAATTGTGGTCAACGCGCACGACTTCGGCAGAGATCACTTCGCCTGCGCGCATGTCCTGGCGGGTCAGCGACTCTTCGAACAGAGCCGCAAAAGATTCAGTATTCGGGTTAGAGGTTTGCAGGTCGGACATAAAAATGAAATGGTGCATGGCGGGACTCGGCTTCATGATCGCCGGCGACCGCATGCGGGGTTAAGGGTTGAAAACACATCCCACGTCACTGTGGAATACCTACGGTACTGCTATTCATCACAACTGCATCGGACACTACGAAGCCTCACCACCGATGCATTACTGCCCGGTCCGTCACGGTATAGCCGCAACGCTCACGCCTGCGGGCCTTGCCGGCCATGACCCGCCTTCGCCGCACCGGTAGCTGGGTCGATTTGCTGGTACCAGGCCACGACTCGATCAACCGCTTCACCGATCGACAACGTGGACGTGTCGAGCAGGCGCGCGTCCGCCGCTGGCTTCAGCGGCGCGCTGGCGCGATTTGCATCGCGCGCATCACGCTCGCGCAAATCCCGCAGAAGGTCGTCTATATTAGCAGAAAACCCTTTTTGTATCAATTGCTTATAACGCCTCTGCGCGCGGGCCTCCGCACTTGCCGTCAAAAACACCTTTAATACCGCGTCGGTAAAAATCACCGTGCCCATGTCGCGACCGTCCGCGACCAGGCCGGGCGGCTTGCGGAACGCGCGCTGCCGGGCCACCAGCGCGCCGCGCACCGGCGCGTGTACCGCGATCGCCGAAGCCAACTTGCCGACGGCCTCATGCCGAATCTCGGTCGAGACGTCCACACCATCCAATTGCGCACAGCCTTCGCGAAAGGTGATATGGAGGTCATCGATGAGCGCCACCAGCGCGGCGACGTCGTCCTTGCCCACTCCATAGCGCTGCGCCGCCAGCGCCGCCAGCCGATACAGCGCGCCGCTGTCCAGCAAATGAAAGCCCAGGTGCGCCGCCACCAGTTGCGCGACCGTGCCCTTGCCGGATGCCGTCGGCCCGTCAATCGTGATGACTGGCACGGGTTCATAAAATGGACGATTGGACTTCATTACTCTATTGGAAACTAAAACACTTCAAACGGCCGACCCTACGCACGCGGACCGGCCGGCCGCCGGCACGGGGTCAAGCGCGCGCAATCGCGGCAAATCTGTCGAAATAATCAGGAAATGTCTTACCGACGCAACTGGGATCGTGAATCCTCACCGGAACATTGCCCAGGCTGGCCAGCGAAAAGCACATTGCCATCCGATGGTCATCATACGTGTCGATCGCGGCATTGGGCGTCAGCGCGGCGGGCGGCGCCACACGCAGGTAGTCCGCGCCTTCCTCGACGTGAGCCCCGAGTTTGCGCAGTTCGGTGGCCATGGCGGCGATCCGGTCCGTTTCCTTAACCCGCCAGCTGCCGATGTTGCGCAGCGTGGTCATACCGCTAGCGAACAATGCGGCAACTGCGATCGTCATCGCGGCATCTGGAATCAGATTGAAATCCATGTCCAACGGCTGCAGCTTGCCATCATCTGATTCGACCCCGCACACTTCGATCCAGTCGTCGCCGATCATCACGTTCGCCCCCATACGGACCAACGCGTCGGCAAACTGCACGTCGCCTTGGATGCTGGCCCGCCCGACGCCTTCGACACGCACCGGCCCATGGGCGAGCGCGCCGGCCGCGAGGAAATAGGACGCCGACGACGCGTCGCCTTCAACGACGATCCGCCCCGGCGAGCGGTAGCGCACGCGGCCGGCGGCCGGCACGATGAAGCGCCGCCAGCCATCGCGCTGCACATGCACGCCGAAGCGCTCCATCAAGCGGATCGTGATCTCAATATAGGGTTTGGAGATGAGTTCGCCGTCTACTTCGACTACCGCCTCGCCGCCGGCCGTCTCCACCAGCGGCAGCGTGATCAGCAGCGCAGTCAGGAACTGGCTCGATACGTCGCCCCGCACGCGAATCGGCGCATTCGCGCGAATCGACGCTGGATGCACGAGCAACGGCGGATAGCCCGGATTGCCTTCATAGTCGATTCGCGCCCCGAGCTGCCGCAGGCCATCGACCAGGTCACCGATTGGGCGCTCGTGCATTCTCGGTACGCCATGCAGTCGGTACTCGCCGCCCATGACTGCCAACGCCGCAGTGAGCGGCCGCACGGCGGTTCCCGCGTTGCCGAGAAACAACGCTGCCCGTTTGACTGGAAACACGCGCCCGGCGCCTGTCACGGTGCAACGCCGCTGCACGGCGTCATGCTGCAACACGACGCCCAGTTGTTCGAGCGCGGCCAGCATAACGCGGGTATCGTCCGAATCGAGCAAGTTGTCGATCGTCGTGACGCCCTCAGCCAATGCCGCCAGCAGCAGCACACGATTCGAGATACTCTTGGAGCCAGGCAGGCGCACCGTGCCAGTCGCGCGCGTGTAGGGTCCGAGATCGAGGTATTCCATGATAGAAGTTCCTTTCAGCACCGCTTGAGCTCGGACGCCGCGTCACGCTCGTGGCCCCATTGCGCCCGCGCGCTGCGCGAACGCGCAAACAGCGCTTCGAGCGTCGCACCATCGCCCGCAGCGATCGCCGCGCGTACTGTCCCGAGCACAGCCGAGTAAGCGTCGATCCCGTCTAGCAGCGCATCACGGTTGGCCACGCAGATGTCGCGCCACATTTCCGGATTCGACGCCGCGATCCGCGTGAAGTCGCGAAAGCCCCCGCCGGCGAACGAGAGCTTCAACGCTGCGTCCGGCGCGCGCAGAATCGTCTCGACGAGCGAGAACGACAGCACATGCGGCAAGTGGCTGACGGCGGCGAAAACCGCATCGTGCTGCTGCGCAGTCATCTCATGCAGCGAGGCGCCGCTCGCCTCCCACAGGGCAGCTACCCGATCCACTAACACGCGCGGGTTCTCCGCGAGCGGGCACAACACCACCTTGCGTCCCACATACAGGTCGGCGAGCGCCGCCTCGACCCCGCTGGATTCGCGTCCGGCGATCGGATGCCCAGGCACGAACTGCGCGAGCCGCGCGCCTAGCGCGGCGCGGGCGGCGGCAATGACGTCTTGCTTCGTGCTGCCCGCGTCGGTGACGATCGTGGATCGCTCCAAGTGCGGCGCGATGGCACCGAGCAGCGCACGGGTTTGTGCGACGGGCGCCGCCAGCACGACCCAATCCGCGCCGCGCAACGCGCCGGCCAGCGCGGCGTCATCGTCGATCATGATCGCCTCATCGATGACGCGCCGCTCAAGTGCCGTGCGCAACGAGCCGGCGCCACGGCCGACACCGACGATCGTGCCGGTGCGGCCGTGACGCTCGCGCAGCGCCAACGCCAATGAGCCGCCGATCAGCCCGACGCCGACGACGACAAGTTTATTAAACGAGAACACGGCCACGATACGATAATGTAATAAAGTGTACGGTATGCACCTGCTGGATCAGGACGGTGCCAACGCCTTTTGCAGTGCGGCGAGGAACACTTCATTGGAAGCAAGCGCACGCACGTGGGACCGACCGTATTGCATGGCTGACATGATGTTTCAGGCTCCAGACAAATAACGACGAGGTTGGCCAACAGTTGTGGCAAGCGATGGCGATCACACGTCAGCCGCCAGCGAATGGCCCGCCGGCGCGGGCCCTACCGGGCCCGCGGATAGGAACCGAGTATCTTTACATAGGCTGCGGCATGCTCCAGCTCCACGAGCGCGGCCGCGACCGCCGCGTCGTGCCGATGGCCTTCAAGATCGATATAGAAAAAATACTCCCACGCACTGCTGCGCGCCGGGCGCGACTCGAAACGGCTCATCGATACACCATACTGTGCCAGCGGCTCGAGCATTCGGAACACGGCACCCGGCTCATTCTTCACCGACAAGATCACCGATGTCTTATCGCAGCCCGTCGCACCCGGCGGATCGCCGCCGAGGATCAGGAAACGCGTGCGATTGCACGGATCGTCCTGGATCAACGCGAACGCAGTCTGCAAGCCGTACTGCTTCCCGGCGCGTTCGCTGGCAATCGCCGCGACGGTGGGTTCCACCGCCGCCACCCGGGCAGCCTCGGCATTGCTTGACACCGCCTGGCGCTCGAGCAGCGGCGCGTTGGCAAAAAGCCAGTTCTGGCACTGCGCGAGTGCTTGCGCATGCGCGCATACCCGAGTGACCCCTTGCAACGTGCCGCTTTGCGTAAGCAGATGATGCTGAATCGGCAGCGATAGCTCACCGCTGATCTGCAGCGACGTCTCCAGCAACAAGTCCAGCGTGCGCGACACCGCACCTTCGGTCGAATTCTCGACGGGCACGACACCAAAATCGGCTGCGCCCGCCTCGACCGAGCGGAACACCTCGTCGATCGACACGCACGGCAAGCCGGTCATCGATTGGCCGAAATAGCCGAGCATCGCCTGCTCGCTATAGGTGCCCTCCGGGCCCAGGTACGCAGCCCGCTGCGCTTTCTCAAGTTGGCGGCTCGCCGCCATGATCTCGCGCCAAATCAACGCGATATGCTCGCCACCCAGCGGCCCGGCAGATAACGCCTGCAGACGCGAGATCACCTGCTGCTCGCGCTCCGGCTGGAACACTGGCGCGTTATACGCCTTCTTGACCTCGCCGACCTCGAGGGCCACCTGTGCACGCTGGTTCAGCAGCGTGATCAATTGCCAATCGATCTCGTCGATGTGCTCGCGCAATGGCTTGAGCTTCAAATCCAATTCTTCGTCCATCGCAACATCGGCCCGTGAAAAAAACCGGTCCTGGGTCCACGCGACCTCAGGCGCGGCGTTGCTCGAATTCCTTCATGTATTCGACGAGCGCCTTTACGCCGTCCAACGGCACCGCGTTGTAGATCGATGCCCTCATGCCGCCAACGGACCTGTGGCCCTTCAGTTGCAATAGCCCTCGCGCGTTCGCGCCGGCCAGGAAATCGTCGTTGCGCGATTCGTCAGCAAGAAAGAACGGCACGTTCATTCTCGAGCGCGACCCGCGTTCGACCTGGTTTGAGTAAAAATCGCTGCCGTCGATGAAGTCATACAGCAGCGTGGCCTTCTCGATATTGCGCGCCTCGATCGCGGCAAGACCACCCTGGCGCTTTAGCCATTGAAACACCAGCCCGGCGACATAGATCGCATACGTAGGGGGTGTGTTGTACATCGAGTTGTTCGCGGCAATCGTCTTCCACTCGAACGCCGATGGGCAAATCGCGAGCGAGCGATCCAGCAGATCCTCGCGCACGATTACAATCGTCAAGCCGGCAATGCCAATGTTTTTCTGCGCGCCGGCAAACAACGCACCGCACTTGGCCACGTCCATCGGGCGCGACAGAATGTGTGACGACGCATCGACCACCAGCGGCACATTGCCCAGGTCGGGAAACTCGAACATTTCGACGCCGTCAATCGTTTCGTTCGAGCACACGTGCACGTACGCAGGATCATCGCAGAGCCGCCATTCCGACACTGCCGGCATCCGCGTGAAACCCACATCGGTTTTGCCCGAGGCGGCAATATGCGCGTTGCAATACTTCTTTGCCTCGTGATAGGACTTCTGCGTCCAGGCGCCGGTCAACACGAAATCCGCACTCGAGCGCGAGCCTAGCAGGTTCATCGGCACAATCGCGTTCGCGCCGAGCCCGCCGCCTTGTAGAAATAGGATCTGGTGGCTGGCCGGCACTGCCAGCAGTTCACGCAGGTCGAGCAATGCCCGCTCGTGGATCGACGAGAATTCACGGCCGCGGTGGCTCATTTCCATCACGCCCATGCCGCAACCGTGCCAATCGAGCATCTCGTCGGCAGCCTGTTGCAATACCTCTTCAGGCAGCGCCGCGGGGCCCGCCGAAAAATTGAACGCTCGCATCTGGGACTCTAGCTGAAACGAACGCAAACAACGCGCCTGCGTCGAAAAAAAGCAATGGCCGCTTGCAGTATCGCAAACGACCATTATGACATCGCCATCGCAGCACCGCCAAGTGACTGACGGCGCCCAGCCCGCCGCTCACGCGCCGCCGCGTCCCGCATGGCGGCGCGCATCCGCGGCCAACGTTACTTCGCCTTGACCGCGGCCACTTCCTTGTCGGCCTGGTCGCGCGTTGCCTTGATCGATGCCGGCATGTACTTTTGCATCAGGCCGCTGACCACGTCGCGGCCTACCTGATCCTGCACCTCGATGAACTTGCGGCCAGTCGGGCTCTTGTAGAACGCCGTCAGGTCTTTGATTTCCGATGCCGAATAGTACTTCGCATACGCTTCATACTGCGCCTGCATCGCATCCTGGCGGAATGGTTCGCTGTTGAATACCGTGCCGGCGGATTCCACGAGCTTGGGCACAGCATTTTTTTGCAGCGTCGGCACGGCGGCCTGCTTCTGCTTGTCGTTGAGCGCCTTGTTCTCGGTCAGCGCATCAGACAGGATCGCC
This sequence comes from Mycetohabitans sp. B3, assembly GCF_021498065.1. Classification (NCBI taxonomy): domain Bacteria; kingdom Pseudomonadati; phylum Pseudomonadota; class Betaproteobacteria; order Burkholderiales; family Burkholderiaceae; genus Mycetohabitans; species Mycetohabitans sp. B3. The sequence goes on along the minus strand of NZ_JAHLKN010000011.1, from coordinate 99,745 downwards.
GGCACCAGTTGCTTGGCTTGCATTTGTGCGCTGGTGGCAATGGCGCCGACCAGCTTCGGCGCGTCGATCGCATCGAGCAGGTCCTTGATGGCGGCCTGTTTGGCCGGATCGATCGGCGCTGCACTGGGGGTCGAAGCCGCGCCGCCCTGCGCAGGCAGCGCCTGTGCCATCGCCAACGTCGGCACGAAAAGGGCCAGCAACATCCACTGCTTGAATTGTTTTTGCATCACGACTCCCATGAAAAAGTTGTTCTGTCGACCCAGCGCTCGCTCCGCAGCCCCACCCGGCTGACATGCATTCAGCCGGCCGTCATTCGTCAGCGCCACCCGTCTCCGCGTCGGACTCGGCGTCAGCTTCCGCGTCGGTCTCAGCGATCTGCTGCAAGCCCGACAGCTTGGTGCCCTCGTCAAGGCTAATTAGTGTAACACCTTGCGTTGCGCGGCCCATCTCACGGATCTCAGAAACGCGCGTACGGATCAGCACACCAGCGGTCGTAATCAGCATAATCTCGCTATCCGGTTCAACCAGCGTCGCGGCGACCACCCGGCCATTGCGCTCCGAGGTCTGGATCGCGATCATACCCTTCGTGCCCCGCCCATGCCGCGTGTATTCGGCAATCGGCGTGCGCTTGCCGTAGCCGTTCTCGGTTGCGGTCAGCACCGATTGCGACTCGCCGCCGGCCACTAGCAACGCGATCACCTGCTGGCCGTCCTCGAGCTGCATGCCACGCACGCCGCGTGCCTCCCGCCCCATCGGCCGCACGTCGTTCTCGTCAAAGCGCACCGCCTTGCCGGCGTCGGAGAACAGCATCACGTCATGCTGTCCGTCGGTGATCTGCGCGCCGATCAGGAAATCACCATCATCGAGCCCCACCGCGATGATGCCCTTCCTCAGCGGCCGCGAGAACGCCTCCAGCGGCGTCTTCTTCACGGTGCCAAGCGACGTGGCGAGGAATACGAACTTGTCAGCCGAAAATTCCTTGACCGGCAGCACTACGTTGATTTTCTCGCCTTCCTGCAGCGGGAACATATTCACGATCGGCCGGCCGCGCGAGTTACGCGAGCCCTGCGGCACCTCGTAGACCTTAAGCCAATACACGCGCCCGCGATTCGAGAAGCACAGGATGTGATCATGTGTGTTCGCGATGAACAACGTCTCGATCCAATCGTCGTCCTTCATCACGATCGCCTGCTTGCCACGGCCACCGCGCTTTTGCGCACGATACTCGGACAGCGGCTGCGACTTGATGTAGCCGGCATGCGACATCGTGACGACCATGTCCTGCGGCGTGATCAGGTCCTCGGTACCAAGCTCGGTGGCGTTCAATTCGATCTGCGAGCGCCTCGGGTCACCGAATTCCGCCTTGATCGCGACCAGCTCGTCTGCAATGATCGTGCGGATCCGCTCCGGCTTGGCCAGGATATCCAGCAGATCGGCGATCTGCGCCATCACCTCGCGATACTCGGCGGTGATCTTGTCTTGCTCCAGGCCGGTCAAGCGCTGCAAGCGCATCTGCAGGATTTCCTGCGCCTGCGTGTCCGACAGCTTATACAGCCCATCGGATTGCATGCCGAAGATGGGCGCCAGCCCATCGGGGCGGAACGCATCGCGCCCGCCCGGGGTTTCGCCTTGCGCGCGCAATAGCATGTCGCGCACTAGCGCCGAGTCCCACGCGCGCGTCATCAACTCCTGCTTTGCGATCGGCGGCGTCGGCGCCGCCTTGATGATCGCAATGAACTCGTCGATGTTCGCCAGCGCCACCGCCAGGCCTTCCAGCACGTGGCCGCGCTCACGCGCGCGGCGTAACTCATAGAGAGTGCGGCGCGTGACGACTTCGCGTCGATGCGACAGGAAGCACTCCAGCAGCTCGCGCAGGTTCAGCAGCTTCGGCTGGCCGTCGACCAACGCGACCATGTTCATGCCAAACGTATCCTGCAGCTGCGTATTCTTGTACAGATTGTTGAGCACAACCTCCGGCACTTCGCCGCGCTTAAGCTCGATCACCACGCGCATGCCGCTCTTGTCGGACTCGTCACGGATATCGGAGATACCCTCAATCTTCTTCTCGTTGACCAACTCGGCGATGCGCTCAAGCAGCGAGCGCTTGTTCACCTGGTATGGCAACTCATCGACGATGATCGCCATGCGCTGGCCGCGGTCGATCTCCTCGAAATGGGTCTTGGCGCGCATGACAACGCGGCCACGGCCGGTACGATAGCCGTCGCGCACACCTTGCACGCCGTAGATGATCCCCGCCGTCGGGAAATCGGGCGCTGGGACGAGCTCGATTAGCTCGTCGATCGACGCTTGTGGATGATTTAACAGATGCTGGCACGCGTCGACGACTTCGTTCAAGTTATGCGGCGGGATGTTCGTCGCCATGCCGACCGCGATACCGGACGAGCCGTTGATCAACAGGTTCGGGATCCGCGCCGGCAGCACCTGCGGCTGGGTCTCGCTGCCGTCGTAGTTCGGCTCAAAGTCCACGGTCTCCTTGTCGATATCAGCCAGCAGCTCATGGCCAATCTTCGCGAGCCGGATCTCGGTGTAGCGCATCGCCGCGGCGTTGTCGCCGTCGACCGAGCCGAAGTTGCCCTGCCCGTCCACCAGCATGTAGCGCAGCGAGAAATCCTGCGCCATGCGCACGATCGTCTCGTAAACCGCGCTGTCGCCGTGCGGGTGGTATTTACCGATCACGTCCCCGACGATACGCGCGGACTTCTTGTACGCGCGATTCCAGTCGTTGTTTAGCTCATGCATCGCATAGAGCACGCGCCGATGCACCGGCTTAAGTCCATCACGCGCATCGGGCAGCGCGCGGCCCACGATCACGCTCATCGCGTAGTCGAGGTAGGAACGGCGCATTTCCTCTTCGAGAGAAATGGGCAGGGTCTCTTTGGCGAATTGATCCATTTATTGGTGTCTTTGACAAACTCTGGCGGTGCCGGCCCCGGGTCGCGAGCGTGGCGTGGGCGCATGTACCGGCGTGGCGGTAGCGGACAACGCGTATCACACGATTCTAGCATGCGAGCCCCGGCGGCCTCGGCGCGCAGTGCCGCGCGCGAGCGGGCACGCAGCTTCACCGACGCGCTAATCCCGAATCTGAAGCGCCGTGCAGCGCCAAGGGGCGCATCGGCCGTGACGGCTCGCGCGTGAATGTCGCGGGTCGCCGCCCAATTCATCCCCCTTCTCGACGGCGTCACGAACGCCTATCTACAATGCCGCACAGCCAAGCCAGACAGTGTTCTTCGGCGACTGTTGCGAGCAAACCACAATTGCCGGATCAAGGCCTAGCGAGGAGGATAAATTTATCGTTGGATAGGACCGGTATGGCAAAATGTGGCGCAGAAGTCAGTCACTGTTCGAAGTGTATACATCGGTTTTTCGCATTGCCATAATGTTATACTTCGCGCAATGTCTGACTTGTCTTCGTCAACAGGCTCGCAGTAAAACTGCGGTAATCTCAATTTCGAGAGGAGAAATATGAATAAACTTTCAAAGCTCGCGTTCATTGCAGCTACCGCGGTCATGGCTGCATCCGCATCGGCACAGTCGGTGCCAGCTTCGCGACAAGCTGCCAACGACAACTGGGCAAACGGCACCGGCGAATACGTGTGGATGAACGGCACGAGCGAGCTTTGCTGGCGCGATGCTTTCTGGACCCCGGCCACCGCGAACGCAAAGTGCGACGGCGCGCTGGTAGTTCAGGCTCCGACGCCGCCGGCACCCCCGCCGGTCGTACCAGCACCCATCATCACGAGCCAGAAGGTCACTTATCAGGCGGACACGCTGTTCGACTTCGACAAGGCGGTGCTGAAGCCAGCCGGCGAAGAAAAGCTCGATGATTTGGCATCGAAAATCCAGGGTTTGAATCTCGAAGTGGTCGTCGCCACGGGTTACACCGACAAGATCGGCTCGGACAAGTACAACGAGCGTCTGTCGCTGCGCCGCGCGCAAGCGGTGAAGACCTATCTAGTCAGCAAGGGCATCCCGGACAACCGCATCTACACGGAAGGCAAGGGCAAGCGTAACCCGGTCGTGACGGACTGCAACCAGAAGAACCGCAAGGCGTTGATCGCGTGCCTGGCACCGAACCGCCGCGTGGAAGTGGAAGTCGTCGGTACGACGAGCCAAACCATCGATCCGTCGAGCCAGCCCGCCGGTACGACGAACCAGCCCATCGATACGTCGAACCAGCCTGTCGGTACGCCGAGCCAGCCGCAGCAATAAATCGGCTCGCTTGCAACCGAGGTTTCTCGCCCTGCATCGGCAGGGCTTTTTTTTGCCCTTATCCGAGTGTCACCCACGACACCGCACGTTCCGCTCGGCGCCAATTGCGACATCATCGCGCAGGCACCGCTTTGCCGGCGTGTCAGTGGCCCGATATACTAGTCATTATTAGCCCGCGTGAACAGTTCGCGGCGCCGCGCCGCCTTGCTGCCGCCCCCGCCTTGCCCGTCATGACCAACGCCGATCCACACGAACTGCAGAAATTCAGCGATCTCGCTCATCGATGGTGGGATCCCAAAGCCGAATTCAAGCCGCTTCACGACATAAACCCGCTGCGACTGTCTTGGATCGACTCGCACGCCCATTTGCTCGACAAACGGGTGCTCGACGTCGGCTGCGGCGGCGGCATCCTGTCGGAGTCAATTGCGCAACTGGGCGCCGCGTCGGTCAAGGGAATCGATTTGTCCGAGAACGCACTGGGCGTCGCCGACCTGCACAGCCTGGAGAGTGGCGTGACAAACGTCGAGTATGAAGAAATCTCCGCGGAGGCACTCGCCGACCGCGAGCCGGCGACCTATGACGTGGTCACTTGCATGGAGATGCTGGAGCACGTCCCGCAGCCGGCGAGCATCGTGCGCGCCTGCGCGCAGTTGGTGAAGCCGGGCGGCTGGGTGTTCTTCTCGACGCTGAACCGAACCCTGAAGGCCTATTTATTCGCGGTAATCGGCGCCGAATACGTGATGCAAATGCTGCCGCGGGGCACGCACGACTACACGCGCTTCATCAAGCCATCGGAGCTTGCAAAGTTCGTTCGTGACGCTGGATTGCTCGCGCATGAGTTCAAGGGCGTAGCCTATCACCCGATCGGCCAGCGCTTCGCGTTGACCGACGATACCCGCATCAATTACATGCTTGCGTGCCAGCGCGCCGCGTGAACTGCAACAACATGACAGACACCCTCTCGCCGGCCGCCTCGGTACCCGCCGTGCTCGCGACCTGCCGCGCAATCTTGTTCGACTTGGACGGCACGATCGCCGATACCGCGCCGGATCTGGCGGCAGCGGTCAACAAGATGCGCCGCGTGCGCGGCTTGTCGGCGGTGCCGCTGCAGAGGCTGCGTCCGCTGGCCTCGGCCGGTGCACGCGGGCTGCTCGGCGGCGCATTCGGCATCGGGCCACAAGACCCCGATTTCAGCGCGATGCGAGAAGAGTTTCTCGCCAACTACGAGGCTGATCTTTGCATCGACACGACACTGTTCGACGGCATTCGTCCATTGCTTGACGGACTGTCCGCGCGCGGCATTCAGTGGGGCATTGTCACGAACAAGGTCGAACGGCTGGCATTGCCGCTGGTCGCCCGGCTGGGCCTGGGCGCCGCCGCCGGATGTGTGATCGGTGGCGATACCACACCGTACCCGAAACCCCACCCTGCGCCGCTGTTGTTGGCCGCACAGCGGCTCGGCATCGCACCGACCAGCATGGTCTACGTCGGCGATGACCTGCGCGATATCGAAGCCGGCAAGGCGGCCGGCATGCTGACCGTCGCAGCGGCCTATGGCTATTGCGGCAACGACGTGGCTCCGTCCGATTGGGCAGCCGACCACGTGGTCGAAACGACAACGGAACTCCAGCGCCTGCTCGAGGTCATGTCAAAGTAACACGGACGCGGTAGGTTGGGCGTGCCCGTCCCTTGAAAGCCGCCCCATCGACCGCATCTGACGTTCTGTGAGACAATAGTTGTCTACTTTTCGGGGCCGACCTGGTTTCGACGTGGGTAGCGAAGCAATTCAGGGCATACCGAGGACCCGTCACCTCGTAAATCAATGGGACTTAAGTAACTGCGAACGACGAAACGTACGCACTGGCCGCTTAACACCGGCCTGCCTCGCACTAGCTCGCTGACGGGCTAGGGTCGCAAGACCGCGCGAGGTCATTCACGTCAGCTAATCCCCGATGAAGTCACGGCGCCGGGGCCGAAAATTGAGTGACTCGCCGTAGCGAAGCGTGTTCGTCCGCGTCGGTGCGGTTAAAGCAAACGACTGGACTAAGTATGTAGAACTGGTTGTAGAGTGCTTACGGACGCGGGTTCGATTCCCGCCGGCTCCACCAATATGCGCGTACGCCAGCAGTGCCTGCTGGCGTAGAACATCGGCAGCAGAATCACCGTACGAACGATATTTCACGACGCCGACACGTTGTCACGCCGTCGATGACGCTTGTTTAGCGAGACGCTGGAGAACCATCGCTTCAGCAAAGACGGACGCTGGCGTTCGGGCAACGGCGGCACTGGGATTGCCTCAGGAAGCGCAGGGCTACGTCCTGGCACATTCGACGTCGATTGACTGCGCCCGATAGCGCGATGGCGCATGACTGGTGTCGTACTGCTGTTCACCGGTACGTCCTGATGCGAGCCTCGCATGGGTTTTGTCGTCCGATCGGCGCGATTGGGATACGTGGCACAGAAATACTCAAGCACGGCCTCCCGGCTAACACCAAGCGGCTCGACTCGATGCAAATACCGATCCGCTGCTTCTTCTGCAGACTGCGGCTCTTTTGCATAACTTCCATCCGAAGATCGAATACTGACTGTTGGCGGAATCGACTCCTCTGCAGTCTTGCGGGGTCCTGCGTTCACATACTGCGTATTCCATTGAGCATACGTATTTCTAATGTCCTTGACTACATTAGAAGTACGTAGGTTTCCATTGGCGAATTGCTCTTCTATAAATTGCGTCGGTGACTGCCTAGGTTTAACGGGATATTGATTCACCCTGAACTGCGCGAGCAATCCTGTCCCATGCCGTGTGCTAGGAGCGGTAAGCCGGTGGCGATACAGGCTTGCTAACGGCACATCATCGTCTGCTTCCGATACCGACGAATCGCTGATACTGCTCGATGGTTGGTTGTACTTGAGGTCCCCGGTGGAATATAGGTTCCGTGGGTTCGACTGAATCGTCATATTGCGTTAGACCTTACCTTGTGGCGAAAACTCACACTACCCCAGATCGCCGACAATCGAGGCGCATACGCGATTACACATTAGCACCGGCGAAACAAGCAAACATCCTGCGTTTCTTCAATGACCTGCAACCTTCCTAATTCAATATCGAATTCTCAATGCTGGATGAACCACCACGCGACTGCCGCGGCGGCGGGCATCCTATCCAGTTGGGCAATCATGTGTCGAAAGGAACCACTGCGTAACTCGTCGGCGATCATCGCCAAGAGTAGCGTATAAATTGTATCCTCGTAGCAAATAAAATAGCGTTCCTTATCAAATAGGTGATCGCACCCACGCTGCCCTGATATCGAATATCTACCGGCATCTCCGCATCGGCCAGCGTTTGCGCCAATGCTGCGATCGCGTGCCCTTGCGATGCAGGGATCCGCATACTGCATCGCGCCGGCGTAATGAGCCTCCTAATCTTGTCCATTCCTTCGGTGCGCAGCGACTGCGGACTGAGCCGCTCCGCCCGTATGCACTCGGCCCAAAGCAGCTTTTTACCCAGTGGCGACAGCACCGGACCATGACCTGGAGCTTGACCAGCAACGGGCCGCTGAGCCGCTGTTGCTGGCTGCACAGCGGCTCGGCATCGCACCGACCAGCATGGTCTACGTCGGCGACGACCTGCGCAATATCGACGCCGGCAAGGCGGCCGGCATGCTGACCGTCGCAGCGGCCTATGGCTATTGCGGCAACAACATGGCCCCGTCCGATTGGGCAGCCGACCACGTGGTCGAAACGACAACGGAACTCCAGCGCCTGCTCGAGGTCATGTCAAAGTAACACGGACGCGGTAGGTTGGGCGTGCCCGTCCCTTGAAAGCCGCCCCATCGACCGCATCTGACGTTCTGTGAGACAATAGTTGTCTACTTTTCGGGGCCGACCTGGTTTCGACGTGGGTAGCGAAGCAATTCAGGGCATACCGAGGACCCGTCACCTCGTAAATCAATGGGACTTAAGTAACTGCGAACGACGAAACGTACGCACTGGCCGCTTAACACCGGCCTGCCTCGCACTAGCTCGCTGACGGGCTAGGGTCGTAAGACCGCGCGAGGTCATTCACGTCAGCTAATCCTCGGTGAAGTCACGGCGCCGGGGCCGAAAATTCAGTGACTCGCCGTAGCGAAGCGTGTTCGTCCGCGTCGGTGCGGTTAAAGCAAACGACTGGACTAAGTATGTAGAACTGGTTGTAGAGTGCTTGCGGACGCGGGTTCGATTCCCGCCGGCTCCACCAATATTCAAAACCCCAACCACGCTCGGTTGGGTTTTTCTTATGTGCTTCCGCCACGCCTCTCTCCTTCCTCTACGTCAAAAAGCTGCCAGAGCCCGCAGGCAACACGTCTCACGCTCATTTAAATCAATGGGTTGGGTGTTGTTCAACCAATCGGTTGTTTTCTGGCATGGGTATCCAATCGGTTTTCAGAGTCACCCACCTCGTGCCGGTCATTCACAGATGCGGTCGATGGATCAGCTTGAGTAACTTGACGCATCAAGGAATTATCCTTACCATCAATGGATGCAGGGGAGAAGAGCCATGTCCACCATTCATGAAGTCGCCACCATCACCTCGAAAGGCCAGATCACGCTACCCAAACCGATCCGCCAAGCGCTCGGTGTGGACTACGGTGGCAAGGTGGCGTTCGACCTGCACGGCTCGCAGGTTATCGTGACCCGGGCCGAGGATTCTGCCCATGAAGATCCGGCCATCGGGAGCTTTTTGGCATTGTTGGAAACAGACATTCGAAACGGGCGACACCTGACCACCTTGCCCAACGATCTCGTGCAAGCCATGCTGGCGACACTACCCCAGTTTGTCGACCTGGCCGCAGACATTGAAGGCGATGTGGCGCTGTGATCCAGCGTCACGGGTGGAATGTGCTCTTTCACGAATGTTTAATTGAGCAGCTAGTAAAACTGCATGCTGCGACTCAACGTGCGCAACAGCAAGATCCGCAGGGTTTCGAGTCCAACGCCAACGTCCGGCTGTTCGCTGCACTGTCGAAGTTGATATTCGAGGCCGTGCCGAGTGATCCGAACCGCGAGGAATACCGCCAAGGCAATACCATGGGCGCTGAGTTTCGGCACTGGCGGCGCGCAAAAATCGGACGACGATTTCGGTTGTTTTTTCGGTTCGACTCGAAAACCCGGATCATCATTTTTGCGTGGGTGAATGATGAAAACACCTTGCGCTCTTCCGGCAGCAAAAGTGATCCGTATGCCGTCTTCCAACGGATGCTGGAGCGCGGGCACCCACCGGACGATTGGGCTGCGCTGGTGTCGGCGAGCCAGTCCGATTGGAAGTAGGCCGGGCGGCCGCGGCGAGGGTAAGCCAGCCGTCGCGGCGACGTATTGCCGCACGGCCGAGCCCTCGATCGCGTGGCCGTTTTAAGCCGGGTTAGGTAGCTGCTGAATCAGCGCTTCGACTTGCGTGCCTTGACATGGTCCGGCAGCGTGGGAATCGGCGGGACAGACGACTCATCGGCGGGGCGCGAGGTGACGGCGGTATCCGACATCGACTTACGGCGCTTCACACTAAGTTTTCTCGTCAATGTCGAAAAACCGTTGCGAAAATTGTCCACCGACGCGCTGCGCGTACGAAGCTTAGACTGCTGCTTCGCTGACGAAGCGGGCGTTGTATCCGCCGCCGCGGCAGCAACACCTGGCACGGTTTGGTTGTTTAGCTTCATCGATTGGGCCGAGCTAGAGCGTCGTCGCCCTATGCTTTGAAGCGAGCTGGCCAAGCTGCTGAAGGTTCCTCGACGGCGTTTACCCGGCTGCTTAGGTGCCTCGGGTTGGACGTCATGCTTCGCATACTTATCCCAGCCGCTAATGGCCTCATCGACAAGTTTGATCATCAAATCGGCTTGCGCATCGATTCCCTTGGCAAGATGATCAATGAATCGTTTGATATCCGTCTTTAGCTGCGCGTCCTCTCCTGCGAGATGATCAGCAAGCCGCGCCGTAGCCGTCTTTGACTTTGCCTCCCCAACGCCCAGATGATTAACAAACGGCTCCACAGCCGTTTTTTGCTTCAAGTTCTCAGCTTTTTGAGACCAAGTCTTTTCCTCTTCAGTAGATAGTAGCTCAACGAACCGGCTCCTCAGCTTCGGTGAACTCGTACTTTCGAAGGATTGCCTGCTCGATTCAGCAGGCGAACGCGTCACCTCGCTCGACTCTTCGTTTCCGCGATGCCGGGAACGCAGGCCTGCCAGCTTACCCGGCCGCCCAGTACTTGGCGCCCTGCTCCGACTCTTCGGTGATAGCGAATCCGTATCTTTAATGTTTAACAAACGATCCAAGCCGATGTCCATCGGCAAGTCTGTCACGGAAATCTGCTGCGGTGAGTACACTTTCGTCATAGCGCTTGACATCCTTCTATCGTGCTGAACCCGCACACTACATCAATGCACGACTCAAGCTATTCAGGTACGCGATCACATATTGCCGTGCGCGAAGGCCCCGCTCACCGCCGTCCTGACGCTCCGTCAATGATCAGGAAACCGAATAGAATACCGCGGCCCCACCCCTTCCTGAAGCAGGACGCAATCGCCGCAGCACGCGGCATCGTACCCGTGCAGCCGCGCCACCGCGCCCTTAAACACGTCGCCGCGCAACTCATCGATAATCGTTGATAACGGCGCCATATCAAGCGCGGCTTGCTCGCACGCGAAGTAGTAATCCTCATCGACGATCGGAACGAAGTCCAGTCCGAAATACGCAGCCGCCGGCTGGACGCCGAACCCAACATCGGCCTTGCCGCTCGCCACGAACGCCGCGATCGCCGAATGCGTCAGTTCGGTTGACGCGTAGCCGTTAATGCGCGTCGGATCGATACCGATATCGCGTAGCATCAGGTCGAGCAGCATTCGTGTGCCGGAGCCCGGCTGGCGATTAACAAAGCGCAAGCCTTCGCGAGAAAGGTCGGCGAGGCCGCCGATGTGCTCTGGGTTGCCCTTCGGTACGAACAACCCCTGCTTGCGGCGAGCCAGGTGAATCAGCACATGACGCTTATCGTCCAGCCATGGCCGGTAGACGGCCGCACATACTGCACGGAACGGTCCAATCGGCAAGTGGAAACCGGCCAGGTCGCATTCGCCGCGCGACAACGACGCGACGGCATCCGCGCTGTCCCGATATCGGATCTCCACCGAGGTGCCGCCTTCGGCGAGCGCTTGAACTAGCGCCGCGACGGCATACCCGTGTGACGCGTGAATCCGCACGTCGTGCCGCGCTGAGGCCAGCAATCGCTGGATTTCATCGGTAACTTCGACACCGAGCGACTGCGCGAGCGGCCCCAGCCGTTCAATACGCACGCGTTCGGCCCACAGCAGTTTTTCGCCGAGCGGCGACAGCAGCGAACCTTGGCCTCGAACCTTGACCAGCAACGGACCGCCAAGGCGCTGTTCGGCCGTGCGCAGCATACCCCATGCGTGCCGATACGAGAGACCGAGCGCTTGCGCCGCGCTCGCAATACTGCCTAACTCAACCAGTCGCGTCAGCAGCAGGATCACGTCCGACAAGCGCACGCTCGTGTGATCATCCGCTATGATCCGCAATTCGGACACCGCTTCGATCCTGGGCGTCTTCATATGCAATTCCCTTTCCTATTGAAATCGGCACCGGCAACGTCTAACGTTCAGGAAATATTCATTCCACGAACGATATATGAATCTATAAATCATATATCATCCCCACCGGAGGCCCCTTGGCAGAACCCGCTACCGGCCGCGCAATGGGCGCCGCATTGGCGCCAGAGGCGGCAGCCCGGCTTGTTATGCACCACACCAGTGCGGCAGCGCGCGCCGTACCGGGACATTCGCTTTTAAGCGTCTTACACGCCATCCAAGACGACGTCGGTTACATCCCCGACGGTGTCATCGCCCCGCTGGCCCAGGCAATGAACTTGTCGCGCGCCGAAGTTCACGGCGTGATCACGTACTACCACCACTTCCGCACGTCGCCGCCGGCCGCCGTGACCGTCCAGTTGTGCCGCGCCGAATCCTGTCGCGCGATGGGCAGCGAAGCACTGGCGCGGCATGCCGAGGCCCACACGAGTCGCCGCTTCGATGCGTGTCGCCACGACGACGCCCATCGCGCGGCGCCCACAACGGCCAGCGCCGCGCCGCGGGCTGATGACCCAGCGGTCGAGCTACAATCCGTCTATTGTTTGGGTTTGTGCGGCACCTCCCCGGCGATGACGGTTAATGGCAAGCCATACGCTCGTGTCACGCCGGCGAAGCTCGATACAGTGCTCGCCGCGGCGATCGACGACGCGCGATCGGGAGCGCACCGATGACAATTCGCCTCTACGTCCCGTCCGATACGACTGCGATCGCGTTTGGAGCCGATGAACTCGCACAGGCCATCGCGGGACAAGCCGCACGGCGTGGGCTCGACATTGAACTGATACGAAACGGCTCGCGAGGGTTGTCTTGGTTAGAGCCACTTGTGGAGGTCGGCACGGCCGCCGGCCGCATTGGCTACGCCAACGTTGCGCTGGAGGACATCGACGCGTTGTTCGACTCGGGTTGGCATGCCGATGACGACGCTACGCAGGCGCAGGCAGCGGCCCATCCGAAATGCGTCGGCCTCGTCGAGGCCCTCCCCTACTTGAGCAAGCAGCAACGTTTGACCTTTTCCCGGATCGGCATCGTCGATCCGCTGTCGATCGACGACTATGTGGCGCACGGTGGCCTGCAAGGCCTGCGCCGCGCGTTGCAGATGGCGCCAGCCGCCGCCTGCCAACTCCTAATCGACGCCGGACTGCGCGGACGCGGCGGCGCCGCGTTTCCGGCAGGCATCAAGTGGCGCACGGTACTGCAAGCCCAGGCAGACCAAAAATATGTGGTCTGCAACGCGGATGAAGGCGATAGCGGCACGTTCTCGGACCGCCTGTCGATGGAATGCGATCCATTCGGCCTGATCGAAGGCATGATCATCGCCGGCGTGTCGACCGGCGCGACGCAAGGCTACCTCTACGTACGCAGCGAGTACCCGCTGGCGATTGCGCGATTGAACGCGGCGATCGCCCGCGCACGCGCCGCCGGCTGGCTCGGCCCGGACGTGCTGGGCTCCGGTCGAGCCTTCGATCTATTCGTCGCGAAAGGCGCCGGCGCGTACGTCTGCGGCGAGGAGACGGCGCTGCTCGAATCGCTCGAAGGCAGGCGCGGCATCGTGCGCGCAAAGCCACCGCTGCCTGCGTTAGTCGGATACCGGGGCAAGCCGACAGTGATCAACAACGTAATCACGTTGGCGTCTGTGCCGATCATTTTCGCGCGCGGCGATGCGTTCTATCGGGACTTCGGCATGGGACGCTCGCGTGGCACGCTGCCGTTCCAACTCGCCGGCAATGTACGGCGCGGCGGGTTGGTCGAACTCGCGTTCGGCGTCACGCTGCGCGAACTGGTGTTCGAATTCGGAGGCGGCACAGCGAGCGGACGCCCCGCGCGCGCGATCCAGGTCGGCGGGCCGCTCGGCACCTATCTGCCGCCAAGCCAGTGGGACGTGCCGCTGGACTACGAAGCCTATGCGGCGATCGGCGCCGTCGTGGGCCATGGCGGCATCGTGGTCCACGATGACACCGCCAACCTGGCCGCGCTGGCGCGTTACGCGATGCACTTCTGTGCACTCGAATCATGCGGTAAGTGCACGCCATGCCGGATCGGCTCCACGCGCGGCGCGGAGGTCATCGACAAGCTTCGTGCACCGGAGCAGGATGCGCGCGTGCGCGCACGCCACGTGACGTTGCTGCGCGAGCTGTGCGACACGATGCTGCACGGCTCGCTGTGCGCGATGGGCGGGATGACCCCCTACCCGGTGCTGTCCGCGCTAGACCATTTCCCCGAAGACTTCGGCCTTGCGGCCGCCGGCGGTGACACGCCATACGAGCCTGAACGCAGCGCCGCAGTATGACGACACACGCGCGCCGCCTTCGCGCGACGCGCAGGAGCAAGACAATGAACGACATGAACCAAGATGGCCTTCGTGGTGAGTGCGGGTCCGGAGCGTGCGCTTGCCGCGCGAATAACGTGCCGCTGGACGACGTCGATTTCGGTACGCCGGCGCGCCACGGTCCAAGTGTGTCGCTGCAGATCGACGGCGTGCAGGTGGACGTGCCGGCAGGCACATCGGTCATGCGCGCGGCGGTCCACGCCGGCATTCGCGTGCCGAAACTGTGCGCGACCGATTCTCTAGAGGCATTCGGCTCATGCCGGCTGTGCCTAGTCGAGATTGAGGGCCGCCGGGGTTATCCGGCCTCTTGTACGACGCCGGTCGAACCGGGCATGAAAGTGCGCACACAAAGCGACAAGCTGCAGGCGCTGCGTCGCAACGTCATGGAGTTGTATATCTCCGATCACCCTTTGGACTGCCTGACGTGCCCGTCCAACGGGCGGTGCGAGTTGCAGGACATGGCGGGCGTCGTGGGGCTGCGCGAGGTTCGCTACGGCTACGATGGCGCCAATCACCTGCGCGACGCGAAGGACGAATCGAACCCGTACTTCACTTATGACGCCAGCAAGTGCATCGTATGCAACCGATGCGTGCGCGCGTGCGAGGAAACGCAAGGCACCTTTGCGCTGACTATCGCCGGACGCGGCTTTGAGTCGCGCGTCGCGGCAAGCGAAGGCGTCTCATTCATGGCATCGGAGTGCGTCTCGTGTGGGGCGTGCGTGGCCGCCTGCCCGACCGCGACGTTGCATGAGAAGTCGATTGCCGAACTGGGCCAACCGGAGCATGCCGTCGTCACAACCTGTGCCTATTGCGGTGTCGGCTGTTCGCTGAAGGCCGAGATGAAGGGCAACCAAGTGGTGCGGATGGTGCCACACAAGGACGGCCGCGCCAACGAGGGCCATGCTTGCGTGAAGGGACGCTTTGCATGGGGCTATGCGACGCACCGTGACCGCATCACGCGTCCGATGATCCGCGCGTCGATCGACGCGCCATGGCGCGAAGTGAGCTGGGACGAGGCGCTGGACTACGCGGCCAGTTCGTTCCGGCGCATCCAGGACAAGTATGGACGCGACGCGATCGGCGGCATCACATCGTCACGATGCACGAACGAAGAGACGTACCTAGTGCAAAAACTCGTGCGGGCAGCATTTGGCAACAACAACGTTGACACCTGCGCCCGCGTGTGTCACTCGCCGACCGGCTACGGCCTGAAGACCACGCTTGGCGAATCGGCCGGCACACAAACCTTCGCATCGGTCGCGCATAGCGATGTGATTATGGTGATTGGCGCCAACCCAACCGACGGCCATCCGGTATTCGGCTCACGGCTCAAGCGGCGCCTGCGCGAAGGCGCGAAGCTGATCGTGATCGATCCGCGCCGCATCGATCTGGTTCAGGGGCCCCATGTCAACGCGCAGTATCACCTGCCCGTGCGTCCCGGCACAAACGTCGCGATCATCAATGCGTTCGCGCACGTGATCGTCACCGAGGGCCTGCTCGACACGGCCTTCATCGCCCAGCGGTGCGAGCCGCTCGCATTCGAGCAATGGCGGGATTTCGCGGCCCAGCCGCAGAACGCGCCGGAAGCCACCGAGTCGATCACCGGCGTGCCGGCAGCGCAAGTGCGCGAAGCCGCTCGTCTGTATGCTACCGGTGGCAATGCGGCGATTTATTACGGGTTGGGCGTCACCGAGCATTCGCAGGGCTCCACGATGGTGATGGGCATCGCGAATTTGGCGATGGCCACCGGCAACCTCGGCCGTGAAGGCGTCGGCGTCAACCCGCTGCGCGGGCAGAACAACGTGCAGGGCTCCTGCGACATGGGCTCGTTCCCGCATGAGCTGCCGGGCTACCGGCATATCGGTGACGCCGCGACGCGCAGCTTGTTCGAGGACGCTTGGAACGTCACACTGCAACCCGAGCCGGGTCTGCGCATTCCGAACATGTTCGACGCCGCACTGAGCGGCACATTCAAGGGTCTGTATTGCCAGGGCGAGGACATCGCGCAGTCGGACCCGAATACGCAGCATGTCGCCGCAGCGCTGTCGTCAATGGAGTGCATCGTCGTGCAGGATATTTTCCTGAACGAGACGGCCAAGTACGCGCACGTTTTCCTGCCGGGCACATCGTTCCTGGAAAAGGACGGCACGTTCACGAATGCGGAGCGCCGGATTTCCCGCGTGCGGCAGGTGATGCCCCCGCTGCCTGGCATGGCCGACTGGCAGGTGACGATCAAGCTGGCCAGCAAGCTCGGCTACGCGATGGATTATTCCCATCCGAGCCAGATCATGGACGAAATCGCGCGGCTTACGCCCACCTTCCACGGCGTATCATACGCGCGGTTGGACGAACTGGGCAGCATCCAGTGGCCCTGCAATGAAGCGGCGCCGGACGGCACCCCGACCATGCACGTGGACACATTCGTGCGCGGCAAGGGACGCTTCGTGATCACGCAGTTCATCCCGACGCGCGAGAAGGTCACCCGCCGGTTCCCGCTGTTGCTGACCACGGGCCGGATCCTATCGCAGTACAACGTCGGCGCGCAGACCCGCCGCACGGACAATTCGCGCTGGCATGAAGAGGACCGGCTGGAGATCCACCCGGTGGACGCAGAGGACCGTGGAATTAAAAGCGGCGACTGGGTCGGCGTCGCGTCGCGCGCGGGACAAACGGTCCTGCGCGCGCAGGTCACCACGCGGATGCAGCCCGGCGTCGTCTACACGACGTTTCACTTTCCGGAATCCGGCGCCAACGTGGTGACCACCGACTCGTCCGACTGGGCAACTAATTGCCCGGAGTACAAGGTAACTGCGGTGCAGGTCACGCCGGTCGCCGGGCAGTTGTCGGACTGGCAGCAGCGCTAT
This sequence comes from Mycetohabitans sp. B3, assembly GCF_021498065.1. Lineage (NCBI taxonomy): Bacteria > Pseudomonadati > Pseudomonadota > Betaproteobacteria > Burkholderiales > Burkholderiaceae > Mycetohabitans > Mycetohabitans sp. B3. Next base: position 82,697 of record NZ_JAHLKN010000011.1, on the reverse strand, counting down.
GCCCGCTTCAGCGACCGGCAACTGACGCTGCTAAACGAACGCAACTTGCTGGACGCCTCGAGCGTCGCAACGGCCAAGTAGGACGAGGAATCGACAATGGCAATGCCGCTGCACACCCTGGTCGACATGGTCAACCGCATTGGAGAGTTCTTCGAATCGATGCCCGATCGACACGCTGCACTCGAAGGTATCGCCGATCACCTAAAGCGCTTCTGGGAACCGCGCATGCGACGCACGCTGCTCGACGCGCTCGATCGCGGCGTAGATCCGGCGTTGGACGACTTGATGCCGATCACGCGCGAGGCCCTTATTCGCTATCGTGGCAGATTAATGCCGGCCGCCGCGCCGGCATAACCCGCGCCCCTCGCAGCCGCAGGAGGCGCTTGCACGACACGCCTGAGCAGCGTGCGGTTGTGGTTGCCCGTGCCATGACGCGGGCCATAGGCACGCCGAGCAGCGCGCGCAGGCCGCCACGTGTGCGTCCTGTGTGACACACGCCTATGCACCACACCATGGCGACTGACGACGCATCCGCTAGAATCCAGCATTTAGTCTACCGGGCAGCGCCCGAATGGAAACCGCGATGCTTTCATCGATGGCCGCAGTCGCGTTAGGCGGCGCGCTCGGCTCGCTGCTACGCTGGGTACTCAGCACGCGCTACAACAACGTGCTTCCCGCGTTGCCGCTCGGCACGCTCGCCTCGAATCTGATTGCTGGCTATGTGATAGGCGTATCCATTGCGTACTTAGGCAAACATGCGGATCTCGCACCGCAGTGGCGGCTATTCGTCATCACCGGCTTGATGGGCGGCTTGTCGACGTTTTCGACCTTCTCCGCCGAAATCACCGCGCATCTGCAAGCCGGACGCATCGGCTGGGCCGTCAGCGAGGCCGCGATCCATCTGGCTGGCTCGGTACTCATGACGCTGGCCGGGCTAGCCAGCGTCGCGTGGCTTCGCCGCTAGCCGCTAGCGGGTCGATGCCACCGTCGTTTCACGCGCACGCTGCGCTTGCGGCAGCGCGCCAAACCAATCCTCGCCATAGCGCAGCAGCGCGGGAGCGTCGCTCAGCAGCCGTCCGCGGGCCGCAACGTAGCCGTCCGGACGAACTAGGTAGAAGCACGGGCGCGTGCGTCCGTAGCTAAAGGCCAACGACGAGGCGCTCTCGCCCGATGCATCGCACGGCTGTTGCGTATCGCTCACCCGCCATGTACGTACGCGCGCACGAAGCAGTGCCTCGATCTTGGCGGCAAAGCTGCCCAGGGTGCCGGCCTCCTCGCCGGCACGCGGCTCGTCATCGTTGGCCGACGTCATCACCAGCAAAGTAAAGTTCACCGGATCGTATAAGTCGAACAGTCGGGCCACATACGGCGCCTGACCGAGCGGGCCATCCATCACGTGCACCAATGCGTCCGGCGCCCGCTCGCCAGCGCGCACGCCCCCGTCGAGCGGGCACTCCAACGTCAGCGGACTGCGCCGGTACTGAATCGCAAGCTCGCTCACGGCGCGGCGCGCCGCATCACGAACCGGTCCGAGCGATGCGATCAGCGGGATCATCTGGTCACGCACGAGCCGCAGCACGCCATGATCGGCCTCAACCAGGTGCGTAACAAAGCGGGTCTGCCGCAGCACGCCACGCTCAATCGGATTGCGTTCGAGATGGTACGTATCGAGCAAGTGATCCGGAGCGCCACCGTTGAGTACCTGCGCCAGTTTCCAACCTAGGTTCAGCGCCTCATGGATCCCGGTGTTCATCCCCTGCGCACCTGCCGGACTATGCACGTGCACGGCGTCTCCGGCCAGGAATACGTTGCCGGTGCGCAGCCGCTCCACCATCCGGCTGTGAATATGGTAATACGAGGACCACGCCAGTTGCGACAGCCGCACCGGCACATGGATGCGGCGCTCGACCCACTGCTGGCATTCGTCGAGCGAAGGACCAGCATTGTCGTCGTCCGTCTCGCGCTCCCGATCTTCGACGTCACCGATCTGTGTCAGGCGGCCCCCAACGAGGCGGCCTTCGGGCTGTGCGCCCGCCCCGACAGTCGGCGAAGATGTAGCATGGAGCAGCCCGATGCGCACCGCGGCCTGATGCGCCGCGCCGACCGGCGGCCGGTCCGCAATCAGCCGGTAGCGATCACCGCCCAGCGGAAAGATCCCTGCCAATCCTTCGGCGCTGGCAAATAATTGGAATTCGTCGACCGGCAATGCCCAATCCACGCGCAGATCCGCCAGCAGGAAGGACTGCGCCAGCGTTTCGCCAGCGAACGCGCCGCCCAGTAAGTGGCGCACCGTGCTGTGTGCGCCGTCGGCGCCAACCAGATACCGTACCCGCTGCGTTTGCACGCGCCCATCGGGCAGCCGCAGTGTCGTGTCAACCCCCGCTGCGTCCTGTTGCAGCCCGATCAGCTCGACGCCGCGCTCGATGTCCACGCCGAATTTGCGCAGATGTTCAGCGAGAATGCTCTCCGTCTGCGACTGGTCGACGAACAGTAGGTAAGGATAGCGGGTCTGCAGCGGGTCGAAATCGAGCCGCAACAGCGTTTGCCCGTTCGAGTACAGATGGGCGGCACGACCCCGATGCCCAATCTCGATGAACGGCTCCACCACGCGATGCAACTCGAGCAATTCAAGCGTACGCGCTTGGATCCCGATCGCGCGGGACGTGGTTGCGGGACACGGCGCGCGGTCGATGACGCGCAGCGCAATACCCGCGCGCGCCAGGCTCATTGCGGCGGCCAACCCCGTCGGGCCGGCGCCCGCGATCAGCACCTGCGGTGGCTGTAGCGAAGAATGGGCCATGCTGCGCTCCGTCACTGTTGTTCGGTTCAGTTTAGGCTATTCGGTGGCGCTTCCCATGCCGCAACACGGCAGCAAGAAACGCGCCTAACTGAACACGTCTGACAGATGGTGGCCGGCGTCCGCCAGCAGCGCTATCGAATTGGCTAGCCAGCCATCAGCGCCTGCAACGCGACAATCGCCACGCTCAGCGCGACGGCGATCGCGAACGCCCGACCGTGGCCGGCGCCGGCCACAGCATAATATACGTTGGCCGTGGCGCCAACATGCCGTATCTGCAAGCGCCGCCCGCGTATCGGCAAAAGTGGCAAGGCCGTCTCGTACGTTACGCACAAGCCGGATCGGCATCGCCTGGTCGGTGCTGCAACGTGACTGGGCCCGTGCCGATCTCAACGCGTTCGGACGGCGCACGCACGTGCCTAAGCCAGCTTGTACCGGTTGCGCGCCGCCTCGCTGCGGTACAGGACCAGCGTCGCAATCAGGCCGCACAGTGCAGCGGCCGACATCCACAGACCCGGCGCCGCCTTGTTGCCGGTCTCATGGATCAGGTAAGTCGAGATCGCCGGCGTGAAGCCGCCGATAGTCGTGGCCAGGCTGTACGCGAGCGAAAACCCGGCGGTACGGACGTCAGCGGGCATCACTTCGGTCAAGCCGGCCACCATTGCGCCGTTATAGCATGCGTAGATGAACGAGAGCCACAGCTGCACCGCCAGCAACCGCTCGAACGATGGATGCGCGACCAGCCATTGCATCGCCGGATACACGCTCACCAGTGCGACCAGCGTGAACGCGACCAGGACTGCGCGGCGCCCGATCCGGTCCGACAGCGCGCCACTGACCGGCAGCCAGAATAAGTTCGACAGGCCGATGCAAATCGTCACCAAGAGCGTATCCACAGCGGACAGCTTGAGCACCTCCTTACCGAAGGTGGGTGTGTACGCGGTGATCAGATAAAAAGACACCGTGGTCATGATGACCAGGCCCATGCCTGCGATCACCGTGCGCCAGTTTGCGACCATCGATGCGAAGATCTCGCCCATCGTCGGGCGATGCTTGCGCGCCAGAAACTCGTCCGTCTCCGTCAGCGATCGCCGGATCAGAAACAGAAACGGAACGATCAGGCAACCAACCAGGAAGGGGATCCGCCATCCCCACTCCCCCATTTGGTCGGCCGGCAACACGCGGTTCAGGATCACGCCGAGCAACGCGGCGAAGACCACCGCCACCTGCTGGCTGCCCGACTGCCACGCGCAGTAGAAACCCCTGCGCCCCTTGGTCGCGATCTCCGCCAGATAGACCGATACGCCACCGAGCTCGACCCCGGCGGAGAAGCCTTGCAGCAGCCTGCCGGCCAGCACCAGCGCCGGTGCGGCAAGCCCGATCGTCGCATAGCCGGGCACGAGCGCCACTGCCGCGGTCCCGACCGCCATCAGCGACAAAGTCAAGAAGAGGCCCTTGCGGCGCCCATGATGGTCGATGTACGCCCCTAACACGATCGCCCCGAGCGGGCGCATTAGGAAGCCGGCGCCGAACACCGACAACGACAGCATCAGCGATGCGAACGCACTGCCGGCCGGAAAGTACGTCTTCGCGATCGCCGACGCATAGTAGCCGTAGACCATGAAGTCGTACATCTCCAGGAAATTGCCGCTGGTCACGCGGAACACGGTACGCGCTTTCGATTCTGACACGGTTGTCGCAGTCATCTGGCCTCCTGAGGGAAAAACGTCGACAGTTAGAAGCGGGTCTCGCGCGCCGCGCGCAGGAATGTATCGAGCAGCGGCGTGCAGCCGAGCAGCTCGGCGCCGCCCGCCCGGTGGAATTCGGGATGCCACTGGACGCCGACGACGAACGGCGAGCGGCGATAGCGCACAGCCTCCACCAGGCCATCGTCAGCCGAAATCGCCTCGACGTTCAGGTCACGCCCGACGGTCCTCACCGCCTGGTGGTGAATCGAGTTGGGATCCTTGGGCGGCGCGCCCGAGGGCACGCCGCCCACCGTTTCGGCCTCGGGTCGCAGCTTGCCGGATAAGGCATCGGCGGACGCGGGTTCAACTAAGCGGGGAGTCGAGGGTTCGCTCATGGTGAATCGTCAGACGTGCAAATCCACACATTCCAGCCAGGGTTCGCGCATTATCCGCCGTTCACTGCGCACGGGCAAACCACGACCTTCATTCGCATACAATGCGTGCACGGCGCGACGTTTTCCATGACGCCGCCACGACCCCACATATTGCTTGCCGGATGGGCTTCGATCATGACAGTTTCCCACACCGCTGATTTCACGCCGCTACCGCCGTTGTCGGCACTTGCCGCCGCACTGCAGGCCGGCACGAGCACTAGCCGCGAGTTGGTCGAGACTGCACTCGAGCGGATCGCCGCGCCGCACGGGCAAGGCCGCTCGGTGTTCATTGAGGTGCACGCACAGGCGGCTCGCCAATGCGCGGATGCGCTGGACAAGCTGCGCGCCGCCGGCACAGTGCTGTCGCCGCTGATGGGCGTGCCGGTCTCGATTAAGGACCTGTTCGACGTCGCCGGCCAAGTCACCCGTGCGGGCTCGGTCGTGTTGTCCGACGCGCCGCCCGCCCGCACCGATGCGAGCACGGTCGCACGGCTGCAACAAGCCGGCGCGGTCATCATCGGACGCACTAACATGACCGAGTTCGCCTTCTCCGGCCTGGGATTGAACCCCCACTACGGCACGCCGGCCTCGCCATGGCAGCGCACCGCCGGCAACGCCGAACGCCGCATTGCCGGCGGCTCTTCGTCGGGGGCGGCCGCCTGCGTTGCCGACGGAATGGCTGCGGTGGCGCTCGGCACGGACACCGGCGGCTCGGTCCGCATTCCAGCCGCGTTGTGCGGATTGACCGGTTTCAAGCCAACCGCGCGGCGCATTCCGACTGATGGCGTGCTGCCCCTGTCTTCGTCGCTCGACTCAGTCGGCCCCATCGGCTCGTCGGTCGCCTGCTGCGCCGTCACCGACCGGATCCTGGCCGGCCTGCCGCCTGTCGTGTCGCCGGCGCGGCCAATCGAAGGCGTGCGGCTCGGCGCGCTGCCCCACCTAATGCTCGACGACATGGACCTGAGCGTGGCGCGCGCCTATGACGACGCCCTTCAGCACCTTTCGGCAGCCGGCGCGCGGGTCAGCGAGCTGCGTTTCGCGCCGCTCGAGCGCCTCGCGCACGTCAACCGGCTGAGCCTGCCGTCAATCGAGTCGTTCGCATGGCACCGCAAGCTGATCGAAAACCGTGCCAGCGACTACGATCCGCGCGTGCTGGCACGTATCCGCAAGGGCGAGCGCGCTAGCGCGGCCGACTATATCGAGTTGCTGCGCGAGCGAGCCGACATCATCGCGCAGGCCGAGCCGCTATGGCACAGCTTTGATGCCATTGTCTGTCCGACCGTGCCCATCGTGCCACCGCGCATCGCGGAACTGCAAGCGGATGACGCTGTCTATGCGCGCGTCAACGCAACGATACTGCGCAACCCGAGCATGATCAATTACCTCGACGGCTGCGCGCTGTCGTTGCCGTGCTCGCGTCACGGCGAAGCGCCAGTCGGCTTGACGCTGGCCTCGGGCACTGGTCGCGACGCTGCGCTGCTCATGCTGGGCCGCGCGGTCGAAGCCGTGCTCGCACCGCTGCGATGACCGCATGCTGGCTTGTCCGACGCGTCCCGACGCGTCCTCACTGAGTAAAACACTATGAATGATTCGTTGAGAATGCGCCGTGAGCGACGCCTGCTGGTCCTGCTGGGACTGGTCTGCATCGCCCTGATCAGCGGCGCGTTGTATCTACAGTATTTCAAGCATGAAGCTCCGTGCCCATTGTGCATCATCCAGCGTTACTGCTTCTTGCTGATCGCTGTATTCGCGTTCATCGGCGCGACGCTGCGGAGATGGCGCGGCATCGCGGTATTGGAGACACTGATCGTCGTTGCGGCGGCCGGCGGGATGGCCGCCGCGATCCAGCATATCGAGGTCCAAGCCAATCCGTCGTTCAATTGTGGCTTCGACGCACTCGAGCCGATCGTCGATGCACTGCCACTCGCCAAACTGTGGCCTGGCGCATTCAAGGTCGCGGGACTGTGCGAGATACCGTACCCGCCGATCCTCGGACTGAGTCTGCCGCAATGGGGACTGATCGCGTTCGGCCTCATGTTCGTGCTCGTATCGCGCAGCCTGTGGCGTACACGCAAACTACGCGCCTAGCACCAAGCATGAGGCGCGACGCGTGAGGCCTGATGCTGCGCGATGCCCCCCTGCCATCACCCGTCATCGCCCCATACGCCGCCCCGGAAGCCCTTTCATCGGCTGCTTTGCCCGTGCCTGCGCGCGACGGACGACATGACCCCACACGGAGCGATCCACGAGGCACCACCGATGGCCTAACCTTGCGTCTGATCGAGAATGACGCACAACTGAGCGCTGGATCAAGCTGCTCGCCGAGTACAATCTGGAGCGCGGCAACTACACGTATTTCGGCATGATCGGATCGAGGACGAAGCGCATGCCATTCGAGTATCGACTGGCGGCGCTCGGCATCGACCTTACCCTATTGGCTCGGATGATGTACCCAATCGGCACCGAGGGCCTTGCAAGCCAGGCACCCGCCTCCATTGCGATCGCCGTAGCGGCACAACTGTTGCATGTGGTAGAACAACGCCATCCCCACACGATGTCACCGTCGCCATGAACCCGATCCTCGCTGACAAGATCGCGCACGCGCCGAAAGCGGAGCTGCATATCCATATCGAGGGCTCGCTGGAGCCAGAATTGATTTTCGAATTGGCCCGCCGCAACGGCATTGCGCTGCCGTACCCGACAGTCCAGGCGCTGCGCGACGCGTACGCGTTCACCGACCTGCAGTCGTTTCTGGATATTTACTACGCCGGCGCAAGCGTACTGCTGCACGAACAAGACTTCTACGACATGACCACGGCGTACGTCGAACGCGCAATGGCCGATCACGTCGTCCATGCGGAAATCTTCTTCGACCCACAGACTCATATCGAACGTGGCGTGTCAATCGAGACCATGGTAGCCGGCATGGAGCGGGCGCTGGCAAAGGCCGAGGCGCGAGGATTTTCCAGCAAGCTGATCCCGTGCTTTCTGCGCCATCTGCCGGAAGAACATGCGTTGCAGACGTTTGATGCCGCGCTGCCGATGTTCGAGCGGTATGGGCACAGGCTGATCGGTGTCGGCCTGGATTCGTCCGAGTACGGTCATCCCCCGTCCAAGTTCGCACGTGTGTTCGCCCTCGCGAAGGAGCGAGGCCTGAAGTTGGTCGCCCACGCGGGTGAAGAGGGGCCGCCGGCATACGTCGTCGAGGCGCTCGACGTACTGGACGTGCATCGCGTCGACCACGGCGTGCGCAGCATCGAGGACGCGGCATTGGTCGCGCGGCTGGCGGACGCGCGCGTTGCACTGACCGTCTGCCCGCTGTCGAACCTAAAGCTGTGCGTCGTCAACGACATGACCGAGCATACGCTGAAGCGGCTGCTCGATGCCGACGTGATGGTGACGATCAATTCTGACGATCCCGCTTATTTCGGGGGCTACATCAACCAGAATTACCTGGCGATCGCCGATGCACTGAAGCTGACCGACGACGAGTTGTACAAGATCATCCGCAATGGATTCGAGGCATCGTTCGTCACCGATGCGCAACGCGCCGCCTATCTGTCATTACTGGACGCGTACTGGCATGCGCCGCAAGCCATGCCATAACGCACTGAAGCGAACTTAGGAGAAACAAGCCATGGAAAATCAACGCGGCGCGGCAGCCAACGCTTCGCTGCCGGAGCGGTTCTTTAGCGTGCGCGAGAGCGGTTCGAGCGTGCGCACCGAGGTGCTGGCCGGCATCACGACGTTTTTGACGTCAATGTACATCATCGTAGTCAATCCCGCCATCCTGTCACAGGCGGGTATCCCGTTTCCGGCAGCGCTCAGCGCCACCGTGCTGGTCAGCTTCGCCGGCAGTTGCGCGATGGGCTTGTACGCGCGCAACCCGGTGCTGGTCGCGCCCGGCATGGGAATGAATGCGCTATTTGCGTTCGTCATGGTGCACGCAGGCAACATGCCGTGGCAAACGGCGCTGGGCTGCGTATTCTGGTCGGGCGTGATCTTCGCGGTGCTGGCCGCCTTCAACGTGCGTCGGCTAGTGGTCGACGCAATCCCGGCCAATCTGCGGCACGCGCTGTCGTGTGGCATCGGTCTGTTCATCTCGCTGATCGGGCTGGTCAATGCAAAATTCGTGGTCTCCGATCCGGTGACCATCGTGCGTGCCGCGTCGCTGAACCCGGTCATCGTCACGTTCCTCGCCGGCCTGGCAATCACCACGGTGCTGGTAGCGCGTCGCATCACCGGTGCGCTGATGATCGGCATTGTCGTCACGACGATCCTGGCGATCCCGATCGGACGCCTGTGGGGCGACGGCAGCGCGTACTGGCCGGTGGCGATGGCCACGCCCACGCTGGTGAACTGGAACGGCCTGGTCGCGGCGCCGGACTTCTCCGCGCTGTTTCAACTTGACCTGGTCGGTGCGCTGAAGGTCGCATACTGGCCGTTTATCTTCGTGATGCTGTTCACTTCGTTTTTCGATGCGTTGTCCACCTTCATGGCCGTGTCCAACGCCGGCAACCTGCTAGATGCCGATGGCAACCCGCGCAACATCCGACAATCGATGATCGTTGACGCGTTCTCCGCATTGGTGTCCGCGCCACTGGGCACGTCGCCGGCCAACGCCTACATCGAGTCGGCTGCGGGCATTTCTGCAGGCGGACGCACCGGGCTAGTCGCGGTGGTCGCCGCGGTGTGCTTCCTGCCGTTTCTGTTCCTCTCCCCGCTGCTATCGCTGGTGCCGGCAATTGCCACCGCCCCGGCGCTCGTGCTGGTCGGCGTGTTCATGATGGAGCCGATTACGCGGATCGAATGGCACCGCTTCGATGAGGCGATACCTGCGTTCATCGCGATGATCCTGATCCCGCTCACGTACTCCATTACCGCTGGCATCGCGTATGGCTTTCTGGCCTTTGTCGTACTGAAGCTGTTCGTCGGCCGGGCCCGCGAGGTCAAGCCAGCCATGTGGACGGCCGCGGCGCTGTCGGGGCTGCTGCTGGCCCAACTCTGAGCGCGGCCCGAGCCCGCGATCCGGCTATAATCGCGTCCCATTGGGGAGTAGCCGCCCTGCACGCGATGCGCAGAGGCATCCGTCAACATACTTGGCCCGCGCGATGTGGACGGCCATGGCGGGTGCAGCCTCAGGCCTGGCAAGACCGGTGATCCACGAACTGCCGGAACAGGCCGGGCAGCGCGTGAATCGTCGTTCGCGCATCCACGGCCTGCGGATAACCTCATTGATGACCGAAGCTTTCCTCATTTCTGCCGGCGGCGTCGCACTCGCCGAGATCGGCGACAAGACACAACTGCTGTCCCTCGTGCTCGCCGCCCGCTATCGCAAACCCTGGCCGATCGTATTCGGCGTGCTGGCCGCCACGCTGGCGAACCATGCCGGCGCCGGCGCGCTCGGCCAATGGCTGTCGTCGCTGCTCACTCCCGGCGCGATGCGCTGGGCACTCGCGCTGTCGTTCATCGCAATGGGCGCGTGGGTGCTGGTGCCAGATAGATTGCGCATCGAAGACGCGCGGCCCGCGCGGACCCGGCTGGGCATCTTCGGCACGACGGTGCTAACGTTTTTGATTGCGGAAATGGGCGACAAGACGCAGATTGCGACAATCGCATTGGCCGCGCGATTCCACGATCTGCCCAGCGTGGTCATCGGCACCACGCTGGGCATGATGCTTGCCAACGTACCAGCGATTTTTCTGGGCGAGCGTTTTGCCCATCGGTTACCCACCACCGCGGTGGGGGCGATGGCCGCGGTCATGTTCATCGTGCTCGGCGTGCTGGCCCTGTGCGGCGTCGGCCTCGGCAGTCAATGACCCCGTTGAGCCGCACGCGCTCCACGCTTGGCGCTCAGCGCCCCGCGCTCGGTGACGCATCCGGGGCTGGCTGCTCGTCGCGCCTCGGCGAAGCCGCCGGAACATCGTCGCGCATCGGCGACGCGGCCGGAGCAGCCTTCTCGTTGAACGACGGCGGCGCGCCGCCCACCGCCTGTCCGTGCAATTCGGCGGGCAGGCGCACCTGCCGAGTCGTGCCGTTCTGCAATGGGAAGTCTGCCAGCGCGCTGCGTATCAGGTAGGGCATAGCGAGCGGCAACGACTGGCGCGCGGTCGGCGTCGTCGCAGTGACCTTGTATCGCTCCTTGCCGCTCGAGCGCTCCGTCATGCGGATCGTCAGGCTCTGCACGAACACGGGTAATGCCGTATCGACGTAGGCCGGCATCATGCCGAACGGCCACCACGGGCCCGGTCGTCCCCATCCCGGCCACCATGGATCGGTATAGACCGGTTGCTGCACGACAATGCTGCCGGCATGCGTGCCATAGGCCAGTTCGACGTCATAGTGGGCGCTGGTCGGCGCCACCTGTCGAAAATGGTAGTGCGACAACTCATCAGCGAGCTGCGCCTCATAGGTGCACTGCTCGATGCTGTTCTGCTGCTGTGCATCGCGCTTGAATGCAAAAGTGCGGTCGCGGTCCGAGGCGCTGGTGCTCCACGCATTGAACGCGATCACGTCCGAAGTCACATAGCTGGCGCACCCCGGCAGCACCAGCATCGCAAGCGAGCCGGCCGCCCATTGGCGCCCACGTGTCACGTGCTGCAACAATCGTCTGAACATCATGGTTTTCCTTGGATTTGGCCTTCGTACCGGCCGCCCGGCGAAACGCCCGCGACGCAAGACCATTATCTATTTTGTACAATCGTCGGATCAACATAGCCACGGCCTCGCCGCGGTCACTTGAAACGTTAGACACCGGATCGCGCCATGCTTTCCCGACGCGGCGCGTGACGCCGTGCGACGGCGTGGCCCGGGTCCATTGCCATTGAACCACCTTTCGACGGATACGCCATGTCCAAGCCTGCTGAAGCCACCGTCATCCGCCGTGCAGATTACACGCCGCCCGCGTTTTTGATCGACACCGTGGAACTCGAATTCGATCTCGTGCCAGAACGCACGCTGGTGCGCAGCACACTACGCGTGCGGCGCAATCCGCAGGCCGGCGACGCTGCCGCCGACCTCGAATTGGCCGGGGAAGCATTGGAGCTGCTGTCATTGACCGTCGATGCCCGCGCGCACGATGCAGTCACAGTGCACGATGGCGGTCTCGTCGTGTCGAACGTGCCGGAGGCGTTCGAACTGGTGATCGAAAACGCGTGCCGCCCCGCCGACAACACGACGTTGTCGGGCCTTTATGTCTCCAACGGCAATTTTTTCACCCAATGCGAAGCCGAGGGCTTTCGTCGCATCACGTACTTCCTGGACCGTCCCGACGTGATGGCGACCTACCGCGTCACACTACGTGCTGACCAAGCCGCTTATCCGGTACTGTTGTCCAACGGTAATCTGGTGGACAGCGGCACGCTGCCGCACGGCCGGCATTATGCGAAGTGGGAGGACCCGTTCCGCAAGCCGAGTTACTTGTTCGCGCTGGTCGCCGGCAAGCTCGTTGCCCGCGAACAAACAATGAAGACGCGCTCGGGCAAAGAAAAGCTGCTGCAAGTATGGGTCGAGCCACATGACCTGGACAAGACCGGTCATGCGCTCGATTCGCTGGTGCGCGCGATTCGCTGGGACGAGCAGCGCTTCGGGCTCGAACTGGATCTGGACCGCTTCATGATTGTCGCCGTCGGCGATTTCAACATGGGCGCAATGGAGAACAAGGGACTCAACATCTTCAATACGAAGTACGTGCTTGCGAACGCGCAGAGCGCGACCGACATTGACTTCGCAAACATCGAATCGGTTGTCGGGCATGAGTACTTCCATAATTGGACCGGCAATCGCGTGACCTGCCGTGACTGGTTCCAGCTCAGCCTCAAGGAAGGGCTCACGGTGTTCCGCGACCAGGAGTTCTCCGCCGACATGGCGGGCGGCACCACCGATCCGGCTGCCGCCGCAGTCAAGCGCATTGATGACGTACGTATGCTGCGGCAGATGCAGTTTGCCGAGGATGCCGGTCCGATGGCGCATCCAGTGCGACCGGAAAGCTATGTTGAGATCAATAACTTCTACACGGTCACCGTCTACGAGAAAGGGGCGGAAGTCGTGCGGATGTACCAGACGCTGTTCGGGCGCGACGGCTTGCGCCGAGGCATGGACCTGTATTTCGAACGGCATGATGGCCAGGCAGTGACCTGTGATGATTTTCGCGCTGCGATGGCTGACGCGAACCACCGGGATTTGGCCCAGTTCGAGCGCTGGTACAGCCAGGCCGGCACGCCCCGTGTGGCGGTGCGCACCGCGTATGATCCGGTGGCCCGCACCTTTATCTTGACGCTGACGCAGCACTATGGGGAATCGTCGCCACATGTGGCGCAAACGCAAAAGGGACCGCTGCTGATCCCCTTCGCGCTCGGCCTGGTCGACACGCAAGGGCGCGACATGCCGCTACGCCTGCAAGGTGAACCGGCCGAGGCCGGTGCGGCGACCACGCGTGTGCTCGAGCTCACCGGCACACAGCAGTCCTTCACGTTTGTCGACGTCGCCGAGAAGCCACTGCCGTCGCTGTTGCGTAATTTCTCCGCGCCGGTGATCGTCGAATACGACTATACCTACGACGAACTCGCGTTCCTGCTCGCGCATGATAGCGATCCGTTCAACCGTTGGGAGGCTGGGCAGCGCCTGGCCACGCGCGCCTTGCTGTCGCTGGCCACACAGGTGCAGCAGCACATGCCGCTCGAGCTACCGGCGGCATTCATTGCCGCCTTCAGTGCCGTGCTGCGCGACGCCTCGTTGTCGCCGGCATTGCGCGAACAAGCACTGACTCTGCCGTCCGAGACCTATTTGGCCGAGCAAATGGACGAAGCCGATCCGGCCGCCGTCCACCAGGCGCGGCAATTCGTGCGCCGCAGGCTGGCAGCCGCGCTACGCGAGGATTGGCTCGCTGCGTACGACGCATACCGGACGCCAGGCGAGTACGACCCGAACCCGACCGATGCCGGCAAGCGTGCGCTGAAGAACCTGGCGCTACACTACCTTGCAGAACTGGACGATCCGACGGACGCGTTGCGGCTCGCTCGCGCGCAGTTCGACGAGGCCAACAATATGACCGATCGCGCTGCCGCGCTCGCTACGCTGATCACGTTGCACGCGAACGCGCCCGCCCAAGCGCAAGCTGCAGCGCAAGCCGCGCTCGACGCGTTCTACCGCCGCCACGAGGACGACGCGCTAGTGATCGACAAGTGGTTCGCGCTCCAGGCTCAGCAACGCAGCGGCACAGGCCGACGCACGCTCGATACGGTGCGTGAGCTGATGCGGCACCCGGCCTTCAACCTGAAGAATCCGAACCGGGCGCGTGCGCTGATCTTCAACTTCTGCGCGGCCAACCCGGAACAATTCCATTTGCCGGATGGCTCCGGCTACGCGTTCTGGGCCGAGCAGGTCATCGCGCTCGACGCCATCAATCCGCAGGTTGCCGCCCGCTTGACCCGCTCATTGGAACGCTGGCGTAAGTTCGTGCCGGCGCTGCGCGAGCCGATGCGCGCGGCGCTGGAAAAGGTCGCCACTCATGCAAGTTCGAAGGACGTGCGCGAGATCGTCGGCAAGGCGCTGGCATAGCCTTTGCTTAACGCGTCGGCGGGCAGTGTCGCCAACGCCAACGCTCACGCCGATACGGTGCAGTGATGGTCAGCGCGGCAGACGGACGGGCTGTCGTGCAACGCCGCCCGCGCCGTGCGAGCCGCCGCGACGAGGTTGGACAACACCGTCTGCACGCAGTGCCAATCGGCCGCTGTCGACCCGCAATCCGCGCTCACCCACAAGCGCGGCGCCGGGATACGCGTGAGCGCGGCGTCGATCGCCGCGAGCATCTGCGCGTTGTGCGGCGCGCACGCCACATGAACGCCATCGATGCCGGTTCCGATTGCGCACGGAGACGGCAAGGCCGCCAATGCGTCGAGCCGAGCCCTCACGGCACGCCCGGTGCCGGACAGGATCACATCGGCATCCAGCGCGGCGATCGCTGGCAGCATGTCATCGAGCGCGGCATCGCCCAGATGGACGTGAATCTGCGTGTCGTTCGCCGCGCCGCCGGTAGCCACTTGGAACGCACGCACCACCCAGTCCAGATAGGCGTCGCACTCGGCCTGCCGGAGCGGCAAGCCCTCGCCCAGCACCGGCTCGTCGATCTGGATGATGCCGATTCCTGCGGCCTGGAGCGCGGCGACCTCGGCCCGCAACACGAGCGCGACCTGCAGCGCGGTCATGGCGCGCGACTGGTCGTCACGCACGAACGCGCGTTGCAGCATCGTCGCCGGGCCGGTCAGCATACCCTTGACGGGCTTGTCGGTCAGCGACTGGGCATACGCCACCCACCCCACGGTCAACGGCTCGGGCGCATAGACATCGCCGTAGATCAATGCAGGCTTGACGCAACGGCAGCCGTCCACTTGCACCCAGCCGCTGTCGGTGACGGCCATGCCCCACAGCTGTTCAGCGAAATACTCGACCGGCTCGTCGCGCTCGGCTTCGCCGTGTACGAGCACGTCCAGACCCAGCGCGTGTTGGCGCTCAACCGCATGACGGATTTCGGCGCGCATCGCTTCCAGATAATCGAAATGGGTCAACTCGCATTGTCGGTAGGCGGCACATGCGGCGCGGATCGCGTCGGTCCGCGGCAATGGGCCGAGCACCGTGGTCGGCAACACGGGAAGATTGAAGCGCGCGCGCTGGGCAGACTCCCGCACCGCATAAGGGGCAGCGCGCCGCATGTGTGCGGGCTCCAGCCGCGCGACATCGCGCTGCACCAGCGCATGATGGACCCGTGCCGACGTGCGGCGCGTGTGCAGCGCCGCCGCACAAGCATCGAGCGCGTGCGCGATGTGCGGCGCGGTGCGCCCGGCCGTGACCGCGTCCCGCAGCAGCGCGATCTCGGTGGTCTTTTGCACTGCGAACGCCATCCAGCTGCGCAACGCATCGTCCAAGCGGGTCTGCTGCGCAAGGTCCAACGGCACGTGCAGCAACGAGCAGCTGGACGCGACCCAGACATTGTCGCCCAACCGCGCATGCACCTGCTCGAGTAGGTGCAGTGATGCGGCCAGGTCGTTGCGCCACACGTTGTCCCCGTCCACGATGCCGCACGATAGTATCTTGTCGCGCGGCCATTGCTCGGTGAAGGCGGACAACTGCTGCGGCGCGCGTACCAAATCCAGATGCACGCCATCCACCGCCGACGCCTTCAGCCACGATGCATGGCCGCTGACATCGCCAAAGTACGTCGCGAGCAGGATGCGCGGCGCGCCGCCGCTAAGCTGTTGATAGGTGTGTTGCGCGGCATCGCACCACGGTTGCGGCAAGTCCAACGTCAAAACAGGCTCGTCGAGCTGAACCCATTCCACGCCGGCCACCCGTAGCGCGGCAAGCAACTTCTGGTAGGCCGGCAACAGCCGGGGCAGCAGGTCGAGTCGATCCAGTTCCGCGCCGTGCACGTTAGCCAGCCATAGCAGCGTCAATGGGCCGACCAGCACAACCTTAGCGCGATGGCCCCTGTGCTGTGCGTCGCGCAGTTCGTCCAGCAACCAGTCCACACCGCCGTCAAAGCGCGTGGCTGCGTCGAACTCAGGCACCAGGTAGTGATAGCGCGTATCGAACCATTGGCGCGATTTTAGCGGCGGCTGTTGCCCATGGCCGCGTGCCAGCGCCAAGTACTGGGCCAGTGTCAGGTTGCGCGCCTCGAAGCCGAATCGGGCGGGCAGCCCGCCCAGATGCACCAGCGTCGTCAGCACATGGTCGTACCAAGCAAAATCGCCGACTGTCACAAAATCCAGCCCCGCGTCTTGCTGGATGCGCCAATGTTCACGTCGCAGCGCCCGTCCTGTCTCGAGCAGCGCCGCCTGCGCGTGCTCGCCCGCTCCAGCCTGCCAGTACCGCTGCAGCGCGAGCTGTAGTTCGCGCTGCGCGCCGATGCGGGGAAAACCCAGGACATGTGCGGCAATCATCGCGGCCTCCGATTCCAATGTTGCGCAGTATCCATTGCACTGATGTATGATTCAAACGAAATATTTTTTCGATTATCTTTAATTTTTTTCAAGCACGATGATCCGCTCGCCGCTGGAGTTGCGCCACTTGCAAACGCTGATCGCGCTGCGCGAAGCGGGCAACCTATCGCGCGCCGCGCAGTGGCTGTGCCTGACGCAATCCGCGCTGTCGCATCAATTGCGGGCGATCGAGGACCATTTCGGCCTGGCGCTATTCGTGCGCAAGTCTTCGCCGCTGGTCTTCACGCCGGCCGGCAAACGGCTGCTGGTGCTGGCCGACCACGTCGTGCCCGCGGTCGAGGAAGCTGAGCGCGACGTCGCGCGCCTCGCGCAGGGCAGCGGCGGCACGCTACGCATTGCAGTGGAATGCCACACCTGTTTCGATTGGCTGATGCCCGCCATGGACGCCTTCCGGCAGCGCTGGCCCGACGTGGAGTTGGATATCGTGTCCGGCTTCCACGCCGACCCGATTGGACTGCTACATTCGGACCGGGCGGACCTGGCGATCGTCGCCGAGGCCGATCCTGACGAGAACGTCGAGCATCGGGCGCTGTTTCGCTTCCAGATTGTCACGTTGCTCGCGCACGACCACCCGCTCGCCGGCCGTGACGCATTGACGGCCGACGACTTTCGCCACGAGACGCTGATCACCTACCCGGTGCCCGACGACATGCTCGACATCGTGCGCCAAGTGCTCCGGCCCGCTGGCATCGAGCCCAAGCGCCGCACCTCGGAATTGACCGTGGCGATTTTGCAGCTGGTCGCCAGCCGCCGCGGGATTGCCGCGTTGCCGCTATGGGCTGTAGCGACCTATCTCGAAAAGCGCTACGTCGCGGCGCGCACCGTGCTGTGTGGGCCGCCGCGAAAGAGCGCGCCACTGTCCGGCGAGCTTTACGCGGCGATGCTGCCCGCGTTCGCCCGACGGCCGTACGCCGCCGACTTCGTGTCGACGATGCGTGAGACCAGTTTGCTGAATTTGTCTCAAATCGAATTGTTATAGCGCAGGCTCGCCAACGCACCGACGCGCTACACCGCCCATGTAGAATGGCGGCCATGCAAATCGCGGCGCGGTGCTGGCGACGGTGCCCGAAGACAGCGATCGCGCCTCTCGAACAGCGTTTTTCGGAGCTCATCATGGAAGCGACTCGGCCCCTCTCACGCCGCACGACTCTCACCCAGTACCTAATCGAACAACAGCGCGAACACAACAACATCCCGGCGGATCTGCGGCTGCTGATCGAGGTCGTGTCGCGCGCCTGCAAACTCATCAGCTATCACGTCAGCAAAGGTGCGCTGGGTGAGGCACTGGGCAGCGCCGGCAGCGAGAACGTCCAGGGCGAGGTACAGAAAAAGCTCGACATCCTGTCCAACGAAATCTTGCTCGAGGCCAACGAGTGGGGCGGCAACCTCGCCGCGATGGCATCGGAGGAAATGGAGAGCATTCATCCGATCCCCACGTTCTTCCCCAAAGGGGAATACCTGCTGCTATTCGATCCGCTCGATGGCTCGTCCAATATCGACGTGAACGTGTCGATCGGCACGATCTTCTCGGTTCTGCGCTGTCCAGATGGCGCCCACCCGACCGAGCAATCCTTCCTGCAAAAGGGCTCTCATCAGGTGGCAGCCGGCTTTGCAGTGTACGGCCCGCAAACAATGCTCGTGCTGACCACGGGCCACGGCGTCAACGGCTTCACGCTCGATCGCGAACTCGGCTCATGGGTACTCACGCATCGCGACCTGCGCATCCCGGTCGACACACGCGAATATGCAATCAATGCGTCAAACCAGCGCCATTGGTACGCACCGGTGCAACGTTATGTCAGCGAGCTGACGCAGGGCGCAGACGGTCCCCGCAAGACGGACTTCAATATGCGCTGGATCGCCTCGATGGTGGCGGACGTGAACCGCATCCTGCATCGCGGCGGCATCTTCATGTATCCGGCCGATAAGCGCACGCCGAACAAGCCCGGCAAGCTGCGCCTCATGTACGAGGCGAATCCGATGGCGTTCATCGTCGAGCAGGCAGGCGGCGCCGCGACCAACGGCGAAAAGCGCATCCTGGACATTCAACCCAAGAGCCTGCACGAGCGCGTCGCCGTGTTTCTCGGCTCCAAGAATGAAGTTGACCGCGTAACGCGGTACCACCTCGAGGGCTGAATATGGAATGCGAGTGCCCTGACACCAGATGGTGCTCAGAGCGCTGACGCCGGGGTGGCGACACAGGCAGCGTTAACGTTGCGCTGACACATGCTGACCCAGAGGTGTCGCGGACACAGGGGTTGCCAACCCGCGCCGTCCACTCTTATAATCTCGCTTCTGTTGCCGGTGTAGCTCAGTTGGTAGAGCAGCGCATTCGTAATGCGAAGGTCGGAAGTTCGAGTCTTCTCTCCGGCACCATGGATTCAGCCCGCAAAGCCTATGTTTTGCGGGCTTTTTGTTGTGCTCTTCGCGTGGCCGCGCACCGCCCTCGGCGGACAGGACGCGTCGCCGCCTACTCATCCTAACGCCGTGCGCATGCGACACCTCGTCTGCATGCCGCACACCGCCAGCATGACCGTCCGTTGTCGGCTGCCGTTGTGATGCGCTCACTCGTCTCGCAGCACCCACGGCGTCAATGTCTGACGCCGATGTTCGGCCGAAGGCCTCGGTACGGTAGCGTCCAGTCAACCGCCCGCAAATAGCCCACAATGGATTATTCGCTAGACGAAACATGGCGCGTTGTCACACTGTTTCCTTGTTTGATGCAATGCACGCGGATATTTTCCCAACGCATTGTTTCCGATTGGACTATTGTGCTGATATAGCAACAGAAGGGAGAGAAAAACGCGTCGTGGCCACGTGACACTAGCACACGATCGGACCCGAGGCGGATAATCGATTCGCAACAAGGAGAGTCACCATGGAAACCAAACCCACCAAGATTCCGTCGCCAGACAAGGTCGCTAGCCCAGACCCGGAACCGGTGGGCGTCGAGTTTCTCGCAGACCTGCCCGAGCACGTCCGCGCATTCTTTGACGAACAACGCAAGTCCGGCACCACGCAGTGAGGGCGCGATACGCGCGTCGTTTCTTGTCGTGTCGGCGCGATTCAGCTGCCCGCGCGTAAGCCCTACCTGCGTCCAATGGGGTCGGATTGCCCGGTCCGGCCAGTCCGCGTGGCCAGGGCACTGGCCGACTGGAAAATGACGACGGTCTATGACGCATCGCGCTTCGCAGCGCTGCGCACCGCGGTGCCCCATCTATGCGCTAATGACGGCGTCGGCGCGGTAGGGTAGGCAGTATCTGACGGCGCCAGCTGGCCGTGGCGGCTGGCGGCCGGCGCCACGGCCGCGAGCCGCTCCACGACCAGCCCACCCCGTGCCAACCGCTGCGCAAGGATCTGGGCAATGGCTGCATTGAAGGCCGGTTCCACGACGCCCAGTAGGCCGGGCTGAGCCGTCACGGCCTGTGCGGGCTGGACAATATCACACGCGTCGCGGCACGCCGCGCTGGACTGCCGATGTGCATGGAGCAACGCGCGCGCGCAATCCAAGTCGGCGGCGGACCCGAGATATTGCCACGCGTCCAACAGATGGACTCCCTGCGCCCCACAATCGTGGCCTGACCGCTCGATCAGTGCGACAGGTCCGCCGTAGGGCCACGGCATGGCGCCGCGCGGTGGCTGCACCGTTGCCGCCACACGACGACCGAGTCTCGGGCGCAGCACAGCACTCCAATGCGCATCCGCCAACAACAGCCCGACCTCGCCCACCACCGGATAGACGCGCACCTCATGCACGCGCGCGGCCAGTTGCGCGTCGCGGCTCGAGCGGCGCTCGCCAAACAATTGCGTGCGCACGCGTTGCCGCAGCTTGGCGCTCTTGCCTACATACAACGGCACACCATCGCTGTCGAACAGCGCATAGACGCCCGAACCGGCCGGCAACACATCGGTCATCGCGTCGGCCCCGCCCCCGCGAATCAAGCGGCTCAACGCTGCGTCGATGACGGAGCGTGGATGCAGGGCATGGACGCGCTGCCAAAACTGCCACACCAGATCGGCATCGGCCAACGCCCGATGCCGACCACACACGGTCAAGTCCAGCCGCTGCGCGAGTGCGTCGAGCCCGTGCCGGCTTTCGCGCGGAAACAGTGCGCGGGATAGCCGCACTGTGCACAGTACGTCGGGATCGAAGCGGATGCCGATCCGATCGAACGCTTTCTTCAGGAAACCGTGATCGAAGCGCGCGTTGTGCGCGACAAACAACTTGCCATCGAGTCGGCGCGCGAGTTCAGCGGCAAGCGCATCAAATGTCGGTGCGCCGCGGACCATCGCGTCCGTGATACCGGTCAACTGCTGCACAAATAGCGGAATTGGCTGCAGCGGATCGACCAGCGTGCTCCAGTGACGAACGCCATCACGGTCAACTTCGATCACGCCCACCTCCGTGATGCGGTCGACTCCAGGGCGCCCGCCCGTCGTCTCCAGATCCACAAACGCGAGTGGTCGTGCATCGGCATCGTGGATCAGGCTGGCGAGGTCGGTCATGGCAACGCAACAATGGCATAAAAAGCGCAAACGCGCACATTGTCGCCCAAAATGACCGGCTCCGCGCGCGTCGTTGCGCGGCGCACGGCGCACGGCGGGGAAAAAGAAAAGCCCCGACGCGCGGGGCTTTGAGCTGCCGCCGACATTGGTCAGGGCATCAGATCCCGGATCGGGCGCCGCGTCACAACGGCCGGATATTCGCCGCTTGCTTGCCCTTCGGGCCAGTCTTCACTTCGAACGATACGCGCTGGCTTTCCTTCAGCGACTTAAACCCATCCGAGCGGATTTCGGAGAAGTGTGCGAACAGATCCTCGCCACCCGAATCCGCAGTGATAAAGCCGTAGCCTTTAGCATCGTTAAACCATTTGACGATACCCGTTTCCATAAATCGTGCTTCCCCTCAAGTGTTGACGTAACAAACTTCAGTTCATCTGCAGAAAATCATGAAACAAAGGTTCCCGCGTTATGCGGCAACCTTGCATCCTGAAAATCCAGCGGTATTGTTATAAATAGAAACAGGACTGTACGTCAAGCAGAAAATATGTTGTCTAGCGACTGTCAAGGTTTTATCAATCCCCCGGAAAGCCTACCCAGTGGGCCGCAGCAGCCCGATCGGCAAAGCGTTCAACCCTGTCATTCAGCTTCCCTTATCTGAATTAAACAAGTCGTTTTTACTTGAATCGCGATATTCAATTATGAAGTGACAGAAATTTTTACCGCTCACCTGCAACAAATTGTAAGTGTTTATGCTGATTCTATTCCGAAGCGGTTCGTGCGACTATTTACGGGAACGATTCGATGTAGCAAGAGGCAATATGATGCTGACGCCACTTAAGCACCTTTTCGGCTGGCTACGGCATGATTCCCGCCATGCTGCAGATCGGACCAGCCCTGTGCCAATCACCGCGCCCGACCCTGCGGGCTTGACCCACTTCGATATGGTTTGGCACAGCGATCACTGGCAAAACCTGTTGTCGGCACCGCTAATGGATGCACGTCATTACGTGATCGAGGATTGGATGCCAACGACTGGACATTGCACCGCTCAGCAGGTGCCTAGCGCCGTCTCGCCTCACCGCCCACTGGAATAAGTCGACGGCATCGATGCTGGCTCCGACATCGATGTCGGCTCGATGGCTTGCACGCCACCCGCGGCGTCCCAGCCACCAGTGCAATGGTGCGTCAGTGCGATGGGCGACGGCGCAAAAAAAGCGCGATCAAGACGACCGCGCTGATAAGGTTTGGAGATCTTTTCCCGAAGAAAAAGCTGCTAGGGGAAAGCAGTGATTGCAGTATAGCCAAATCGGCGCATCCCATCGTTAATCAATTCGACAATCCTTTATTGTGGCTGACGAAACAATAGACGCGACACATTGATTGCCCACTGGTTCCCTTCATTTAGCTGTCGTACAAACACAACGGCGAGCGCTCGTCCACCATTGTCGAAATCGAATTGAATCGCTGCTCGGCCTTGCTACACAAGGCTTTGCGGGGCGCCACCCATCATTGCGCAGTCGTCAATATATTGTTGCAGAATTCGGAATGTTCGCATCGCGACCTCGTCTTTACACTCTGCCTTTCCAGGAAACAGGTGCGTCATCTGGCTAATCGTTTCAATGCCGCACCACTTGAAATACATGCTGCCAACTCACCGGCGGCCTCGTTTCCTCAAAGCTTGGGTAAGATTTCCCATACGTATTTGGAGTTCACACAGATGAAAAAGACTCTCATGGTTGCAGCCCTGTCGGGCATGTTCACGACGGCTGCCCACGCGCAGAGCAGCGTGACGCTGTATGGCTTGATCGACGCCGGTATCACGTACACGAACAGCCAAGACGGTCGCTCGAACTGGCAGGAAACCAGCGGCTCGGTGAACGGCAGCCGTTGGGGCCTGCGTGGCGCTGAAGACCTCGGTGGTGGTTTGAAGGCGATCTTCACGCTGGAAAATGGTTTCAGCATCGGCAATGGCGGGGCAAGCCAAGGAGGCCGCCTGTTCGGCCGCCAAGCCTTTGTCGGTCTCGCGTCGGACCAGTACGGCGCCGTCACGCTCGGCCGCCAATATGATTCCGTCGTTGACTACCTCGGCCCGCTGGCACTGACTGGCACGCAATACGGCGGCACACAGTTCGCGCACCCGTTCGACAACGACAACCTGGACAACTCGTTCCGCGTCAACAACTCGGTGAAGTATCAAAGCCCGAACTTCGACGGCTTCAAGTTTGGCGCGTTGTACGGCTTCTCGAACCAGGCGGGCAACTTTGCGAACAACCGCGCGTACAGCGTCGGCGCATCGTATAACTACGGTCCGTTGAACGTGGCAGCAGCTTATCTGCAGTTGAACAACAACACGCCGCTGGTCGGTGCGACGGAGGTGTCGAACCTGTCCGGCGCCTTCTCGGATGACGCCACGTTCCTCGCTGGCCGTCAGCGTACCTGGGGCGCAGGTCTGAGCTACGCGTTCGGCCCGGCAACGGCAGGTTTCGTGTTTACGCAAACGAAGCTGAACAATGCTCTCAATACCACAAACACAAACATCGACGTTTCGAACATTGGCCTGCCGGCCAGCAGCGACCTGCGCTTCAACAACTATGAAGTCAACGGCCGCTACAACCTGACGCCGGCATTGAGCGTTGCGGGTGCGTACACGTACACCGACGGCAAGCTAGGCGGCGAATCGCCGAAGTGGCATCAATTCAGCCTGCAAACCGCGTACGCGCTGTCCAAGCGGACCGACGTGTACCTGCAGGGTGAGTACCAAAAGGTTGTTGAAAGCAAGACCGGCTTCACCGCGAACATTAACGGCCTGGCTCCGTCGTCGTTCGACAAGCAAGTCGCTGTGACCGCTGGCCTGCGTCACCGCTTCTAAGCTTAAGCGGACAGGACGCTAGTCGTCCTGTGCACCAGTCTAAAAGGCGCCTTCGGGCGCCTTTTTTACGGTCTATCACTCTGCCGCGAGCGCTGTCATGACAGCAGCCCGCGAGCGCTCGTGACAGTAGCCCGCGTACAGCGACACCCGCACGCACTCAGTGCGTAGCAGCCGGATAGTGCACGTCGAGAACATCGATTTGCTCAATCCCGCCTGGCGTGTGTAGTGGCACGGTGTCCCCGATCCGCGCTTTCAACAGCGCCCGCGCAATCGGCGAGATCCAACTAACTCGCCCCCGATCCAGATCCACCTCATCGACGCCGACAATGGTGATCCGGTTCTCGGTGCCATCGGATGTTGCATAGTGGACTGTTGCACCAAAGAATACCTGGTCAGTGTTTTCCTGCCGGCTGCTGTCAACGACCTCGGCTAAGTCAAGCCGCTTGGTCAGGAAACGAATGCGCCGGTCGATCTGGCGCAAACGCCGCTTGCCATAAATATAATCGCCGTTTTCAGACCGGTCGCCGTTCGACGCGGCCCACGATACCATGCGCACGACCTCGGGCCGCTCGACGTCGATCAATTGCAGCAACTCGTCCTTCAGGCGGCGGTAACCCTCAGGCGTCATATAGTTTTTTGCGCCAGTCGGCATTTCCGGTTGCGGCAGGTCGTCGTCTTGCGCCGAATCATCGCTTTCCTTCACAAATGCCTTGTTCATTGTGCGACTCGACTGAAACTATGGAATGTCCTTTTGACTATTATACGAACGCGCAAACGCTTCATGGCCGGCATCCGGCGTCTGCTCATCACCGGCATGCAAAAAAAATCGCGCCAGGGGCTTCACATCTTCAAAGAAGTTGCTATAATTTCACTTCTTCGCGCGGCTGTAGCTCAGTTGGATAGAGTACTTGGCTACGAACCAAGGGGTCGTGGGTTCGAATCCTGCCAGCCGCGCCACTTTTTTAAAAAGGCCTTCCAATCGGAAGGCCTTTTTGCTTTGTGTCACACGGACGGATATCGCACCGCACGAGAAGCCGTCCAGCGGCAACCCTTAGCACTGGCAGTATGCCGCGAACAACCAGGGTGTACGAACTCCCGTTACGCGTCAATAGTCACCGCGGTCACGCTCGATGCGCATTCCACCGTCGTGCCGATGG
This sequence comes from Mycetohabitans sp. B3, assembly GCF_021498065.1. Classification (NCBI taxonomy): domain Bacteria; kingdom Pseudomonadati; phylum Pseudomonadota; class Betaproteobacteria; order Burkholderiales; family Burkholderiaceae; genus Mycetohabitans; species Mycetohabitans sp. B3. The sequence goes on along the minus strand of NZ_JAHLKN010000011.1, from coordinate 57,253 downwards.
TGGCCGTCGTCGGACGCCCGCTCACGGCCAATCCGGATCACATCGGGATTGGTCCGAGTACGCCGGATCACATTCGCCAAATGGACCCGGTCACTGACCTGAATTAGGAAGCGCAGCGCCATCGATTCTTGGGCCAGATCCTCATCCATCGCCACGTGCACGATATTCGCATCGGCGGCCGTGATATCGGCGGCCACGCGTGCAAAAACACCACGCGTGTTCTTCACTAGCACCTTGACCGCCACATCGAACAAACGTCCCGGCTGCGGCGCCCACGCGACATCGATCCAGCGACCGGGATCGCGCCGATGAATACGCTGCGCGACACGGCAATCGGTCGTATGGATCGACATGCCGAGGCCCATTCCAATGTAGCCCATGATGTCATCGCCGGGAATCGGCCGACAGCAAGGCGACAGTTGCACCGCCATCCCTTCTGTCCCGGTGATCCATACCGGCGGTCCGCCGCTGGCATGAGCCGGCGCATCGGGGCGCGGGTGCTCGTCGGAGTCCCCGTCACGGCCGCTAAGCAACAATTCGATCCGCTTGGCGAGCACCGCTGCGATGCGACGTCCCAACCCGATATCGGCGAATACTTCCTGCTGCGACTTATTGCCAGTCGAGTGCGCGATCTTGTCCCAGATCTCCGGCGTGACTTCAGCAAGTGACAGCCCATACGCCTTGAGCACCTGTTCCACAAGCCGCTCACCGAGTTGCACCGACTCGTTCAAGCGCATCGTCTTCAGATAATGGCGAATCGCCGAACGCGCCTTGCCGGTCCGGACAAACCCCAGCCAAGCAGGGTTCGGCTTCGAGTACGGCGCCGTGATGACCTCGACGATATCGCCACTCTTAAGCTCGGTGCGCAACGGCAACAACTCGTTGTTGATCTTGACGGCAACGCACTGGTTACCCAGATCGCTATGTACTGAATACGCGAAGTCCAGCGCAGTCGCGCCACGCGGCAGCGCCATGATCTTCGATTTGGGCGTGAACACGTAGACCGCGTCTGGAAACAGGTCGATCTTCACGTGCTCGAGGAACTCGCTGGAATCGCCTGCCTCGCTCTGGATGTCGAGCAACGACTTGAGCCACTGGTGCGCCCGCTTTTGCACGTCATTCAGATCCGCGCTGCCGTTCTTGTACATCCAATGTGCCGCAACGCCCGCCTCGGCAATCTCATGCATCTTCAGCGTGCGGATTTGGAACTCGATGGGCGTGCCAAATGGGCCGACCAGCGTGGTATGCAGTGACTGGTATCCGTTGACCTTCGGAATCGCAATGTAGTCCTTGAACTTGCCCGGCACCGGCTTGTACAACGAATGCAATACACCGACCGTCATATAGCATTCTATCGGCGTGTCGACGACCACACGAAAACCGTACACGTCGAGCACCTGCGAAAACGACAACTGCTTGTCGCGCATCTTTCGATAAATGCTGTAAATCGTTTTTTCACGCCCGGTCACGTCAGCATCGATCTTCGCATCGGCCAGCGAACGCTGCACCGCCTCGAGGATCTTGCCAACTACCTCTCGCCGGTTGCCGCGCGCCGCCTTGACGGCCTTCTCAAGGGTCGCATACCGGCGCGGATTGAAATTCGCGAAACTTAGCTCCTGTAGCTCACGATACGTGTTGTTGAGGCCGAGCCGATGCGCAATCGGTGCATAAATATCGATCGTCTCGCGCGCCACCCGCCGACGTTTTTCAGGCGGCACCGCACCGAGCGTGCGCATATTGTGCCGCCGGTCAGCAAGCTTGATCAGGATGACGCGCACGTCCCGCGCCATCGCAAGCAACATCTTACGGAAATTCTCCGCCTGCGCCTCCTCGCGGTTGCGGAATTCCATCTTGTCCAATTTGGACAGCCCGTCGACCAGCTCAGCCACCTTCGGCCCGAAACGCTCAGCCAGTTCCGTCTTTGTGACGCCCTGGTCCTCCATCACGTCGTGCAGCAGCGCGGCCATGATCGACTGCGAGTCCAGCTTCCAGCCGGCGCAGATCTCGGCCACTGCCACTGGGTGCGTGATGTACGGCTCGCCGCTTTGCCGGTATTGGCCTAGGTGGGCCTCGTCGCTGAAGTGAAACGCGGCCTTGATCTCCTTGATCTCGGCCGGCGTCATGTATGAGCCCAACTCTTCGGTCAGCTTCGCGATCGATACGACTTCGTGCTTGCGTGGCTGCTCGGGCGTGGCGGTCGGACCGAACAAGTGCCGAAACGATTGTTCGAGCACTGCATCGATGTACGCGCGTGCAGGCGACGTTTTGCTCGCCATGCCAGCGCCGCCCGCAGCGTCCGCGCCAGTCGGCGACGTGGACGGGCGTTTCGTCCCGGCCTGAGGGCGCCGTGCCGCGGCCTCGTCATCCGCGCGCGCGGCGCACGACAACGTGGAGGCGTGCGATGGATTGGAACTCATTTGCGCCTCCAGGTGTGTTGCGTTGTGTCGTCACATGGCGGGCGTGCCGGTCAGACCGGCACTTTCTTCAACATCTCGATGCCGACCTTTCCTTCGGCAATCTCGCGCAACGCGAGTACCGTCGGCTTATCCTTGCTTTCGATCTTCGGTGTGTGGCCCTGCGCGAGTTGGCGCGCACGATACGTCGCCGCAAGCGCAAGCTCGAAGCGGTTCGGGATATTTTCCAGGCAGTCTTCGACGGTAATGCGAGCCATATTGGAATTCCTTGTTGCTATAAATCTATTTTAACTCACCGCACGATCCATCCGCCTGTGATGAGTGGATGCCCAACTCGACGAATAGCTTCTCGTGACGTGCGCGCTGCGATGCGAAACGCAGCCGTGTCGCGGCGACCACAGTCTGCATTTCGGTTAACGTACGATCGAAATGCTCGTTGATCAATACATATTCGAATTCGGGCGCATGCGAGATCTCGCTGCCAGCGGCCAGCAGCCGGCGCACGATCACGTTCGGCTCGTCCTGTCCACGCTTGCGCAGACGCTCCTCGAGCGCATCAAGCGACGGTGGCAGAATAAAGACGCCGACCGCGTTTCGGAACTGCTTGCGCACCTGCTGCGCGCCCTGCCAATCGATTTCCAGCAGCACGTCCACGCCACGCTTCATCTGCTCCTCGATCCACACGCGTGATGTGCCATAGTAGTTGCCATGGACTTCGGCACTCTCGAGGAATTCACCCCGGGCATGGCGCTCTAGGAAGTCAGACGCCGGGATGAAATGATATTGAACGCCGTTCGTCTCGTTCGGCCTCGGTGGCCGGGTGGTGTACGACACCGACAGCCGGATCGACGGGTCGCGCGCCAATAGCGCGTTGACCAGCGTCGACTTGCCCGCGCCGGACGGCGCGACCACCATGAACAGGTTACCGGGATATTCTGCGGTATAGGGATTGAGATTGTTCGTCATCGTGTCGGACTACTCCAAATTCTGAACTTGCTCACGCATCTGCTCAATCAGCAGCTTCAGCGTCATCGACGCGTCAGCCAGTTCTTTCGCCGCGGCCTTGGACCCCAGCGTGTTCGCTTCCCGGTTCAGTTCCTGCATCATGAAATCGAGCCGCTTGCCAACCCGGCCGCCCTTTTCAATCACGTGGCGAGTCTCGGCCAAATGCGTACTCAGCCGCAACAGCTCCTCGGCGATGTCGATTCGGATGCCGTACATTGTCACCTCTTGACGGATCCGTTCAGCGATTTCCTCGCGCGAGACAAGTTGTGGCGAGCCGTCCGACGCCGCCACGCCGAGCGCTGCTTGCAGCCGCTCAACAATCTTTTGCTGATGACGCGCGATCAGCTCGGGCACCAACGGCGTAATACGGGTGACGATCGCCTCCATCTCGGTCACATTGGCCAACAGCATCGCGGCCAATTGCGCCCCTTCGCGGCCGCGCACGTTGACTAGCTCGTCCACGGCCTGCTTACCGCAGGCCAGCACTGCGTCGCGCAGCAATGCGGCCGACAGGCCGCTATCGGCGATCACGCCGGGCCAACGCAAGATTTCACCGGTGCGCAGGCCGCCCGCGCCGGGAAACACATCGAGCACGGAGCGCTCCAGTGCCGCCAGTTGCAGCAGCGCGTCGCGATTGAGCGACCCGGTCAGCGCCACCTGCTCGCTGCGTTGCACGTTGATACGGATATCGACCTTGCCGCGCGAGAGACGATTCATCAGCATTTCACGCAACGTCGGCTCACAGGTGCGCACCTCTTCAGGCATACGGAAATTGAGGTCAAGAAACCGCGAATTCACGGTGCGCAACTCGACCGATACGCTGGCAGTATGGGTACTGCCGCCGACCTCGGATACACCGTCGGCGACCAGTTCCCGCGTCACGCTCGCATAGCCCGTCATGCTGTAGATCATTGTGCGTCTCGCGAAAAGTTCTGGTAAATAACAATTATCGCACTGAACGCCTACCAGCCCCCGGCAACAGCGGCCGGCATGAGGGAAACGCCTCCGGCTCACCGAGGACAATCGCGTTTAGCGCTAAGATGCGGGTTTCGGGTCGGCGCAGCTGACCTCCAACCGCATCCACTTTCTGACTGTTCCACTATGAAAGTCCCAACTCCGCGGCCCAGCGGCCGCGCCGCCGACGCACTGCGAGACGTGTGCATCACGCGCCACTATACGAAGCATGCCGAAGGTTCCGTGTTGATCGAATGCGGCGACACAAAAGTGATCTGCACCGCCAGCGTGCTGGAGAAAGTGCCCGAATTCCTGCGCGATCGCGGGCGCGGCTGGCTCACCGCCGAGTACGGCATGCTGCCGCGCGCGACGCACACGCGCAGCGATCGCGAGGCGGCGCGTGGCAAGCAGACCGGCCGCACGCAGGAAATCCAGCGGCTCATCGGTCGTGCGCTGCGCGCGGTGTTTGACTTGGAGAAACTGGGCCCGCGCACGCTGCATATCGATTGCGACGTGATTCAGGCCGACGGCGGTACACGTTGTGCGAGCATCACTGGCGCATTCATCGCCGCACACGATGCGGTGGATACGCTGCTGGCGCACGGCAAGCTCACCGCGACGCCGATCCTCGACCACGTCGCGGCGGTATCAGTCGGCATCCACGGCGCGACGCCGGTGCTCGATCTGGACTACGCAGAAGACTCGCGTTGCGACACCGACATGAATGTGGTGATGACCGGGGCCGGCCGCTTCGTTGAGGTGCAGGGCACGGCCGAAGGCGAACCGTTCAGCCGCGGCGAGATGAACGCACTGCTCGATCTCGCCGAGTCCGGCATCATGCGACTCATCGAGCTGCAAAAAAAGGCGCTGCAGCCATGAACAGCCATCTCGGATCTGCGCAGTCGCGCATCGTGCTGGCGTCGAACAATCCTGGCAAGCTGCGCGAATTTTCTGCGCTAAACGCGTTTGGCATTGATCTCGTGCCGCAGCACGCATTGTGCGTGGGCGAAGCACCCGAGCCCCATCCGACGTTCATCGAGAACGCACTGGAAAAAGCGCGCCACGCGGCACGCGTCACCGGCTTGCCCGTGCTTGCCGATGATTCGGGGCTATGCGTGCATGCGCTGGGCGGCGCCCCAGGCGTCTATTCAGCCCGCTATGCGCAATTAGCCGGTGGCGAGAAATCCGATGCGGCCAACAACACGCGCCTGCTCGACATGTTGCGCACGCACGCCGACCGGCGCGCCTACTATTATTGCGTGCTAGTGCTGGTGCGCCATGTCGACGATCCCGAGCCGTTGATCGCCGACGGTCGCTGGCACGGCGAAATCCTCACCGAGGCCCGTGGCGGGCACGGTTTCGGCTACGATCCGCTGTTCTATATCCCTGCGCTACAGGCAAGCGCCGCCCAGTTGCAGCCGGAAGTGAAGAACGCCCATAGCCATCGCGCGCTGGCGTTGGCAGAGTTGATCCGTCGATTGAAGAACGCATGGTGAATCATCCCATCGCGGGACGCGCACCCGCCCGTCCCTCACCGCTCGCGCACACCGACGCTCCAGGATCGGGCGGCGCGGTGTCCGCGTTCATTGCACCGGGACGCATCCGGCTCACCGCACTGCCGCCGCTGTCCCTGTATGTGCATTTTCCATGGTGCGTGCGCAAGTGCCCGTATTGCGACTTCAATTCGCACGCGTTCACACGCGGTCCAAACGACGCGCAGTTTCCTGAAACCGAGTATCTGGACGCGCTACGCGCCGACCTAGAAGCGGCGTTGCCGTTGATCTGGGGACGGCCGGTCCATACCGTGTTCATCGGCGGCGGGACGCCGAGCTTGCTATCGGCCCAGGCGATTGACCGGCTGTTGTCAGACCTACGCGCGTTGCTGCCACTGGACGCAGATGTGGAAATCACGCTCGAGGCGAATCCCGGCACGTTCGAAGCCGTCAAGTTCGCGAGCTTTCGCAGCAGCGGCGTCAACCGGCTCTCGATCGGCATCCAGAGCTTCAACGACGCTCACCTGCAGGCACTGGGCCGCATTCACGACGCAGCGCAGGCTCGCCGCGCGGTAGAGATCGCGCGCTCGAGTTTCGACAACTTCAATCTGGACTTGATGTTTGCGCTGCCGGGCCAGACACTGGCGCAATGCCAGGCGGACGTGGAGACTGCGCTGTCATTCGCGCCGCCCCATTTGTCGCTGTACCATCTCACGCTGGAGCCGAACACCTATTTCCACAAGTATCCCCCTACGCTGCCCGACGATGACACGTCGGCCGACATGCAGGAGTGGATCCATGCACGCACGCGTGAAGCCGACTACCACCGCTACGAAGTGTCAGCGTACGCTAAAGCGCACCGGCAAAGCCGGCACAACCTGAACTACTGGCAATTCGGCGACTACTTAGGCATCGGCGCAGGCGCGCATTCGAAACTGTCTTTTCCGGAACGGATCGTGCGACAGATGCGCTACAAACACCCCGCCACCTATCTGGCGCAGACTACCGCGGGCGCACCGATCCAGGAACAGCACGAAGTCAGTACGCGTGACCTACCGTTCGAATTCATGCTCAATGCGCTGCGGCTCACCGAAGGCTTCCCGGTGCATCGGTTCATCGAGCGGACCGGGCTGACGATGACATCGGTCGAGCCCGCCCTCGCGCAAGCCGAACGCCGTGGCTTGATCCGTCGTGACCATACGAGTATCGCGCCGACGTCGCTCGGCCAGCGTTTCTTGAACGACCTGCAGGCATTGTTCCTGAAGGACGACGCGTGAACCGGCGCGCATGCCCGCCTTAGCTGCATGAAACGGCGTGCGCACGGCCTCGTGGCAGCCGGCCGGGAGGTGCGTGCGCATCCGCCTGCCGGCCGATGTTCAGCACGCGCAGCAAATCGGCTACAATATCGCGTTCCAGGAAGCGTGGCCGAGTGGTTTAAGGCACTGGTCTTGAAAACCAGCGACGGGCAACCGTCCGTGAGTTCGAATCTCACCGCTTCCGCCAACCTCATTCTCAATCCTTTGATCTAAAAGGATTTCAAAAAGTTGAATGCTTGTAACTCTGCCCGTGCAAGCAAAATGGCCATCTCGGCCAAAGTTAGCCTAAGACGCGACGTTCGACCCCATGATTCGGCCGTGCGATAGGCAAAAAACTGGCCTGGCGAGCCGGTTAAAAACGGTCGAACCGTCGCTCAACATGGCGAATGTTTGTCATTCATGATGCGGCGATGATTTTGGCGCTTAGGCGATGCGCCGAACTTCCGAGAATGTTGTTATGTCTGGCGAGTGCCGATCATGTTCGACGTACTGGCATTCTTGTTATGATCGCGGTGCTGCTACGCAACTCGGTTGGGTTCAGAGTGGTGTATGTCTTCTTTGCGGCCGTTCATTACTCGCCTTCGGCCTCGGTTACGACAAAATGCAAGTAGCAGGCGATACAGCGCCACCGATGCTGATTGTCAGCCGACCGGCACTTCCCCTTCGCCCGGCGCCTTGCCGGGCCGATCATGCGGCGCCTGCTTGCGGCCGCTGTCGTGGCGCTCTGGCATCCTGCTCTTTTCGTGGTCGCTATGGTGCGCAGGCGTGGGATGTTTCGTCGGTGCATCGTTTTCCATCATGGCTTCTCCCGATTTTGGAACGGCGTGCACCGTCCACTATGTAGCGCTCTGTTAGCAAGCGCCGCGCCCACCGACAGGAATGCGCGCCACTGCGCACGCGCGCACATTCCCGCGTACAGATGACAGGGGCGCAGACCGCTACGCCCAAGGTAATTCCAACCCAAGGTACCCCTCACGCTCACCTTGCACTATACGGCCTGCCGCTCGACAGCCGCTCCTTCTTGCTCCCAACCTAGCCTCAATGGTGTCGGCATACAAGATGAAAGACGCCCGGCACATCGATCAAGCCAATGCAAGTTTGGTCGAGATAACCGATTTGCTGCGGGCCGTACACCGGGCGGCATCGTCAACGTCTATTCGGGGCGCGGCACGGCGAGACTGCCACACGGGGCCACCGCGCGCCGCTTCCGCGCCCGGACCAGTCGCGCCGTAGCGATCACCGCGCCGATCGCCAGCGCGTCGCCGCACAGCCCCGCGACGAACGGCATCCGCTGCGGACCGCTGGCCCGCAGCGCCGTATCGATGACGATCGATATGAACGCACCGGCCACAAAGCACGGCATCCCTTGCTGTCCCACGTTGACGACGTCCCGCATCTGGATGGCCAGTACGCGGAGCCAGCCGCGCTGGACCGCGACGGCCACGGGCCACGCCAACGCGGCAAAGCTGACGATTCGCAGCGGCGCAAGGTTCTGTTTCATGACGCCCGGCATCGGCTGGGTCTGCAGCACCAGCTTAGAGAACGCAAAGCCGAGCGCAGTGCCAATGGCGATCCGCGTCAATTCGCAAGCTGTACGCGATGCATAAAACGCTGGAGGCACGGGATGCAGCCGTGCCAGCATCCCGCAAACAAACATAAATTGCCACGCGAACGGATTAAATCCCCAGCCGCCCGCTCTGGCGCTGGGCAGCAGCGGCCCCAGCACTGGCCCTAACAACCATACCACGAGGCTACTCAATAACGTGACGACGGGTGCACGGCGTGCGTAGGGTACCGAAACGCCGGCGCCGAGCGCAAAGAACGCATACATGGGCAGCACGGCGGACAAGTATGGCTGGTGCCGAAACAATGCGATGTCACGGATCATTGACCATGGCTGCGCCACGAACAACGGCCATTCGCTCTCGGCGAGCATCGGCGTGCGCAAGCGCAGCGCGGCGATCATCGCTCCCGAGGCAAGCATCAACGCCGCGGTCAGCCAATAGGCGCGATAGATTTGCATGCTGCGCGACAGGAAGCGCATAGTCGCGGCCCGCCCGCCGCGGTTCGCTTCGATCGCCGCATAGGCAGCCGCTGACGCATAGCCGCCCAGGAATACGAACACTTCCGCGGCATCACAAAATGCGTAGTTATGTAGCATGAACTTGGCCAGCGAGCTGCCGGAGATGTGATCGAGCACGATCACAATCAGGACCACGCCTCGAAGGAAATCGACTTCGATTGAGCGTCGTATAGGCGTCGTCATTCACCGCTCCCGCATTACCGTCACCAACCGCCGTGCTCCCTTGCCCAGTTCAGGTCGTGGAGTCGGATCGGCCCGAAAAGATTCCGGGAAAGTTTAGATCGCGCAGGAACGCTGCGTTTCATGACGCAATCGTGCGGATTGGCCATCGATACGGCAAGGTTCTTCGCCGGTTTCGGCAGGATCGCACACACTGAAGCGGCGTCACCAAACAGGACTTCAGTCGCTAGTCACGCGCCGCACACACGGCCGGCGGCGGTCACGATTGCGGAATTTCGATTTTGACTTCAAGCACCTCGAGATCGTCCTGCCGCTCGAGCTGAACCTTGATGTCGTCGTTTGAGATCGCCACGTACTTCGAAATCACCGCGACCAGCTCACGCTGCAGCGCCGGCAAATAGTTGGCCGGCGCTCGTCCGGCCGCACGCTCATGCGCGATGATCAGCTGCAAACGCTCTTTTGCAACCGACGCGGACTTGCGTTTCTCGCCCAGCAGAAAAGAAAGAATTGACATTTCCCCCCCTTACTTGCTACCGAACAGACGTTGCAACAAGCCCGGTTTTTGATAATCAATGTACCGCAGCGGCTTTTGCTCCCCAAGAAAACGCGCGATCACGTCCTTGTACGACTCAGCCACGTCGGTCCCGTCCAAATGCACCGCCGGCACGCCCTGGTTCGATGCATGCAGCACCGACTCGGATTCCGGAATCACGCCGATCAACGGGATCCGCAGAATCTCCTGGATGTCGTCCAGCGACAGCATCTCGCCTTCGCTGACACGCTTTGGGTTATAGCGCGTGATCAGCAGGTGTTCCTTGACCGGTTCCTTACCCTCAATCGCGCGTCGCGTCTTGGACGCCAGGATCCCGAGGATGCGATCCGAATCTCGAACCGACGATACCTCGGGATTCGTGACAATCAGCGCCTCATCCGCAAAGTGCATCGCCATCAACGCACCGGACTCGATACCGGCTGGCGAGTCGCAGACGATGTACTCGAAGTCCATTTCAATCAAGTCGTTGATGACTTTCTCGACGCCCTCCAGTGTCAATGCATCCTTGTCGCGCGTTTGCGATGCGGGCAGGACGTACAACTGCTCGCACTTCTTATCTTTGATCAACGCCTGGTGCAGATTCGCTTCACCCTGGATCACGTTGATCAGGTCGTACACGACACGACGCTCACAGCCCATGATGAGATCGAGATTACGCAGGCCGACGTCGAAGTCGATGACGGCCGTCTTGTGCCCGCGCAACGCGAGTCCGGCCGCAAAGCTTGCGCTTGTCGTCGTCTTGCCGACCCCGCCCTTGCCCGAAGTCACCACAATGATTTTTGCCATACCATTACCTTGTATTCGTCAATGTGCTCCGCCACTGTCGGTGCGGATGTCTTCCTGTCTTCCAATACGAATTGCCGCTACGTCAACCGCAGCGGCTCGATGATCAACTTCTCGTCCGCCAACCGGATCTGTACCGACTTGCCAAGCACATCGGACCCGAGTGGCGTCTCGGTGGTCCGGTAGATACCGGCGATCGAGATCAGTTCCGGCTCCAGGCACGTGCAAAAGATCCGCGCGCCGTGGTTGCCATGCACGCCCGCCAGTGCGCGTCCTCGCAGCGGCGCATAGATGTGGATGTTGCCTTCGGCAATGACTTCCGCCCCATAGCTGACCAAGCCCAGCACAACGAGGTCGCCCTTTGCATAGACTTGCTGCCCCGAACGCAGCGGCTTGTCGATCACCAGTGTCGCACCGCCGCCGCCCCGCTCGGTGTCGGCTGCGGCATCGCTCTGTGGCTTGGCCGTCATGTCACACGATGTGGCCTGCGGCACCGTCGATGCGGCCTGTGGCGGCGATTCGGCCGCGGGCTCGTCGCTGCGTGCCACACGCCGCTCACGTGACTCGACGAACGGCAGTGCATCAAGTTGTGCCCACGGCCGCTGAGCGTCGTTCGCGACAATGCCGGCCGGATGCATCCGGAATGCCTTCAGCATTTCGGCCACTTCTGCGACCGGCACGCGTTGGTTCGCCGGCAGGCGCCGCAGGTCGATCGCCACCACATCGTTGGCGAAAAACTCCGGTGTCGCGTCGAAGCGTCGACTCAGTTCAGCGCGCATCTCGGCCAAATCAGTTGTCTTCACAATGAACAGAAGCGTATCCAGCGTACCGCTGCGCAGTTCGAAAAAGGGCGATTTCTTGGCCGACATAAGAGATTGCAAAAAATTTACCGTATTTTACAGGCCTGCGGGGTGACACCGCGAAAGATTGGCCGTGTTTGCCCTAAATAATGGCGTGGCGGCTCATAGCTTCGCTTGCCGTCATGGAATGGGGCTTGCTACAGAAATGGTGATCATTTAATCGAAGCGATCCAATGGACTCGACAGACAAAAACCCGCCCCAGCCCGAGCAACGACGCCAGGCAGCCGAAAGCCTGTTGAAAAAGCCAGAGACTGAAACGGCGCGCGCGCAAGTGAGCGACATCGAGCGCGCGTCGAGCGGAAAAGAAGCCGGGTTGGGCAATATGCAATCTACGTCGTCGCCCGGTGCAACGTCATACGCGCCCCGCGCAGGCATCGACGGCCCCGCGGACCCCGTGCAGGCGGCTCATCCACGCGGCACCGACCTGCTCAACAACGATGCCACTGATAACACGGTGGACACCGACGGCAAGAGCGCAGAGGCAAAGAAGACCGGCCAAAACATTCAGGCCATTGTGTCGCAGGCCACGCTGGACAACGCTGTCCCCACGCCGGCCCGTGGACTTGGCGGCTTTGACAGCCGCGTCGGTGGCGAATTGCCGCTCATTGCGCTGCATGATAGCTACGAGCTTGTAGACCATGGCGTTGTAACACCAGTCGAATTGCCACACCCGGCGCTCGAATCGACGTTGACCGACCGGGAGTCGCTTGCCGTCGCGGCCGCAGCGCGCGGCGAATCGTACGCCGCTCATCGGCTTCGGCCCGAGCGCTTGATTGAAATACGCCTGCGTGGCGGCGCAAAGCACTGACGGCAGTTCAAGCCGGGCAGGAACGGTGCTTGCGACACCATACAACATACCGGCCTGCGATTAGGCCGGGCAATCAAACAGGAGAAATCTATGAACAAGGACCAAATCAAAGGCGCAACCCAACAGGTCAAAGGGAAAGCCAACGAGGTCGCCGGGAAGGTGACCGGAAACAAGGCTCATGAACTGAAAGGCGATGTTCAGCAGGCTGTCGGCAAGACACAGCGGACGTGGGGTGATGCGAAGGAACAGGTAAAGAAAGGTTCGTGAGTTGCACATGCCGCGCTGGTGGGCATTGGCCGTCCCTGACTAAGGGGCGTGTGTTCCGAGCGCGGCGTGTTCTGACATCGTGATGCGTGCTCGACACAACAACACAAGAAAGCCGCCGGCGGGGGCGGCTCTATTCGGCTGAAAACCTTGTCTGTGGCGGAAAGGGAGGGATTCGAACCCTCGATACGGGAGAACCGTATACCGGATTTCGAGTCCGGCGCATTCGACCACTCTGCCACCTTTCCTGGGATTTTGACTTCGCTGATCGGGTCGCTGCTCAGCGAAGTCAGATATTATAGACAATCCGTCGAGCAATTCCAAGCGGATTTTCACGCGTCAAGCTTCACCCTATCTGCTCACGCGCCGGGCTCCAGCCGCGCGATGCCGCCCATGTATGGGCGCAACGCCACCGGAATCGTGACCGACCCGTCGGCGTTCTGGCCGTTCTCCAGGATCGCCACCAGTGTGCGGCCGACCGCCAGCCCGGAACCGTTCAACGTATGAACCAGTTCGGGCTTGCCTTGTGCGTGGCGGAACCGCGCCTGCATGCGGCGCGCCTGGAACGCCTCGGTGTTCGAGCACGACGAAATCTCGCGATAAGCATGCTGCGCCGGCAGCCACACCTCGAGATCGTACGTCTTTGCCGCCGAGAACCCCATGTCGCCGGTACACAGCGTGATCACGCGGTACGGCAACTCCAGCCGCTGCAGGATCGTTTCGGCATGTCCCACCATTTCCTCCAGCGCCTGGTATGAGCTGTCCGGCAACGTGATCTGCACCATCTCGACCTTGTCGAACTGATGCTGCCGGATCATGCCACGCGTATCGCGCCCGTACGCGCCGGCCTCGGACCGAAAGCACGGCGAATGCGCGGTCAGCCGGATCGGCAATCGATCCGCGTCGACGATGCTGTCGCGCACCGTGTTAGTCAGCGAGATCTCCGACGTCGAGATCAAGTATTGCGTGACCTTATTGTCGCCCTCCCCTTTCTCGACGCGGAACATGTCGTCGGCGAACTTGGGCAACTGGCCGGTGCCGTATAAGATCTCCGGGTTCACGATGTAGGGGGTATAGCACTCGGTATAGCCATGCATCTGTGTGTGCGTATCGAGCATGAACTGCGCGAGCGCACGATGTAGGCGCGCCGCCTGACCGCGCAGCAACGTGAAACGCGCGCCAGCCAGCTTTGCACCTGCCTCGAAATCAACCCCCAGCGGCACACCGAGGTCCACGTGATCCTTTACCGTAAAATCAAACGTGCGCGGCGTGCCCCAGCGCCGCACCTCGACGTTGCCCGCCTCGTCTGCGCCGACCGGCACGGACTCGTGCGGCAGATTCGGGATGCCAAGCATCAGCTCGGATAATTTCGCCTGGACTTCGTCCAGCTGCAGCGCTGACGCCTTCATCTCGTCGCCGATGCCTGCGACTTGCGCCATCACTGCGGAGGTATCCTCGCCGCGCCCCTTCATCGCGCCGATCTGCTTGGACAGGCTGTTACGGCGCGACTGCAAGTCCTCGGTGTGCGTTTGGAGCCGACGGCGTTCGGATTCGAGCGCCTGAAACGCAGCGACGTCCAATGTGTAGCCGCGATCGGCCAACCGTTGGGCAACCGCGTCGATGTCCTTGCGGAGCAGCGTGATGTCGAGCATGGGGAGCTTTGCAATACGTTGGATGAACTGCAGATTTTACCTTACCGACAGCGCGGATCGCGGCAGCCTAGAGACCAAGTGGCAGTGTGTCCCCATGCCTTGGTGCCTTGGTGCCTTGGTGCCTTGGTGTCGTAATGCCGTAGTGCCGTAGTGCCGTAGTGCCGTAGTGCCGTAGTGCCGTAGTGCCGTAGTGCCGCAGCGTGTAGCGCCTGCAGCCAGGCACATGTTCAACCTTCCCCGTGCTTATGCTCGCGGCGCCACGCCTGGTCCAGCCCGCGCAGGCGCTCTAGCTTTTCGCCGATCTTCTGCTCCAGTCCGCGCGGCACAGGCGTATACCAGCCGGGCTCGCGCATGCCGTCCGGCAAGTATGTCTCACCCGCCGCATAAGCGTCGGGCTCGTCATGCGCGTAGCGGTATGCATGGCCATAACCGAGCTCCTTCATCAGCTTGGTCGGCGCGTTGCGCAGATGCACCGGCACCGCCCGCGACCTGTCCTGCGAGATGAACCGCCGCGCCGCGTTATATGCGTTGTAGCCGGCATTCGACTTCGGCGCGACGGCCAAATACAGCACCGCCTGCGCGAGGGCAAGCTCCCCTTCGGGGGTGCCCAGCCGCTCGTACGTTTCCGACGCATCCAGCGCAATACGCGCGGCGCGGGGATCGGCCAGCCCAATGTCTTCCCAAGCCATGCGCACAATGCGACGCGCAAGGTAACGCGGATCGGCACCTGCGTCGAGCATCCGGCACAGCCAATACAATGCACCGTCGGGGTGGCTGCCCCGCACCGATTTGTGCAATGCACTGATTTGGTCGTAGAACGCATCGCCGCCTTTGTCAAAGCGGCGCAGATTGTCGGCCAACGCCGAGCCAAGCAGTGTATCGTCGATCGATGTGGTCTTCGCACGGTGCGCGGCGCGTGCAACGATTTCGACGTTATTGAGCAACTTGCGTCCGTCGCCATCGGCAGAGCCAATCAGCGCGTCGCGTGCGCTGTCCGTGATGGTCAACCCGCCGCCCAATTCGGCGAACGCGCGCTCGAGCAATGCACGCTGCTCATCATCGTCCAGGCTCTTGAGGACATAGACCGCCGCACGGGACAACAAGGCGCTGTTGACCTCAAACGATGGATTTTCGGTCGTGGCGCCGACGAATACGAACAAGCCGGACTCTACATGCGGCAGGAAGGCATCCTGCTGGCTCTTGTTGAAGCGATGGACTTCGTCGACAAACACCAATGTCTGCCGCCCGCGCGCGCGATGGGCCTGTGCCAGATCGACCGCCTCGCGGATATCCTTGACGCCGGAGAGCACGGCGGACAGCGCAATGAATTCGGCGTGAAATGCGGCGGCCATCAAGCGCGCCAACGTCGTCTTACCCACGCCAGGCGGCCCCCACAGAATCATCGAATGCGGCTCGCCGGACTCAAACGCCACTCGCAACGGCTTGTTTTCGCCAAGCAAGTGGCGCTGGCCAATCACTTCGTCGATTGTCTTCGGGCGCAGCCGTTCCGCCAGCGGAATGGCGGTGCGGGTATCTTCGAACATGGACTTAGCGTATCACTTCACAACATCGTGCATGCATTATGACAGCCGCCGATGCGCCCGTGCGAACACGCCCGCCGCAAGCTGCCTCATGGCGGACACAGCAATCGCCGCACTCATGCGCATCGGCACACGACATTCGACCCGTTGATCAATGACACGATGTCAGCGTGTCGCGCGACACCGCGGATCTG
Organism: Mycetohabitans sp. B3; assembly: GCF_021498065.1. Lineage (NCBI taxonomy): Bacteria > Pseudomonadati > Pseudomonadota > Betaproteobacteria > Burkholderiales > Burkholderiaceae > Mycetohabitans > Mycetohabitans sp. B3. The sequence continues at coordinate 41,152 of NZ_JAHLKN010000011.1, read as the reverse complement.
CCAGGCGCCGGTCAGCCATTGATCACATCGGCACCCTTTGGCACCGCAAACTTGAATGTATCGGCGGGCAGCGCCGGATTCTTGTGGATGCTCGAGAACGTGAGCAGCGTCACATTGCCGAATACGTCATGCAGTTCCATCGCCTCGAGGTTGCCGTCGCGAAAACCGATGCCGACACGCTCGAACTGCGTATCCTTCGATTTCGGGATCAACTCGAGCCAGTCGATGCCTTGTTTGACGCCCGCATCGCGCAGCGTAAAGTTCTTTTCCAGGTCGTTGCTGCCAAACAGGATGGCGGCCGGGCTGGCGCCCAGCGCGCCACTGAGCGCCCGCACGGTCACCTGATTTAGATCCTTGTCCCAGACGTACAGCTTGTCGCCGTCAGACTGCAGCAACTGTTCATACGGTTTCTGGTACGCCCACACGAACCTGCCCGGCCGCGCAAACCGGAATGTGCCGCTCGACGTGGCCATCGACGTGCGTGCCGCCTGGCCCTGTGCCTGTGACGCACTGCCGCCGGCCGCCTTGACCTGGTGCTGGACGAACTCGCCATCGGCAGAACGCACCTGTGCCACGAACGCCTTCAATTGCGCCGTGCCGCTCGCCTGCGCGGACGGTACGGCGGCCAAGGCAATCAATGCGCCTGTCGCCACGACCCGCGTAGCGCGAAAAAGCGATCCCATCATCAAAGCGTTTCCTGTGTTGATTTCATGCGCTCAGTCATCGCCGCCGCGCGCCGGCACCCGTATTTCGCGATTGCCGTTGGATGCCATCGCCGAGACCAGCCCCGACTGCTCCATCTGTTCAAGCAGCCGTGCAGCGCGGTTGTAACCGATACGCAAGTGACGCTGCACCAGCGAGATCGACGCGCGGCGCTGCTTAAGCACGACTTCGACAGCCTGGTCGTACAACGGATCGGACTCGCCATCCGCATTGCCGGTTCCCGCGCCGCCTGCTTCGTCGCCTTCGCCAGCCAGGCCCCCTTCCAGAATGCCGTCGATGTAGTTCGGCTCACCTTGCTCCTTGAGCTTCTCGACGACACGATGAACCTCATCGTCGGACACGAACGCGCCATGGACGCGGACCGGCAGGCCGGTGCCCGGCGGCAGGTACAACATGTCGCCTTGGCCGAGCAGCGACTCGGCGCCCATCTGGTCGAGGATCGTGCGGGAATCGATCTTGGACGATACTTGAAACGCAATGCGCGTGGGCACATTCGCCTTGATCAACCCAGTGATCACATCGACCGATGGCCGCTGCGTCGCGAGCACGAGATGGATACCGGCCGCCCGCGCCTTCTGTGCGATACGCGCGATCAGCTCCTCCACCTTCTTGCCGACGACCATCATCAAGTCGGCCAACTCGTCGATGATCACCACGATGAACGGCAGCTTCTCGAGCGGCTCCGGTGCATCGGGCGTCAGGCTGAACGGATTCGGAATCTTCTCGTCGCGCTTGGCTGCGTCGTCGATCTTACTGTTGTAGCCGGCCAGATTGCGCACACCAAGCTTGCTCATCAACTTGTAGCGCCGTTCCATTTCACCGACTGCCCAGTTCAGCGCGTGACCAGCCTGCCGCATGTCGGTGACGACCGGACACAGCAGGTGCGGGATACCCTCATAGACCGACAACTCAAGCATCTTCGGGTCGATCATGATGAGGCGGACCTGCTCCGCGCTGGCTTTGTACAGCAGCGACAGGATCATCGCGTTGATGCCGACCGATTTACCCGAGCCAGTCGTGCCGGCCACCAGCAGGTGCGGCATCTTGGCCAGGTCCGCACATATCGGATTGCCACCGATGTCCTTGCCCAGTCCCATCGTAAGCAGTGACGGTGCATTCGCATAGACCTCGGAGCCCAGAATTTCCGTCAGCCGCACGGTCTGGCGGCGCTGATTGGGCAATTCCAGGCCCATGTAGTTCTTGCCGGGAATTGTCTCGACCACGCGGATCGACACGAGCGACAGCGAGCGCGCGAGGTCCTTCGCGAGGTTAACCACTTGGCTGCCTTTGACCCCGGTCGCCGGCTCGATTTCGTAGCGGGTGACCACCGGGCCGGGATAGGCGGCCACCACGCTGACCTCGACGCCGAAGTCCTTCAGCTTCTTTTCGATCAGTCGTGACGTAAACTCGAGCGTGTCGGCCGATACGGTTTCCCGCGTGGCCGGCGGCGCGTCGAGCAGTGTAAGCGGCGGCAACGTGCTGTCGCCCGGCAGGTCCTGGAACAGCGGCACCTGCTTTTCCTTTTCGATGCGCTCGGACTTGGTCGGCGTCACCACGGCCGGCACGATCGTCACCGGCTCGTGCTCCTCGAGCCGCACCCGACTGCGCTCGACCTTGCCCTCGCGCTTGACCGCTGCTTGCTGGCCAGCCTTGCGGTCGCGCTTCTCGTCGCGCCGCAACTGCGCGATCATCACCGCGTTGATGATCGCATCGCCGACGCGCTCGGCCACCGACAGCCACGAAAAGCGGAAAAACAACGACAGGCCGATCGCCAGCGCGAGCAGCAACGCCAGCGTGCCGCCGGTGAATCCGAGCGCGTGCTGCACGCCGTGGGCCACCGCGTCGCCGACGATGCCGCCGGGCGCCCGGGGCAACTGAGCCTTGAGCGACCACATCCGCAATGCCTCCAGGCCGTCGCTGGCCACGAGCACGAGCGCGAACGACAGCATCTCGGCCAACCAGCCGCCTTCGCGCGGCGCAGTCGGCTCGTCCAGTGCGTCGTGACGCGTGATGCGCCGGTAATTGTCGGCGATACGCCGCCCCAGCAGCACGATCCACCAATAGGCGGACAAACCGAACAGTAGCAACAGGATGTCGGATGTCCACGCACCGACACGGCCACCCCAGTTCGCGATCTGGTCGACCTGCACAGCATGCGTCCAGCTCGGGTCACGCCGGCTGTAGCTGACCAGCGCCATTAGCAGGAACAGGCCGAGCGCGACCTGCAGCAGCCAGCGGATCTCGCTTAGCAAACGCGACAGACGATGCGGTAAAGCTTGTGCCCCGGGAGAATACGTGGATTTCGCCATTGAATCGACAAGAGAGCGGCATGCGACCGCCGGAGTTCGAGCGCCTTCATTGTAAACGGTCGGACCGGCGCGCCACGCAACAAGTTGTAAGACCGGTGTTGCAAGCGCGCACCAGCGTGCCGAGTGAGGTGCCCAAACGCCGCCGAACGTCGGGGCATCGCACCGATGTTCGGCGGCAGCGTAGCACGCCGTTGGGTGGTGAAGCATCACGCCGATGGATGGCGGGGCATCGAGCCGAATGGGCGGCGGCGCTATCACGTCGATGGTCGCGGGGCATCGAGCCGAATGGGCGGCGGCGCTATCACGTCGATGGGTCGCGGGGCATCACGCCGATGGGCGTCGGCCTACCACACCGATGCAAAAGCGCAATCAGGCCAATGCCGGCCAGCCCCTTTATAATGGTGAACTTGACATCACCTACGCATTGCCGCGCGGTGCGGCTGTGCGCACCGCCGTCCTACAAGGATCGACCGCCATGTCCGAACGCAAGCACGCGAAAGTCCTGATTCTCGGCTCCGGCCCGGCCGGCTACAGCGCCGCCGTCTACGCGGCGCGCGCCAATCTGTCGCCGATGCTGATCACCGGCCTCGCACAAGGCGGGCAGCTGATGACGACCACCGACGTCGAGAACTGGCCCGGCGACCCGAACGGCGTACAGGGTCCAGAATTGATGCAGCGGCTGCTCGACCACGCGCAGCGCTTCAACACCGAAATCGTGTTCGATCACATCCATACCGCGAAGCTCAACGAGCGGCCGCTGCGGCTGATCGGCGACTCCGGCGAGTACACGTGCGATGCACTAATCATCGCAACTGGCGCGTCGGCCCAATACCTGGGCCTGCCGTCGGAGCAACAGTTCATGGGCAAGGGCGTGTCCGCATGCGCGACCTGCGATGGTTTCTTCTACCGAAATCAGGACGTCGCGGTGATCGGCGGCGGCAACACCGCCGTCGAGGAAGCGCTGTACCTGTCAGGCATCGCGAAGAAAGTCACGGTAATCCACCGTCGCGACAAGTTCCGCGCCGAGCCGATCCTAATCGATCGACTGCTCGCGAAGGAGCAGGAAGGCATTGTCCAGATCAAGTGGAACCACGTGCTCGATGAAGTCCTCGGCGACGATTCGGGCGTGACCGGCCTGCGCATTAAGCATACGAAGACTGGCGAGACCACCGACCTGTCGGTGCACGGCCTGTTCGTGGCGATCGGCCACAAGCCGAATACCGACATCTTTGAAGGCCAATTGGAAATGCGCAACGGCTACATCGTCACGAACGCCGGCCTGAACGGCAATGCGACCGCCACGTCGATCGCCGGCGTGTTCGCCGCGGGCGACGTGCAGGACCACATCTATCGGCAGGCGATCACCAGCGCGGGCACCGGATGCATGGCCGCGCTGGACGCACAGCGTTATCTGGAAAGCATCCATGAGACGGCCGCGCCACACGTGATGAGCCACGAAGTGGACCGCTGAGCGTCGCGCGATACCATCGCAGCGATAGCATCGAGTCGAGGGCGACCATGCCGAAGGACAAAGCCCATCCGAATGACCGCGTGCGGGCGCGGCCAACACCTGCTGCCCCGTCCACCATCGTAGGAGCCGCGCCTGACGCGGCGATATCCGCGCCGATCCCTGCCAGCCCTGTCGCCGGCATGCGCCTATCCAGTCTGGCGTCGCTCGGCGCGCTGCGCGACAGGCTCAAAAGCGACGCCACAGCCCGCGAGCAGGCGCATCGCCACGCCGAGCGCGAGCAGCGCGCCGCGCAAGCGGCCGCCACCGAATTTCGCCGCGAGATTGGCGACATCACGCCGCTCAAGCCCTCCGGCCGCGCGCCGCTGCCCCGCGTGCAGCCACCCCCCGTGCCGCTGCAAACGCAGCGCGACGAGCAGGCCGTGCTCGATGAGGCACTGTCCGACGAATTCGATCCGGAAACGCTGCTCGACGTCGATGAATCGCTGTCTTATTGCCGGCCGGGTGTGGCAGCCGACGTCGTGCGCAAGCTGCGCAGCGGCGCGTGGGTCGTGCAGGCGCAAATCGACCTGCACGGACTGCGCCGCGATGAGGCACGCGAAGCCCTGGCGGATTTCCTACGCGCGTCGCTCAAGCGGGGGCTGCGCTGCGTGCGCGTGATCCACGGCAAGGGCTTGGGCTCGATCGGCAAGGAACCGGTGCTCAAGGGCAAAGTACGCAGTTGGCTAGCACAAAAGGCCGAAGTGATTGCCTTCTGCCAGACCCGGGCGCACGACGGCGGAGCCGGTGCCGTACTTGTGCTGCTGCAGCCGGAGCCGCGTGACTGAGGCAGGCTGCGTCGCATGCACATCGCCGCCTTCGCCGGTGTTGGCCTTGCTGCCGATGCGGCTCATCGCGATTGCCAGCGTCGCATGCAGCGCGAGCGATGTGAATCAGACGGCTGCCTCGTTCTCTTCTCCGGTGCGTATCCGAATCACCCGTTCGATGTCAGCAACGAAGATTTTTCCATCGCCGATCTTGCCGGTACGCGCGGCGCCGATGATCGCGTCGAGCGTCTGGTCGACCTGATCGTTAGCGACCACGACGTCGATCTTGATCTTCGGCAGGAAGTCGACCACGTACTCTGCACCGCGATAGAGTTCGGTATGCCCCTTTTGCCGGCCAAAGCCCTTGACCTCGGTCACGGTCAATCCGGTCAGGCCCACCTCCGCGAGCGCCTCGCGCACCTCGTCGAGCTTGAAGGGCTTGATGATTGCAGTGATACGCTTCATGGTGTGCCTCGCCTGTTCGATTGAAATGGAATGAAGCTATTCTAACCAGCGCGCGGAGCGCGAGCGCGTGCGCGACCCCACCGGCCAGGGCACCGCGCCGCACACCGTTGCGGTGCAGCGCCGTTGCCGCGCATGCTCAAGAGGCCTCGCTAAAATGTGATGTGATCGGATAGCGCCAATCCCGGCCGAATGCGCGGTGCGTAACACGGATCCCGATCGGCGCCTGACGCCGCTTGTATTCGTTGATCTTAATCAGCCGCGCAACTCGCTGGACATCGTCGCGAGCATAGCCGGCCGCGACGATCTCAGCCAACGACCGGTCTTCCTCCATGTACATCCGCATGATCGCATCCAGCACTTCGTACGGCGGCAAGCTGTCCCGGTCGGTCTGGTTCTCGCGCAGCTCGGCCGACGGCGCCCGGGTTAGGATCCGTTCCGGGATGATGTCGCGCATGGCAAACGTGGGCGCCGCGTTCCGATAGCGGCACAGCCGATACACCCATATCTTCGCGATATCCTTGATGACCGCAAAGCCCCCCGCCATGTCCCCGTACAACGTGCAATAGCCCACGGCCATCTCACTCTTGTTGCCGGTGGTCAGGACGATCGAGCCGAATTTGTTCGACAGCGCCATGAGCAGCGTACCGCGAATGCGGGCCTGAATGTTTTCTTCGGTGGCATCTTCGGACAAGCCGGCAAACTCCGCGGCCAGCGATGCGCGGAACGCGTCGAACATCGGACCAATCGCAATTTCATCGTAGCGCACGCCGACACGCCGCGCCATCTCCGCTGCATCGGACGTGGACATCTGCGCGGTATAGCGGGACGGCATCATGACCGCACGCACGCGCTCGGCACCCAATGCGTCGCACGCAACAGCCAGTACCAGCGCGGAATCCACGCCGCCGGACAACCCAATGATCGCGCCCGGAAATCCATTCTTGTTCACGTAATCGCGCACGCCGAGCATCAGCGCGGCATAGACCTGCGCCTCGACGCATTCGCGCGGCGCGATCTCGCCACGCTGCGCCTGTGCGCCGTCGAACTCGACAATTGCCGTCTGCTCGACAAATTGCGGCAGGCGTGCCACTAGCTCGCCCTGCGCGTCGAGCACGAACGAGCCCCCGTCGAACACAAGCTCGTCCTGTGCACCGACCAGGTTCAAGTAGACGGCCGACATGCCGGTCTCGCGAATGCGCTCGCGCAGGATATCGACGCGCACATCCTCTTTGTTCATGTGATACGGCGAGCCATTCGGTACGAGCAGCACCTGGGCGCCCGCCGCCTTCGCCAACAACGCGGCCGATGGATGCCACACGTCCTCGCAGATGACGACGCCGAATTTCACGCCCCCCAGCTCGAACACGAACGGTTGCGGATTCGATGCGAAATACCGCTTTTCGTCGAACACCTCGGTATTGGGTAGTTCTTGCTTGAGGTATGTCCCCGCAATCTGGCCATCGACCAACAGCGACGCCGCGTTGAACGTGTCCACCGGCGATACGCCGCGCTCGATCGGCCTGTTTGGATTAACATCGCCTGTCAGCGCGCTGCGAAACGGATGGCCGACCAACACGCGTAGTCCGGCAAAGCGCGCGAGCTGAGCGGCCAACTCGCTGAGCGCCGCATGGCTTGCCGTGTAAAACGCCGGCCGCAGCAGCAGGTCTTCGGGTGGATAGCCGGACAACGCCAGTTCTGGTGTGATCATCAGCGACGCGCCGGCATCGTGGGCGGTTTGTGCGGCGGCGACGATTTTCGCAATATTGCCGGCAAAGTCGCCGACGGTCACATTGATCTGGGCAAGAGCGATTTTCATGGAAGAACGATGAACGAGTTGGCTTCACAGCGCATGAATGATTATCGCACGCGGATTTTGAACTCCCCGGCCGAGGTCGACGCTTCGCAATGGAACACGCTACTCGCGCAGCAAGCGCGGCCCACGCCGTTCTTGCGGCACGAATTCCTCAACGCGTTGCAGGCCACGCGGTGCGCGATTGTGGAAACCGGCTGGTCCGCGCAGTTCATCACACTGTGGCGGGATGCCCACGACGCAAACGGACGCGCGCGCGAAGTGCTCGCGGCGGCGGCACCGCTCTATATGAAGCAACACAGCTACGGCGAGTACGTGTTCGACTGGGCGTGGGCCGATGCATACCAGCGTCATGGATTACGCTACTACCCGAAGCTGCTATGCGCAGTACCCTTTACGCCGGTGCAGGGCACGCGGCTAATGGCGGAGGGTGACGAATCACGCCGCCGCTTGGCCGCCACGCTTGTCTCTGTGGCTAAACACGCCAACGTGTCATCGTTGCACGTACTTTATCCGGAGCCCGGAGACGCCGAACTACTCGTAGAAGCGGGGATGCTGCTGCGCGAAGGCATGCAGTTCCATTGGCTGAACCGCGGGTATCGTCATTTCGAGGACTTTTTATCCACGCTCGAACACAAGAAACGCAAGAACATCCGCGCCGAACGACGCAAAGTGCGTAACGCCGGTGTCACGCTACGCCGAGTGCCAGGCGAAGCCATCACCGCAAAGGAATGGGCGTTTTTCTCGCGCTGCTACCGTCAGACTTATCGCGAACATCATTCGAGCCCCTACCTGAACCTGGATTTTTTCCGAATGATCGGCGCAACCATGCCGGAAAACCTGTTGCTCGTGATCGCCGAGCGCGCCGGTGCGCCGATTGCCAGTTCGCTGCTTGTCTACGAACGCAACGCATTACCATTGCGGGGACAAGGCAAAGGTGTGTTGTATGGACGTTACTGGGGGGCGCTTGAACATGTCCCGTGTCTGCACTTCGAGACCGCGTACTATCAGCCGCTAGAGTTTTGCATCGAGGCGGGCGTCGCCGCATTCGAGGGCGGCGCGCAAGGGGAGCACAAAATGGCTCGCGGCTTCCTGCCCACTCTAACCCACTCGACGCATTGGCTCGCCCACCCGGCTTTCGCGGATGCGGTCGCACGCTTTCTCGACAGCGAGGCCGGCGGCATCCACCGTTATATGGACGAGTTGCGCGAACACGATCCTTTTCGGTGCAGTGCTCAAGCGGCATGCTGACATGGCCTGGCACCTATACTTGATTGAATGCGCGAACGGCAGCATTTACACCGGCATTGCCGTTAATGTACAGGCCCGCTACGCCAAGCATGTCGACGGCACTGGCGCACGTTACACGCGTGCGCACAAACCAGTGCGACTACTAGCCACGTTCATAATGGCCGACCGCTCAACGGCGTGTCGGACCGAATATCGGGTGAAGCGATTACCTGCACACGAGAAACGCGCGCTTGCGCAAGGGCTGCGCGCGCTGCCTGACACGTCATCTGACTCACGCGCCTGCCCTCAAAGAAAGAGGACGCACCATACAGCGCAAAATCGACAATAAGATCACCGAGCATCTCTCCAAGGCGAGCCTGGATGCAGCGAAACTGGTGGCCCAAGGCGCAGCCCTCCTCGAGCCAGCGGATAAGGACAATCCGTCTTTGCAGATGCCAGGAGCGTATCAGCAACGCTAAGCGTGCCGTCGATCCTCCTCACTGATCAACCTATTTTTAACGCAGACATCCGCGCCGGGTTCGCCGTTTCGAGTTGAATGGGGCCCGGTGCGTTGGCCGGACAAATTAAGCGCCCTGCGCTACATCCGACGGCGATTGTTTGCGCAAATAAGACAGTGAATTCACAATATTGATCTTTATCCGCATCGGTCTGTAGCGTAACGTCTGTGCTGGAGAATGCACGGAACAATTGCCATGACTGCCTTTGCAAAACGCGCGGATCCTTGGCGGCAAACCGTCCGCTGTCTCGGCACACGGGTGCGCAAAACTGCCGCAGATTGCCATGTTGCTGCCCCTTTTCCGTCAAAGACGGCTCGCCGTGCTCGTTTGACTCAGCGCAGTAAAGAGACCACTGTGGTATCACTAGACCGGCAACATGCCGACATGGCCGCGGGCAAACCGACCATTCGCATTCTTGACCGGCCTAGCAGCGTGACCGCGATTGTGTACTGGTCCGATGCGGCAACCTGTCATTATGGTTATCAGGGTTGGCGGCTGGCGGGAGCGGAAAAGGACGGCCAATGCGCGCTGAGCGGCCAGCCGGTGCGGCGCGGTGATCTCGTGTACCGACCGGCGCAACGCGAGCCGAGCCCCCGCAACGTCGACGCAATGATCCTGGCTAGCGCGATGCCGGAAACGGTCGAAGCCGAGGCTGCCTAGACAGATCAGATCGGTCCCGCCGGACGGCGCGGTCGCAGCAGCCCTACGCGAACGCGCTACGCCCGCCCAAAACCCGCCGAGTCGGTCCGACCGCGGCGGGTTGTCGTCGCCAGGCGAGCCGGCCAGCGCACGCCGGTACGGCGCGTCGTTTATGGCTTATTGAAGTTCGCGACGCCGTCGGTAATCTCCTTGTGCGCGGCCTCGATACCTTTCCAGCCTTCGACCTTGACCCACTTGCCCTTCTCGAGCGCCTTGTACTGCTCAAAGAAATGCTTGATCTGGTCCTTCAGATAAGCCGGCACGTCGTCGGCCGATTTCAGGTGCGCAGTCATCGGGCAGATCTTGTCAGCCGGCACCGCAATCAGCTTCGCATCCTGGCCGGATTCGTCCGTCATGTTCAGCATGCCCAACGCGCGGCAGCGCACGACTGAACCCGCCAGCAGTGGGAATGGCGTGATCACCAACACATCGACCGGATCGCCATCGCCGGCAAGCGTTTGCGGGATGAACCCGTAGTTGGCCGGATAGCGCATGCCGGTGCCGATGAAACGATCTACGACGAGCAGGCCCAGCTCCTTGTCCGCCTCGTACTTGACCGGGTCGCTTTGCGCCGGAATTTCAATGATGACGTTGAAATCGTGCGGCAGGTCCTTGCCTGGCGGGACGTGATCGAAGCTCATGTCGAATTTCCTGGTAACGATAGAACAAACGGTGGAAGCGAAAACCCGATTATATCAACCGACCTGCTGCGATCGCGTAAGGAGCTCACGCTAGCGGGCGCGGCGGCACAGGACAGCCGTCGCCGGCGCCACGCATACTGCCATCGCTAGCGAGTCAACATGGCGGGCGTGCCAGCAACTGAATGCGGCTGCCGTCAACAGGCGAATACGGACGTCCCTGGCAACCCGTGCATACGATCCGCCAACGGCCGAATCCGACCGTCGTCGCGGCGCCAGCTAGACGACATTCATCGCCATGGCGCTGGCGCGGTAGTGCTCAGCGGCCTGCTGCGCGTTGCCCAACTGCTCATGCAGGCGTGCGAGCGTCCGGTGCGCTCGGATTTTCAGCGGTTCGTTGTCCGCGGCGAGCTTGAGCGCCTGCTCGAGGAATGCTTGTGCCTTGCCCCACAGCTTTTGCTGCAGGCACAAACGTCCCAGCGTAAAGGACAGGTCGGGATCCTCTTGGCGCTCCTTCTGCCAGGCTTCTGCACGCTGGATCAACGGCAACGGATCGTCGTCCGCGCAGTCGGCGTAGCGGCGCAGCAGCCTAGGATCCCAGTGATGCGCGAGCGCCTCCTCGACGATCCTGCGCGCATCGGCCGGGCGGTTCAGCTCGATCAGCAATTCTGCGGCCAAATCCGCGATGCGGGGCGACTGGCGCTCGGCGGCACTCAGCGATTGCCATAGTTGCAGCAGCGCATCGGGGTTGTGACGCTGATCGCGCAGCAGATGCTCAGCGGCGAGTTGCTTCAGGTGCACCGACACCGCCGGGTGGATCGCCTCGCGCTTTTCCAGGGTTTTCACCAGTTTGAGCACTTCCGCCCAGTTCTTCAGCTGCTGCTGCGCACGCAACGCGATTTGCAACGCATGGATGCGCCGTCCACCCTGTGCACGCATCTCGGTCAATGCCGCCAACGCCCCGTCGGCATCACGCGCATCCGCGCGCAATTCGGCGCTGGCCATCAACCTCGCCTCTTGCCAATCGTTGCCACTCACCTGCGCCAGCCATTCATCGCGACGTGCAAATTCGCGCATGCGATGTGCAGCGGCTGCACCGATCAGGCCAGCCGGCGCCTTGTTTGCGTCAAATGCACTGGCCTCGCGTGCGGCTTTCTCCGCACGAGAAAAACGACCCGCGTACAAGCTGCCGATCGCCTCACGCAGCGCCTGGTGCGCATTGGCAAGCCGCACGCGTGCCCGGTACGCCGCGACCCGTTCGGGCATTCTCAGCACCGCGCGGATCGAGCGCACGACGATATAGAACACGACGAACGACACGACCAGCGCCGCCACGAACAGGTTCAGTGAGATATCGATCCGATAGGGCGCCCAGACGATCAGCACCTGCCCCGCGCCGTGCGTGCCGACGATCGCCAGCAGCACGGCGGTCGCAAACAGCACCATCAGCCACAAGATTGCTCGAATTGCCATCGTTCAGCCTCGGCTCTTGTTCTGATGGATTGCATTCAGGCTCGCATCCAGGTTCGGCAGCGCGATGTGCGCCGCACCTTTTCGTACCTGATCGAGCGACTCACGCGCGTTGCGCGTGGCCTGGGCCGACGGATCAAAGTACCGCGCGAGCGCCTGCTGCGCGGCCTGCAAGTCCGCATTTGTCAGCTTCTCGTCGCGCGAGAGCAGCGCGATGCGCGCAGACAGCAGCCGCAGCTTTACATTCTCACGCAACAGATAGCCCTGGTCTGGTGCGACCAGCATCGCGTCCGCGTTGTCGATGCGGCGCACCTGCACGAGACCGGTCAGTTGTGCCATCACCCCGGCCGAGAATGTATGCCACCATGCCTTCCAGCGCGGCTCGCCATGGGCGGCGGCCTCCTTCGCCACGTCCGCCGGCGTGCCAGCACGCGGCTTGAGCGGCGCAGCCGGCGCCTCGCCGGCCAACGGCAGGGTATCAACCTGCGCGATCACGTCGTCAAGCTTGATGGCGAGTCCCGCCAGGTCGGCGCTGGGCGCAGCCTTCAGCTTATCGATGTCCTGCGCGATCGCCTTGCGCACCGCGATGACTTGCGCGCCTGTCAATGCCGCGAGCCGCGTGTCCGCGCTTTGCAACGCGAACAACGCCAAGCCGACATTGCCAGTTAATTGCAGTTGCTGGCTGGCAGACGAGATTGTCTGCTCGACTTCGGCCAGGGTCCAATCGTCGCGGTCCTTTGCCAAATCCTGCAACGACGCCTGCAGGGTCTGATGCTGCGTCTGCACGTCACCGACCTGGCCGGCGAGTTGGGCCAGCTGCGAATCGAGTTGGCGTACCGCGCTCGCGGCCTCGTTGGCCTTGAGCAGGGTGTCGCGACTTTGCATGTCGCTCGCCTGCTGGCGCACGGCAAGTTGCTGCTGCAGCCGCTCGATCTTGCGTTCGAGCACGTAGCCGCCCGCGCCCGCGCCTGCCAGCACCCCCACCGCGACGATCCAGGCGAGCACCGTGCTGGCTGAGCGGCGGCGACGCTTCGATTCGTACGGAGGGGAAGATGCAGCCGGTGGGACGTTGGCCGCGGCAGGACGCGCCGGTTGCGCCGCGTGTGGGGCCACACCCGGTGCTGGCTGGGAATCTTTAGAATCTGTCATGCGTGATTGAGCCGATTGCGATTGAGTCTTCGAGAAGGACGCTGCTTGAGTGATCGGTGAAAACACCGCTCGCAATGCGCTGACGATCGCCTGATCGCCTGCGCCGGACACGGTAATCGTATCAAAACCCGCTTTGCGCGCCGTTTCGCCGATGCGCGGATGCGGTGTGACAATCGGTGCGCGCTTGAGCGCGACAATCTCGTCGCGATTCAGATGCTCGCGCGCTAACTCTTCCAAGTTGCGCACGCCTTCCGAACTGGTCAATACCCAGGCGTGCGGCTGGTCAGCGAGCAGCGCGTGCACGCGCTGCCACGCATCAAAGCTCGGCTCGGGCAGCCGTCGCTGGTACGCACCGAGCGTCTGGACGATCGCGCCATGCGCACGCAGCGTATCAGCAAGCAACTCGCGGCCGCCGTCGCCGCGCACCAGCAACACATGCCGCCCTTGTAGCGCAGTGAGCCCGTGCGGCGCAAAGGCCGTGGCGAGCGCGCCGATCAACGCCTCGGAATCGTAGCGCGGCGCATCCCCGCTCGCATACGAATCGGACGAGACCTGCGCCGCCGGGGTATCGTCGAGCCGCGGCGGCTCGCCAGTATGGGAAGCGCCCGCGCCGCCGTCCTTGCCGCCATCGTGCACCGGCGCCTGCAGCGCGACGCGCACCGCATCGCCGGGCGCGATGATCCGATGCGTGTGTGGCTGCACGCCATGGCGCGCCAACGCCCGCACCGTGCCCGGACCCACGCCAGCGACCGGCACCGTGGTCGGCCACAAGAAAGCGAGCGGCGGCACGGCGGCGGCCGACGGATGCGCCGACGACGTATCCATTGACGACACATCCGTTGACGACGTATCAGCCGACAATGCATCCGCGGGCGGTACGTCCACCGGGGATGCGCTTTCTGGCGATGCCTTCGGCCGAGCCGCAGCGAGCGCCGCGAATGCGCGATCCACCGCATTCGGCGACACAAATACCGCCAGCGCATAACGCTCGAGGTCGAGCAACCCGTCGACCAGCGGCGCATTGTCCGTCGCGTCGGCAATATCGATCAGCGGAAACTCGAAGCCTTCGAATCCAGCCGCGGCAAGCGCGGTCAGCAGCTCAGCGCTCTGTCCCGCTGGGCGCGTGATCACCACGGTCGGACGTGCCTCGACAGGAGCGCCGGCCTCGCCCGCGGCCGCCGACTGCGACGTAGAAGGAAGCGACGTCTGCGTCACGATTGGCCTCCTCCCATCACGCGGTTCCGCCGCGCGACGCGTCAAGCAGTTGCTGCACGATCTGCATCGCGCCCTGCGCTTGCAACTGCTGTACCACGTGCAGGCCGAGTGCCAGCGCACCGGCCGTATCCGTCGGCGCCGCGCTGCCATGCGCGGCCAGCACACGGCTGCCGTCGGGCGTGGCGACCGACGCCCGCAGTTGCAGCACGTCGCCCTGCCACTGCGCATACGCGGCGAGCGGCACCTCGCAGCTGCCGCCGAGCGCGCGCGATACAGCCCGCTCGGCCTCCACGGCCAGCGCCGTGCGCATGTCGCGCAATGGCGCGAGCCACTGGTGCAGATCGGCGCGTGAGGCACGGATTTCGATGCCGAGCGCCCCCTGCCCGGGCGCCGGCAGGCTATCAGCGGGGTCCAGCAGCGTGCGGATCCGCGCTGCGAGGCCAAGCCGCTTGAGCCCGGCGGCCGCGAGGATGATCGCCGCGTAGTCGCCGCGGTCGAGCTTGGCCAGCCGGGTGTCCAGATTGCCGCGCAGCGGCTTGATCACCAGATGCGGATAGCGGCTGCGCAACATCGCCTCGCGGCGCAGGCTCGATGTCCCTACCACAGCGCCTGCCGGCAATTGCGCCAACGAGGTAAATTGCGACGACACGAACGCATCACGCGGGTCTTCCCGTGTGAGGACAACCGGCAGCGCAAAGCCATCGGGCAGCGTCATCGGTACGTCCTTGAGCGAGTGAACCGCCAGGTCCGCGCGGCCATCCGCCAGTGCATTCTCCAATTCCTTGACGAACAATCCCTTGCCGCCCACCTTAGACAGCGCGCGATCCAAAATTTGATCGCCACGGGTGGTCATACCGAGGATCTTCACGTCGCAAGACGGATATAATTTGTGCAGCGCACGGCCCACATGCTCGGCTTGCCACAGCGCAAGCCGGCTCTCACGCGAGGCGATCACCAGCGTCGCGGGCGGTATCGCGCATTGCATCTCGAGACTCAAGTCGACCTCGTACCCAATCGGGATGTGATAACGAATCAAATGGTAGCACGCACCCTTCGGCATCCCGATACTACGCGCGGATGCCGGAACCCTTCAATCGCCAGTTTGGGGAATTGCTTGTGACTACTTCTGGATCGGCCACTGCCGCGCGCCGCAACGCCCAGACCGCCTCTGCCACCCCCCACGCCACCCCCGCACGGCCGACCCCGACTGCGGCGACGCCGCCGGCGCACGCCGCGGCATCGCCCACGCGCAGTCGCACCCGCGAGGACAAGGACGGGCCACTGTTCGAGGACATCCGCTTCCTTGGCCGGTTGCTTGGCGACGTGGTCCGCGAGCAAGAGGGAGACGCCGTATTCAACGTAGTCGAGACGATCCGACAATTAGCGGTGAAATTCCGCCGCGAGGACGACATCGACGCAGCCAAGAAGCTAGACAAGATGCTCAAGGGTCTCACACCGGAGCAAACGGTCAGCGTGGTGCGCGCATTCAGCTACTTCTCCCATCTAGCAAACATCGCCGAAGATCGCCACCATAACCGCCGCCGGCGCATCCATGCGCTGGCCGGCTCCGCCCCACAGGCAGGCACCGTCGCATACGCCCTTGCGCGGCTGGCCACAAGCGGCGGTGAATCGCTGTCCGCGCTGAAGACATTCTTCGACACCGGGCTGATCATGCTGGTGCTCACCGCGCATCCCACCGAGGTGCAGCGCAAAAGCATTCTAGACGCGCAGCACGACATCGCACGCTTGCTGGCCGAGCGTGACCAGCCGCTCACCGCGCGTGAGCGCGCGGCCAACGAAGCGCTGCTGCGCGCCCGTGTCACGTCGCTGTGGCAGACCCGCATGCTGCGTGGCTCGCGGCTTACGGTCGCCGACGAGATCGAAAACGCGCTGTCATATTATCGAGCGACCTTCCTGGACGAGATCCCGGCATTGTATGCAGACATCGAACAGGCACTGGCCGAGCACGGCCTGCCCATCCGACTGCCTCCGTTCTTTCAGATGGGCAGTTGGATCGGCGGCGACCGCGACGGCAATCCGAACGTAACGGCGGCCACGCTCGAGCGGGCGATCACGCGCCAGGCGGCGGTGATCTTCCAACACTATTTGGAGCAGGTGCACCGGCTCGGCGCGGAGCTGTCCGTCTCCGAGTTGCTGGCGGGCTCCAGCGACGCGCTGAAGCAACTGGCGGATACCTCACCCGATATTTCGCCGCACCGCGTGGACGAGCCGTATCGGCGCGCGCTGATCGGCATCTATGCGCGGCTGGCCGCCACCGCACGCGCGCTACTCGGCGACGCAGCCGTCTCGATCCGCGGCGAACACCGCGACGCGGTGCCCTACGCGTCGCCCGATGCATTTCGCGCCGATCTGCAGGTGTTGATCGACTCACTGCAGGCGCGCCATGGCGCGTCGCTCGCCGCCCCCCGGCTAGCACCGCTCGCGCGCGCGGTCGAAGTCTTCGGCTTTCATCTTGCGAGCATCGACCTGCGGCAAAGTTCGGATATCCACGAAGCCGTGCTGACCAAGCTGTTTGCCCGTGCCGGCGTGGTCGACGACTATGCCGCGTTGTCCGAAGACGACAAGCTGGCGCTGCTGCTGGCTGAACTGGCGCAGCCGCGCGCTTTGCGCCTGCCGTACGCAGCGTACTCGCCACTGGTGCACAGCGAGCTTGCCGTGCTGGAGGCCACGCGTGCGATACGGCAGCGCTTTGGCGAGCGGGCCGTGCGCAACTACATCATCTCCCATACCGAGACCATATCGGACCTGGTTGAAGTGATGCTGCTGCAAAAGGAAACCGGCCTGATGCACGGCAGCCTGCCCGCCGCGGCCCCACAGGGGGGCAACGGCCAGCACGCAACCCATGCTGGGCAGAATGCGCCGCGCGTCAGTTTGATGGTGATTCCCCTGTTCGAGACCATCGCCGACCTGCGTCACGCGCCGCGCATCATGGAAGCGCTGCTGGCGCTGCCAGGCATAGAGTCGATCGTACGCCACCAGGGCGGCGAACAGGAAGTGATGCTCGGCTACTCGGACAGCAACAAGGACGGTGGCTTCCTCACGTCAAACTGGGAACTGTATCGGGCCGAACTGGCGCTGGTCGCGCTGTTCCGTGAGCACGGCGTAAGGCTACGACTGTTTCACGGCCGAGGCGGCACGGTCGGGCGCGGTGGCGGCCCGACCTATCAGGCGATCCTATCGCAGCCACCGGGCACGGTGGATGGGCAGATCCGGTTGACCGAGCAGGGCGAGGTGATCGCCAGCAAGTTCGGCAATCCGGAAATTGGCCGCCGCAATCTCGAAACCGTGATTGCCGCGACGCTGGAGGCGACATTGCAGCCACATGCCCAGTCGCCCCGTGCGCTGCCGCAGTTCGAGGCGCTGATGCAGACGCTATCGGACGCGGCGATGTCGGCCTACCGCGCGCTCGTCTACGAAACCCCGGGCTTCACCGACTATTTCTTCGAATCCACGCCAATTGCCGAGATTGCGGAACTCAATATCGGCAGCCGCCCCGCGTCGCGCAAGCTGCACGATCCCAAGCATCGCCGCATCGAGGACCTGCGCGCGATTCCATGGGGCTTCTCGTGGGGTCAATGCCGTCTGCTGCTCACCGGCTGGTACGGCTTTGGCAGCGCAATCAGCACGTACCTGGATGCCGCGCCGGATGCAGTGGACCGGGAAAAGCGCGTGGCGCTGCTGCGCAAAATGGTCAAGACGTGGCCGTTCTTCTCAAACCTGCTCTCCAACATGGACATGGTGCTCGCCAAGTCGGATCTGGCGGTCGCGTCACGCTATGCACACCTGGTGTCGGACAAGAAGCTTCGCAAACAGGTATTCGGTCAGATCGTTGCCGAATGGCATCGCACCGCGGACGCACTCGCACAGATCACCGGCCATTCATCGCGGCTAGCGGACAATCCGCTGCTCGCCCGCTCGATCAAGAACCGCTTCCCGTACCTCGATCCGCTGAACCACTTGCAGGTCGAACTGCTACGCCGGCACCGCGCGGGCACCACGAACGCACGGTTGCGCCGCGGCATTCACTTGACGATCAACGGAATCGCCGCAGGGTTGCGCAACACGGGCTGACGCCGGCAGGCCGGCGCTACGGCGTGAGTCTGTACAATACGCATCTGCGTTATACCAGTACAAGATCGCTCGCCATCCTAGTACCGATGACCTCCCGGATCATGACGACCGCTTTGCCTGCTGCATTAGATGCCGCGCGTCGCGGCACTCGCGAATCCGCTCCGCGCGCCGACGCGTCAGCCGCGCGCGCGCTCGGCGATTTTATCCGCTCACATCGTGAACGGCTCACGCCGGCCGACGTCGGGCTGCCGCGCGGGACGCGGCGCCGCACGCCGGGTTTGCGACGCGAGGAAGTGGCGCAATTGTGCGACGTTAGCGCCACGTGGTACACGTGGATCGAGCAGGGCCGTCCCGTGTCGGCATCCGCCGACGCGCTGGCGCGGATTGCCGTCGCGTTGCGGCTGTCGCGCGCGGAACGGGCCTATCTGTTCGAGCTTGCCGCGCAGCGCGATCCCGCCGAGCCGGACGCGAGCACGGCCGACGTGCCCGCGGCGCTGCTGGCGAGCGTCGGGCTGATCGCCGCCCCCACCTACGTGCTGGATCCGCAGTGGAATGCGCTCGCCTGGAACGCGGCAGCGGCGGAATTGTTCATCGGCTGGCTCGACGCAGCCAAGCCGGCCGCGACCGCCGGCGTACTGGTTCCCCAGGACGCGCAAGGCAACGGCCCCAACCTGCTGCGTTATACCTTCACATCGCCGGCTGCGCGCACGCTGATCGTCGACTGGGAGAGGCGCGCACGCCGGCTCGTCGCCGAATTCCGCGCCGACTCGATCCGACACCTGAACGACGCACCCACGCGCGCGCTACTCGACGCGCTGATTGCGCAATGCGATCCGTTCGCGCGCTTCTGGGCATCGCAGGACGTGTTTGAGCGCGAGGGCGGCCGGCGCGAGTTCAACCATCCGGCGCGCGGGCGCATCGCCTACGATCAGATCACCTTCGTGCCGGCCCAGCGCGACGACATGAAACTCGTGGTGCTAATCGCACAACACAAGCCGCGCTGCGAAGCCACCGCCGCGGCCGCCGCGCACGACGCCGGCGCCACACTGCCGCGATGCTAGAATGTTTGTCTTTGCCGCACGGCCGTGCGGCAAGCGGCACCCTCCACTATTGCGGCATCCTGTCATGACTTCCCAATTGCACAAAAAGGGCGAAGCTTGGTCGGCGCGTTTTTCCGAGCCGATGTCCGAGCTTGTCAAACGCTATACGTCGTCCGTGTTCTTCGATAAGCGGCTCGCGCTCGTCGACATCGAAGGCTCGCTCGCGCACGCGGCAATGCTCGGTGCGCAACGGATTATCAGCGACGACGACGTCGCGGCAATCCGCAAAGGCATGGAGCAGATCCGCGGCGAGATCGAGCGCGGCGAATTCGAATGGCAGCTGGACCTCGAAGACGTCCACCTGAATATCGAGGCCCGGCTGACCGCGCTGATCGGCGACGCGGGCAAGCGGCTGCACACCGGGCGCTCGCGCAACGACCAGGTCGCCACCGACATCCGGCTCTGGCTGCGCGGCGAAATCGACCGGATCAGCGCGCTGCTTAAGGATTTGCGAAGCGCGCTGCTCGACCTCGCGGAAAGGTATGCCGACACGATCCTGCCGGGCTTCACGCACCTGCAAGTCGCGCAACCGGTGACCTTCGGCCACCATCTGCTCGCGTACGTGGAGATGTTTGCACGCGACACCGAGCGGATGCTCGACTGCCGCAAGCGGGTCAACCGGCTGCCGTTGGGCGCTGCGGCGCTCGCGGGGACCAGCTATCCGATTGACCGTGAGCAAGTCGCCAGGACGCTCGGTTTCGACGGCGTCTGCACGAATTCACTCGATGCGGTGTCGGACCGGGACTTCGCGATCGAATTCACGGCGGCCGCGGCGCTGGTCATGACGCACGTGTCGCGGCTATCCGAGGAGCTGGTGCTGTGGATGAGCCCGCGGGTCGGCTTCATCGACCTGGCCGACCGTTTTTGCACCGGCTCGTCGATCATGCCGCAGAAAAAAAACCCCGACGTGCCTGAGCTTGCGCGCGGCAAGACCGGCCGCGTGAACGGGCACCTGATCGCGCTACTCACGCTCATGAAGGGCCAGCCGCTCGCGTACAACAAGGACAATCAGGAAGACAAGGAGCCGCTGTTCGATACCGTTGACACGGTGGCCGACACGCTGCGCATCTTCACCGAAATGGTCGCCGGCATCACAGTCAAGCCGGATACGATGCGCGCCGCGGCGCTGCAGGGCTTTTCGACTGCGACCGACCTAGCCGATTACCTCGTCAAGCGTGACTTGCCGTTTCGCGACGCGCACGAAGCAGTGGCGCATGCGGTACGAGTCTGCGTGGACCGGCGCTGTGACCTGGCGGACCTGACGCTTGACCAATTGCGCGCCGAGCTGCCGAAAGTCTCGTCGCTGCTGGGCGACGACGTATTCGACTGTCTGACACTGGAAGGCTCGGTCGCCAGCCGCGATCACGTGGGCGGCACGGCGCCGCAGCAAGTGCGTGCCGCGATCGCGACAGCACGCGCCGCGCTGTCTCGGTAGCAGCGGCGCGCGGCTATTGGCCGACTATCGCACCATCGAACACTGCCCGCCTGTCGCACCGTCAATCACCTACCTTGCCCGCCTATCGCGCCGCCGGACATCTGCTCTGCCATGCCATCGGTGCCACCGGGCACCTACCGTGCCATCGGTGCCGCCCGCCGGCCGATGGCCGGCGCGCCGCTCACGGCCGCACGCAATCCACAAAGTATTCGACGTTGCCGCCGACCACGTCGGTGACCAGCCCGTGAATATCGGTATGAAAGCCGGGGAACCGTGCATTGAAGTCACGCGCGAACCTCAGATAGCGCACGATGGTCTCGTTGAACCGCTCGCCCGGGATCAGCAGCGGAATACCCGGGGGATACGGCGTGAGCAGAATGCTGGTGACGCGGCCCTCGAGGTCGTCGATCGGCACGCGGTCGATCTCGCGGTGCGCAATCTTTGAAAACGCGTCGGTCGGACGCATTGCCGGTTCCATGTTGGACAGGTACATCTCAGTCGTCAGCCGCGCGATATCATTGTCACGGTACACGCTGTGAATCTGCTCGCACAGGTCGCGCAGCCCGACGCGCTCGTACATGGGATACTGCGCGACGAATTCCGGCAGCACGCGCCATAGCGGCTGGTTTCGATCGTAGTCGTCCTTGAACTGCTGCAACTCGGTGACCATCGAGTTCCAGCGGCCCTTGGTGATGCCGATCGTGAACATGATGAAGAACGAGTACAGTCCGGTCTTCTCGACAATAATGCCGTGCTCGGCCAGGTAACGGGTGACAATCGCCGCCGGAATGCCCGCCTCGCCAAACTCGCCGTCCACGTCCAGCCCGGGCGTGATGATCGTCGCCTTGATCGGGTCCAGCATGTTGAAGCCTTCGGCCAGGTTGCCGAAACCATGCCAGCGGTCGTTCGGCCGCAGCATCCAGTCCTCGCGCGAACCAATACCCTCGGTCACCAGCTGATCGGGTCCCCACACCTTGAAGAACCAATCGTTGCCATATTCGGCATCGACCTTGCGCATCGCACGACGGAAATCAAGCGCCTCGGCAATCGACTCCTCGACGAGCGCGGTGCCGCCGGGCGGCTCCATCATCGCCGCAGCCACATCGCACGACGCAATGATCGCGTATTGCGGGCTGGTCGACGTATGCATCAGGTACGCCTCGTTGAAGCGATGCCGGTCAAAGCGCGGTAGCTGCGAATCCTGTACCAGGATCTGCGATGCCTGCGAGATGCCGGCCAGCAGCTTGTGCGTCGAATGGGTCGCGAACACCAGCGCGTCGGTCCGGCGGGCGTTCTGCCCGATCGCATGCATGTCCTGGTAGAACGGGTGGAACTCGGCGTGCGGCAGCCAGGCCTCGTCAAAATGCAGCGTGTCGATCGTGTCGCCAAGCAGGTCTTTGATCATCTCGACGTTGTAGACGACACCATCGTAGGTACTTTGCGTGATCGTCAGAATCCGCGGCTTGAGCTTCGGGTTTTTCGCGAGCGCCTCGCGCGCGAACGGATTCGCGTCGATCTTGCGGCGAATGTTCTCCGGTTGGAACTCATCGCGCGGGATCGGCCCAATGATGCCGAAATGGTTGCGGGTGGGCGTCAGGAAGACCGGGATTGCGCCGGTCATCGTGATTGCGTGCAAGATCGACTTGTGGCAGTTGCGGTCCACCACGACGATGTCGCCCGGCGCGACGGTGGCGTGCCAGACGATCTTGTTCGACGTGGACGTGCCGTTAGTCACAAAGAACAGGTGATCGGCGCTGAAGATGCGCGCCGCATTGCGCTCGGACGCGGCCACCGGCCCGGTATGGTCCAGCAGTTGCCCAAGTTCGTCCACCGCGTTGCACACGTCCGCGCGCAGCATGTTCTCGCCGAAGAACTGGTGAAACATCTGGCCAAGCGGACTCTTCAAAAACGCGACACCTCCGGAGTGACCCGGGCAATGCCACGAATACGAACCTTCGTCCGCGTATTTGACCAGTTCCTTGAAGAACGGGGGCGCCAGCGAATCCAGGTACACCTTCGCCTCGCGGATGATATGCCGCGCAACGAACTCAGGCGTATCCTCGAACATATGAATGAAGCCGTGCAATTCGCGCAGGATGTCGTTCGGAATATGACGCGACGTGCGCGTCTCGCCGTACAGGAAGATCGGGATATCGGCGTTACGACGCCGCACCTCGGCGACGAACGAGCGCAGCGCTAGGATCGCGTGGGCGAGATCGGGCACCTGGTCGTGCGTCGCGGCAACCTCATCGACCAGCGCGATCTCGTCGTCGTCGATCGACAGGATGAAGCAAGACGCGCGGCTGGACTGCTGCGCGAACGAGGTCAGATCACCGTAGCTCGTCAGGCCGAGCACCTCGACCCCCTCGCGCTCGATCGCCTCGGCAAGCGCGCGGATACCCGAGCCGGAGATGTTCTCCGAGCGAAAATCCTCGTCGATGATGACGACAGGGTAGCGAAACTTCATCGGTGATTCTCCAAAAACAAACCGCTGCACTCTACCGTTCGGGTATGCAGCGGCCGTGATATGCCGGATTGAGCCGCGCTGCGTGGCGCGGCGGCGCGCGACAACTCAGGTCTTGGGCAGCGTGACGCCATGCTGGCCCTGGTACTTGCCGCCACGGTCCGCATAGGATGTCTCGCAGACTTCGTCGCTCTCGAAGAACAGTACCTGCGCCACGCCCTCGTTCGCGTAGATCTTCGCCGGCAGTGGCGTCGTGTTCGAGAACTCCAGTGTCACGTGCCCTTCCCATTCGGGCTCGAACGGCGTGACGTTGACGATGATCCCGCAGCGCGCATACGTGGACTTGCCCAGGCACACGGTCAGCACGTTGCGCGGAATGCGAAAGTACTCGACGGTGCGTGCCAGCGCAAACGAGTTCGGCGGGATGATGCACACGTCGCCCTTGAAGTCGACAAAGGACTTCTCGTCGAAGTTCTTCGGATCGACGATCGTCGAGTTGATGTTAGTGAAGATCTTGAATTCGTCCGCACAGCGGATGTCATAGCCGTAGCTCGACGTGCCGTAGCTGACAATCTTATGACCATCCGGCGCAACGCGCACCTGATCCGGCGCGAATGGCTCGATCATGCTGTACTGCTCGACCATGCGCCGGATCCATTTATCGGATTTGATCGTCATACGTGCAATCGAAAGGCGGCAGGGCCGCGGGTTGAAAACGAGCGAACGGAGCGGGGCGCCGCCGCCTCATCGTAGTGGGGCCATTTCATCGCAGCGTGGCCATTACCTGCGAATGATGCCGCAGCCCAGCGCGGGACCAGCGTCGCGCGGCGGAAACGCATAATAGTCCTGCGCGTCGCGATGCACGATCAGCGCGCGGCCGACCACCGAGCGCACGCCGTCGAGCGATACGTACGGCGACACGATGAACCCGGCCGCCACACCGTTCGCGTCCGCGTGCAGGTTCACCAGGTCGCCTTCGAGCCTAATCCCTTGCTTCAGGCGCTCGGCCCCAGGGCTGAACACCCCGCCTGCAGCACCCGGCGAATGGCAGTCGCCGCGCTCATGGATCTGCAGCGCATGATCACTGTCCGGCGGCAGCCCACTGAGGTTATAGGTCACCTGCACACCATCGGCATGCTCGATCAACGTGACCGTGCCGCGTGCGGCATGGCCAGCCGCCGGCACGATCTGAACGTCGGCACGCTTGTCGTGCCTGCCGAAGATCGACGCACAACCGACCAGCATCACGCTAGTCGCAAGCAGCGTAATCATCGTGCCGACAAGACGCCATCCCAATCGCGGTTCCATTAAGCCTCAGGGTACTGAACAAGCCGCAATGATACCGCGTCTGGCCCATCTAGCGGGGCGGCCGCCATAGAGGATGTCACAGAGCCATGTCAGGTGTTCTGCACGACGATGGTCGGGAACTTCGAACTCATGTCGCGCGACAGCTTCGCAATCCGGAGCGCGACCTGGCGGGCCATGTCGCGATACAGGCCGGCGATGCGTCCATGCGGGTCGGCGACCACCGTCGGACGTCCCGCATCGGCCTGCTCGCGGATGCCGATATCCAGCGGCAGACTGCCCAGGAACGGCACGCTATACTGTGCGCAAAGGCGCTCGCCACCGCCAGCGCCGAAGATCGGCTCGGCGTGGCCACAGTGGGAGCAGATATGGATGCTCATGTTCTCGACGACGCCTAGGATCGGCACGCCGACCTTCTCGAACATTTTCAGACCCTTTCGCGCGTCCAACAGCGCAATGTCCTGCGGCGTCGTGACGATCACCGCACCGGTCACTGGCACCCGCTGCGCGAGCGTGAGTTGGATATCGCCGGTGCCGGGTGGCATGTCGACAATCAGATAGTCCAGGTCGCGCCAATTCGTCTGCCGCAGCAACTGCTCGAGCGCGGACGTGACCATCGGCCCACGCCACACCATCGGATTGTCCTGCTCGACCAGGAAGCCGATCGAGTTAGCCTGTACACCATGGCCTTCGAGCGGAATCATCGTCTTGCCATCCTCGGACGCCGGACGGCCGTTGATGCCAAGCATCGTCGGCTGCGATGGGCCGTAGATGTCCGCGTCCAGCACGCCAACCGACGCGCCTTCGGCAGCCAGCGCAAGCGCGAGATTTGCGGCCGTGGTGCTCTTGCCAACCCCGCCCTTACCAGAGGCGACCGCGACAATATTGCGTACGTTCGGCAACAATTGCACGCCGCGTTGTACCGCGTGCGCCACGATCTGGTGAGATACCGTCACGTGCAGATGCGCCACGCCCTGCACGGCGCGCAGCGCTTGTTCGACACGCGCTTGGATCAGTGCATACTGACTCTTGGCCGGATAGCCCAGCACGACCTCGAGTGATACCGTGTCGCCGTCAATCGCGACGTTGCGCACCCCTTTGCCCGCCGTTATCGGCTCTGCGGTGTTCGGGTCGATCACGCCGTGCAGCACGGCGTCGATCTGGGCCCTGTCGATTGTCATCGTTGCTCCGTTACTTGAAGTGTTCCATCCGATCACCCAACGCCTGCCGCGTGCATCGAACCTTGCGTGCGGGGTCGCGTCGAACCTCATACCAGAAGTTGCAAAAAATTGTTGCGTGGCGTTGCCAAACGGCGCTTCCCGCGGCACGCTCTGCGATCGGCAGCTGTTTCGACATTGTAGTGGCATGAAGCCTGCGATGCTGCGGGCGCGCTCGTCGGAAGATCACGCTTAAATGCCGCACGCAAGCATCGCTCCCGACGGTGTGCCATGCACATCGTTCTACTATCGGCCCAATCAACCTAACCCATGAGGTGTCATATGAACGCGAAACTCACCTTCCGCCTTCCGCTGCAAGTGTCGGTCCTCGCAGTCGCAGGCGCGCTGCTGGCCGGCTGCCAGACGCCGCAAGGCAGCAACGCGGCGGTTGGCACCGGCGTCGGCGCGGCCACCGGCGCCGGACTCGGGGCAATCTTCGGCGGCAGCCACGGGGCGGCGATCGGCGCTGCGGCCGGCGCCGCGGTCGGAGGCATCACCGGGTACAACTGGCAGGCGATCAAGCACAAACTGTCGGGTGTCACCGCGGGCACCGGCACCCAAGTGTCCGAGCAACCGGATGGCTCGCTGAAGCTCAATATCCCGAGCTCGGTCTCGTTCGACACGAATAGCTACGCAATCAAACCTTCGTTCACACTGGTGCTCGACCAGGTGGCGCAGACGCTGACCCAGCATCCCGAGTTGGTGGCACACGTGGTCGGACACACCGACAGCACCGGCCAGCCGCGGTACAATCAAACGCTGTCGCAAGAACGTGCGCAAAGCGTCGCGCAATACCTGGCGCAGCATGGCGTCGCCGCGCAACGGCTGGCCGCCGAAGGCCGCGGACAGACGCAACCGATTGCGGACAATAGCACGGAGGCTGGCCGCGCACAGAACCGGCGCGTGGAGATCTACCTGCGGGCCACCTCACAACCGCGCGGATGATGCGCCCTAATTTTCTGCCACCGTGATGATTGCCGCCGCGACACGCGGCGGCAGACGGATCGTTGTTAAATCTCGAAATTTTTTCGAACTTCGTAGCTGATTCGATGTCTGTTTATATGGTACGTGACGGCGATACCGTTGCGTCACCATTCTCCTCTTGTCGTTGTTGCTCCGGGGCTCGAAGCCCCGGTTTTTTTAGCATTGCACGATGACCGCCTGCGCCCGCCAGTCTGCGGCAAAGCGCGGACAATGTGGGCCCGCGCGTGCTTCGCGCGTCCACTGTCGCGACCGTGTCATCGCAGTCGCGCCTGCTAAAATCGGCGCTCCATCCCGTTTTCGTCGAATCAAACGCTCTATCCGCCATGTCAGCTCCCGTCTCCGCCGGCGCGCCGCGCCGCATGCTCGTCACCTCCGCGCTGCCGTACGCAAACGGCCCGATCCACATTGGCCATCTCGTTGAGTATATCCAGACCGACATCTGGGTGCGCGCGATGCGAATGCACGGTCACGAGGTGTACTATGTCGGCGCGGACGATACCCATGGCACGCCGATCATGCTGCGCGCGCAGTCCGAGGGCATCACGCCGCGGCAGTTGATCGAGCGCGTCTGGCAAGAGCATAAGCGCGATTTCGACCATTTCGGCATCTCGTTCGACAATTATTACTCGACGGACTCGGACGAGAACCGGGCGTTGTCCGAGCGCATTTTCACCGCACTCCACGATGCCGGATTGATCGCGGCGCGCGATATCGAACAAGCGTATGACCCGGTCAAGGAGCTGTTCCTGCCAGACCGCTTCATCAAAGGTGAATGCCCGAAATGCGGCGCGAAGGACCAGTATGGCGACAGTTGCGAGGTGTGTGGATCGACGTACCAGCCAACTGAACTGGTCAAACCGTATTCAGTGTTGTCCGGCGCGACGCCGGTGAAAAAAACATCGACGCACTATTTTTTCAAGCTGTCCGATCCGCGCTGCGAGACCTTCCTGCGCGGCTGGGTCAGCCAGCTCGCGCAGCAGGAAGCCACCAACAAGATGCGCGAGTGGCTCGGCGAGGACGACGACGCGAAGCTCGCCGACTGGGACATCTCGCGCGATGCGCCGTACTTTGGCTTCGAAATCCCGGGCGCGCCCGGCAAGTACTTCTACGTGTGGCTCGATGCACCGGTCGGCTACTATGCAAGCTTCAAGAACCTATGCGAGCGTCGCGGCTTGGATTTCGACGAATGGGTCCGTCCGGATTCGACCACCGAGCAATACCACTTCATTGGCAAGGACATCCTGTATTTCCACACGCTGTTCTGGCCTGCGATGCTGCAATTTTCCGGCTACCGCACGCCGACCAACGTGTTCGCGCATGGCTTCCTGACCGTGGACGGCACGAAAATGTCTAAGTCGCGCGGCACCTTCATCAACGCGAACAGCTACATCACGACCGGTTTGGATCCGCAATGGCTGCGGTACTACCTCGCCGCGAAACTTAACAGCACGATGGAGGACATCGATCTGAACCTCGATGACTTCCAGGCGCGCGTCAACAGCGACCTGATCGGCAAATACGTGAACATCGCGAGCCGCGCCGCCGGTTTCCTGGTCAAGCGGTTCGATGCACGCGTGCAGGACAGCGCGATGAACCATCCGCTGCTGGTCCGGCTGCGCGCCGCGATCCCGACGATCGCGGCGCACTACGAAGGCCGCGAATACAGCCGCGCACTGCGCCAGACCATGGAGTTGGCGGATGCCGTCAACGCGTACGTGGATGCCGCCAAGCCTTGGGAACAGGCCAAGGATCCCGCCAATGCGGTGGCGTTGCACGAGACGTGCAGCGTCAGCCTTGAGGCGTTTCGGTTGCTCACGCTGGCGCTCAAGCCGGTATTGCCGAAGCTCGCCGAATCGGTCGAAACATTCCTGTCGATCGAGCCGCTCACATGGGCCGACGTCACAGTGCCGCTGTCGTCAGCGCGGCCGATCCGGCCGTACCAGCACCTCATGCAGCGCGTGGACCCCAAGCAGATCGACGCGCTGCTTGCCGCCAACCGCCAGTCATTGCAGCCGAACGTGACCACGGCCGCCACCGCGGCGGGCACGGCCAAGTCGTTGGGCGCCAACAACACGTCGGCAAACGGCGAGCGCCTCATCACGATCGACGATTTTGCCAAGATCGACCTGCGCATTGCGCGCATCGTCGATTGCAAGGCGGTGGAAGGGTCCGACAAACTGCTGCAACTGACCCTGGACGTGGGCGAAGCGAGCACGCGCAAGGTGTTCTCTGGAATCAAGGCAGCCTACCGCCCCGAGGAACTGATCGGCAAGCTGACCGTGATGGTCGCAAACCTCGCGCCACGCAAGATGAAGTTCGGCGTGTCCGAAGGCATGGTATTGGCCGCGTCGGCGGCGGATGAGAAAAAGGAACCCGGCATCTACGTGCTCGAGCCGCACAGCGGTGCAAAACCTGGCATGCGGGTCAAATAGCGCACTAGCGCGCACTGCGCGCCGCTACTTTTTCCAAAAGCCGTCGAAGCGACGGGTGAACTGCAGGTCCACGCCGTTATAGGTGCCGGCGTAGGACATGATGGCCCAGAACCGCGACAGGTTCACCGTCACCTTGAACGCGTTGTTCGTCGTCTCAATGCCTTGCTCGTAGCCGAGCACGAGCCGCTCGGTGATGGCCTTCGAGAGCGTCACCACTTGCGGATCTGTTAGGCCGACCTCACTTTGGCCGACCGAGACTTCGTCCAGTCCAAAGGTTTGCGCGATCCGCTTGCCGGTCGCGCTGCCCAGCAGCGCGATCGCCGCATTCATCGTGCTCTGCTGCCCAAGGTTCGCGCCGGTATCGGTGCCATGCCCAAGTAGCAGCCATGACAGCTTCTCGTTGTCGTTCACGTTGGGCTCCGACACCAGCTTGACCTTGGACGACTGCACGGTGCCGGTCACCTGTACACCGGCTTCGATCTCCTGGTTGCGCCGCATCGCGAGGATGTTGATGCCCGGGTCGTTGACCGGCCCATTAAACGTGAAATAGCCGTTCTCGATACCCAGCTTGCGGCCAAACGCGGTATAGGTGGACCCTTCCACGACCCGCACGTTGCCCACGGCACGCAACAGCTGGTTCGGTGCGCTGACGAGGTTGATCACACCACGCAGCCCCAAATCGGCGCCAGCGCCGCGAAAGCGAAAATTCTGACCCAAGTCGACGTCAATGTTGGCGCGTGGCGCGAACGGGCCCGCCGGCTTGCCGGCGTCGGCACGCGCCGCAGCGTGCTCGTCCTCGACCGTGCCGTCCGGTCGCACGATCACGACGTCGTCGGACAAACTTGGCGCCGATTGCTCCGGCAAATCGAACAGTGCCTTGTTGACAAAAAACCGGCCATTGATCGCCATCCCGCCCTGCGCGCCGGCATTGGCCACCGTCGCATCACCGGACAACGACAGCTGGCGATACGGCGACGCGAACAGCTCGAGCTGATCGGCCACGATATGCGCGCTCAAATCAGGGTTCTGTTGGTCGAGCATCACGTTGCCGGTGGCGCGCAGCGTGCCTTGAGCGCCATGAAACTGAACCTGTCGGAATTCGACCTGGTTCTCGGTCAGCACCACGCGCACGATACCGTCTTTGAGCGTGATGCCTTGGTCAACAATGGTCGCCGACAAGCCATCGCCGGTCAGCGTGCCGGAGACCTTCGGATGCGATACCTGACCCGCGATCGCCAGCTTCAGTAACATCTGCCCATCGAGCCGGTAGCTTGGTCCGAGCAGCCCGCCGGTAGTACGCAGCGACGGCAGGTCAAGCACAACCGTGCCGTCCAGCGGTGCGTCGCCGGCCACCACCGGCACACCGTCCTGCATGGCAACCGGCATGCGCAGCGTCGCGTCCAGCGTGCCAAGGCGCTCGGCCACCGCTTGGACCGTCGCATTCAGGCGGCGGCCCGCTGCAAAGTCAATGCGTGCCATTGCGTCGCTGATGCCCAGCGACGCAATGCCGCGTCCCGCATCAATCGTGACGTCCCCTGAGCGCCGCTTGATCTGCACATAGCCCGCGGCGCGCGGCCCGAACGACACGTCCCACTGCGCATCGAACACCAAATCGGTCCTGAACGACGCCTGCTGGTGCGTGAGTTGCTCGCGAAGCTGCAGCAGGCGCGCCACGTCGACATGCGCCAGCGAG
Source organism: Mycetohabitans sp. B3 (assembly GCF_021498065.1). Taxonomy (NCBI): domain Bacteria; kingdom Pseudomonadati; phylum Pseudomonadota; class Betaproteobacteria; order Burkholderiales; family Burkholderiaceae; genus Mycetohabitans; species Mycetohabitans sp. B3. The sequence goes on along the minus strand of NZ_JAHLKN010000011.1, from coordinate 9,930 downwards.
CCGCTCGATTGCAAACGCCCGCCCGCATATTGAAACGACTTCAAGTCCAGCAACGCGCGCTCCACGCTCAAGCGCGTGGCGCCGATCACCCAATGCCCGGCGCTGGCGCTCACGGTCGCCGGCGCGGCCAGCTTGACCTCGGGCAGGCCGCGGTTTTCCAGTTGTCTGATCGTGCCATCCCAGCCGATACCGCCCCGCGCGTCGGTTAGCTTGCCGCTTGCCGCCACGTTGAAATCGACCGGCTGTCCACCGACGCTGCCGTTCCCGCTGGCGATCAACGTGTGGTGCGCGCGCACCCCATCCAGCCGTAGCGACAGCGCATTGAACCGCACCTGCGGCGTGGTTACCGCTCGCGCGTCAAGGGTCGCGATCATCGCGCCCTGCGCCCCGTCGCGCAACTCGATACGGCCCGCGGCATGGCCGATCCGGTTGCCGCCCATGACCACGCCGTCTGCCTGATAGCTGGCGACCACATTCGGATGCGCGAGCGAGCCGGTCACATCGCCCTTGGCGTGCGCCGCGCCCGCCATGCCAAAACCAAGCCGCTCTAGCGCCGGGGCATCGACATGGAACAGCAACCGGTCGCCGGCTGCGCCGAAGCTGCCGCGTAATTGGATGTCGTTGCCGGCCACGCTCACGTGCACGTCACTGGACATGATCCGCGTGCCGGCCAGCGCCAGCGTCCCGCCGCCATTCAGCGGCAAGCCGTTGTAGACGCTATCGCGCACCGCAAAGTCGGCCTGGACGGTAAGCGTCGGCGTCAATGCGCCTTTTGCGTTGAGCGTGCCGGTCACGCTCGCATCGAACCGCTGGGCGGCGCGCTTGCCGGCACCCTTGGCGGCGGCCTTGCCCGTACCGCTGCCGGCAGCCTTGGGCGCCATGCGGCTGCCGTTGTACGGAACCGGTCCACCCGTGTGGCCTGTCTGCAGGCTGTCACGCGCCAACAACGCGAACGGATCGAGCGCCGCCAACGTGGCCTTCAATTCGTAGTTGGAGTGCTCATCTCGACGCAGCACACCGGCAAGCTCCGCGTGCCCGTCACCCGCCGTGAGTCTCACGCGCTCTAGCGCGAGCTGCCTGGGATTGATCGAGACGGCCCCTTGCACACGCAGCTTGGCGTCGGCGTCCGCCAGATCAACCTGCACCTGCTGGCGAGCGGCATCGAGCTCGACGCCGATGGGTCCGGCAAGCCGGGTCGTGCGCAACGTGGCGCTCAACACGCTCAGATCCAGGTCGGACGTGCACAGCTCAACACGGCCACGACCATGCTCCAGCGCGCCCGCTCCGCTCACCGTCGCGCCGCCGAGCAGACGGACCTTCAGCGCGGAGAGGATTTGCCGGCTCGCGTCCACGCGCACGTTGGTACGCGCGTCGATCAGCGGCAGGCGTTGCTGTGCGGGTAGCCCGGGCACCGCATTGACGACGGATACTTCACCAGCGACGACCAGCGACATGTCGGGGGCAGCGGCGCCGCGCGCCTGAGCGCGCGGCGCGGGCTCGACCGGCCGCAAGCGGGCGCGTATCGATAGGTCCGCATGCGGTGCGCCCGGATTGAAGGCTCGGGGATCGAGACGGTCGACGTCGAGCGTGACGACCTTCAACGGCACGTCGGCAAATGGGGTAGCCTCCACGTGCGCGACCCCATTCAACTGCAAGCCGTTCGACTGCATACCGCTCGCCTGCATGTCGGCGACGAGCGCCTGCAGCGAACCGGACACCTGCACACCAAGCCGCATCTCATGCCCGCCGAACTGGCCTGACAGCCCTGTCTCGCCACGCACGGCGAACGGCCGTACGCCGTCTAGCGCCACGTCCGCATGGAGCGGGCCATACGGAGTTTGCAGCCTGTCGAGCACAAGATGATGACGCCGCCCGTCGCTGCTGCCGTGCGCGTGCAATGCCGATAGCTCGATCGTCGATCCCGGCTCGTGGAGGCGGATCGCGGCCACGTCCAGTGAATGGATCTGCACCTGCAGCGGCACGGTCAACCGCTGCGGCAGCGTCGCACGCGTGGCGGGTTGACCAGCCGGGGCGAGCTGAGCCTCGACCGTGCCAATTCTTAGCGATTGGATGGACAATCGCCACGGTAGGTGCGTCACCCTCCACTGTCCGTCGATACGATCGAGCCGGATATCCGTGCCCCCGCGCTGCCACCTGACGTCACGTGCTCGCAGCCCGTGCGCAAGCGTACCCCCGTCGAGTGTCCCGGAGAACGCACCCGCCGTGGCCCGACTCGCGATCTGCCACAGCGCGCGCGTGCCCGGTTCGGTATGCACAGCCACCAGCAACGCGACCACCGCCAGCACGAGACTGAACCCCAGGCCGCTGGCCCAGCACAGCACGCGCCGGCCGCGGCCACGCCGCCCTGGTGCGCGATCGCCGTGCTGCCCGGCAGCGCCACTGGTGCGCGGCTCGCCGCCGGGGCGGGAGGGTTCACGGTCGGCAGGCTGGTGGTCGTCGTCGCTCATGCGTCAAGAATCGGGTAGTGCCGCAAGGTGAATCAGAACGCGATGCCCAGCGTCAAATAGGGGCGCCAGCTATGGTTGCGCAGGCCATATGCGAGGTCAACATTGATTGGCCCGACGGGGCTGCGCCAGCGTGCGCCGACGCCCACACCCTGGTAAAAAAACTTTTCGGTCCAGTTGTCGGTCGCCGTGCCGATATCCCAGAAGGCCGCCGCGCCCCAGTCGTGGTTGAACCAGTGCTGGTATTCGGCGCCGCCGCTGAGCAGATATTTGGTCGGCAGCACCGAGCCGCCCACATTGTTGCCAATGCTGTCGTAGCCATAGCCGCGTATCGTCTCCGTGCCGCCGGCGCGAAACAGCAACGATGCCGGTATGCCGCGCGAGCCGCCGGTCGTGAATACGCCACCGGCTTGCAGCCGCAGCAGCACGATGTCGCGTCGACCAATCGGCACGTACTGCCGTGCGTTCGCGTAGGCCCGCCCGAACGTCTGATCCGTCCTCACGCCCTTGATCGCCAAACCGGCCTCTAGGCGCAGCAGGTTGCCCGCTCGCGGAAACACCGGATCGTCGACGTTACGCCGGGTCCACAACCACGCCGGCACGAGCGCGCGGCTCACGGTGGGCCCGGCGCTATTCTGGTCCAGACGATCCAGGTAGAACAGCACCTGGTAGTTGTAGTCGATATTTTGCGACGTGCGCGTGCGCTGCGCGCCGACCCGCGCGCTATGGATATCGGTGCCCGACACGTCGGTGCGCGTGTACGAGCCGAGCAGCGTGTTGGTCCACGCGCGCGGTCCCGGCGGCATCGACAGCTGCACCTGGCCGTACTGCTGCGTCTGGTCCAACCGGCCCGAGAAGCTGAAGGGCCAGGCAGCGCCGAACATGTCCAGGTACGAGTATGCCCCCTGGATGTGTCCGCCGGTATCGGACGAATAGCCAATGCCAGTACGCACCGCGTTGTACTGGTATTCACTGACCTTAACGTGCACGGGCGTGTTCTGCGGTTGGCGGACGTCGTCATCGACTGAAATGCCAACGCTGGCATAGTACGGCGTGTTCTGCACCTGCCGCTGCAGTTCGGCGATGCGCTCGGCGCTGTAGATTTCGCCCGGACCCAGCGGGTTGACGTTCGTGATAATCGATTGCGGATAGCGCCGCGTGCCGGACACATCCAGCGGCCCAATGGTGAACGTCGGCCCGCTCTCATATGTGATGCTCAAGCGTGCCTCATGGGTACGAGGATTGATCCGCGCTTGCGAATGCGCAATTGTCGCGCCCAGGTAGCGGTGCGATTGCAGCATCTTAAGCGAGGCCTTCTTGGCCTCGTCCCACGCCGTCTGCGTAAACGGCTCACCGCTTGTCAGCCCGAATGCGCTGCGTACCGCCTTTTCCTTTTCGGGCGCCTCGGTCAGCATCGGCCCAGTGAACGACAACTCGACCGCCGACACGTGCGTGCGCGGGCCCGGCTCCACATGCACGGTCACCGCGCGACGCTTATCGGCGCGCACGTCGGTGCGCACCACCGGCTCGAAATACCCTTCAGTGGACAGTAGGTCGCGCACTTGCTGCGGTACCGCCGTCACGAGAAACTCAAATTGCTCGTCCAAGATGTCATTTCGCTTAGCGAAACGCGACACATCCAGGTGAGCCCGCAGCAGCTTACGCAGTGCATAGGACGGCGCGTCAATATCCACGTCGTACTTGGCCAGGGCGGCGCCAGGCGTCATCAGTGGCATGACCATTATGGCGCATTGCAGCGCCCAGCGCACCGCGTGCACTCGCGTGTATATTGCTCGCGCGCGCCAGGCAACGCCGCAAGGCAGCCCAGGAGAACTACGTGACAAATCGAACTCCGTCGATGAACATGGCGGTCAACGTCGCAGCGTCGGTGGCGCGAAGTGGCAAACCTATATTGGAACATATCACACGCGCCAGGCACTCAGGCATGAATGACGCAATGCGCTGGCGCGGGCGGGCCGGGTTGCGCCATTGGAGAGGCGGCCCGCCCCCTTTGTTCCGAGTCCGGAAGCTTGCGGTAAAATCTGGAATCGGATTTTTTGGTTTGCGGAGTATTGTCATGTATCAATCAGACATCAGCCAATTCCTGGCCCAGCTCAAGCAGCAACATCCGGAACTCGAGGAACAGCAACGCAACGGCCGCGCACTGCTGTGGGACAAAGCGCCGATCGATCTGGACGAGCGCACGCGCCATCAACAGGCACGCGTGCCGCAGACACCCTACGTGTACTACCAGAATTTCTGACGTGAGCGCCGTTCCGGCACCGGACGACCCGGGCCAGCAGGCATCCGAGGTCGCGCTGTACACGCCGGCCACCGACTCGACGCCGGGCACGCTCGACGGCGTCGCGTTCGCTCGCCTATACGGTGAGCCGCTGTTCAAGGTGCCGCAAGACCTGTACATCCCGCCGGACGCGCTCGAAGTCTTTCTGGAAGCATTTGAGGGTCCGCTCGATCTGCTGCTCTACTTGATCCGCAAACAGAATTTCAACGTGCTCGACATTCCGATGGCGGACGTCACCGCGCAATACTTGGGCTACGTCGACCAGATCCGCGCGACGAACCTGGAGTTGGCGGCCGAATACTTGCTAATGGCGGCCATGCTGATCGAAATCAAGTCACGCATGTTGCTGCCGGTGAAACAGGCCGACACCGGCGAGGATGTCGAGGACCCGCGTGCCGAATTAGTACGCCGACTGCTCGAGTACGAGCAAATGAAGCTTGCCGCGCAACAGTTGGACCGCCTGCCGCAGCACGGGCGTGACTTCCTGCGCGCGCAGGTATATATCGAGCAAAACCTGGCGCCACGCTGGCCGGACGTCAACGCGGACGACCTGCGCGGCGCATGGGCCGACGTGCTCAAGCGCGCCAAGCTCGTGCAGCATCACAAGATCACCCGCGAGGAACTGTCGGTGCGCGAGCACATGAGCCAGATCCTGCGCAAGCTACAGCACGCGCGTTTCATGGAATTCACCGAATTGTTCGATGTATCGCGTGGCGTGCCCGTGGTGGTCGTCAACTTCATTGCGATGCTGGAGCTCTCCCGCGAATCGTTGCTCGAGATCACGCAGGCCGAGCCGTTCGCACCGATCTACGTCCGGCTGGCGTACTCACCGATCTAAGGATCCGCTCAGCGATCCTTTTCCGCTTACATGAAAGTCATTAGCTCGATCAACGAATTGCGCGACCAGCTGCGCGGGCAGAACCGCGTCGCGTTCGTGCCCACGATGGGCAACTTGCACGAAGGACACCTATCGCTGATGCGCCTAGCGCGCCAGCACGGCGACCCAGTGGTCGCCAGCATCTTCGTGAACCGGCTGCAATTCGGGCCGAGCGAGGATTTCGACAAGTATCCGCGCACGCTCGAGACCGACATCAACAAACTGCAGCGGGAAAACGTCTACGTGCTGTTCGCGCCGACCGAGCAGGACATGTACCCGCGTGCGCAGGAATATCGCGTGCACCCGCCGCACGATCTGGGCGACATTCTCGAGGGCGAGTTCCGGCCAGGGTTCTTTCACGGCGTCTGCACGGTCGTGATGAAACTGATGTCGTGCGTGCAGCCGCGTGTCGCGGTGTTCGGCAAGAAAGACTACCAGCAGTTGATGATCGTGCGACAGATGTGTGAGCAATTCGCGCTGCCCATTGAAGTGGTCGCCGCCGAGACGGTGCGCGACACGGACGGGCTCGCGCTGTCGTCACGCAATGTGTATCTGACGCCATCGGAGCGTGCCGAGGCGCCAACCCTGTATCGTACACTGCAGCAGGTGCGCGAGAGCGTGCTCGCGGGTCACCGCGATTTCGCCAAGATTGAGCTAGCCGCGTTCGAGACGTTAATCGAGCGCGGCTGGAAACCCGACTATATTGCGATTCGCAAGCGCGCCAATCTGCGCTCGCCGCAACCGCACGAAGGGCATGAACCACTGGTCGTACTCGCCGCCGCGCAGCTTGGCGCGACCCGGCTCATTGATAACCTGGAGATTTGACCGCCCACGCCGACTCGCTGGCCCCTTTGCTCGCGCGCCGTGCCCTAACCGCAACGCACGACGCGGTGCACACCGCAGTACCGGAGACCCCATTACTGGAGCCCCCCATGCAACGTACGATGCTCAAATCGAAGATTCACCGCGCCACCGTCACGCACTGTGAATTGCACTATGAAGGTTCCTGCGCCATCGACGAAAATCTGCTCGAGGCCGCCAACATCGCGGAAAACGAGCAGATCGACATCTGGAACATCAATAACGGCGAGCGCTTGACCACCTACGCGATCCGCGGCGAACGGGGCAGCGGCATGATCTCGCTGAACGGGTCCGCCGCGCGCCGCGCGCAGGTGGGCGACCTCATTATCATCGCCGCGTTCGCGCTGGTCGACGACGCCGACGTGCGTCATGGCTTCAAGCCGAACCTGGTGTTCTGCGACGAACGCAATACGATCAAGGGCGCCCGGGACCACGTACCGACGCAGAACTGGGACGCGCGCTGAGCGATGCGGCCGGGCGTCCCGCGCCCTCCCTGCAGCTCATTGCTCGGCCCACGCGACGACCGACTGCCACTGCTCCAGGTCCTTGTCGACCCGACTTGACGCCACATCCCATAGCGTCAGGCCATGCGCGGCCAGTTGCACATAGTTTTGCGTATCGCGCAGGTAGCCAAGCACTGGCAGGCCGAGCCCGTCGACGAATCGATGCAACTGCTCCGCCGAACGGGTGCGAGCGTCCACGCGCATGCCGACCACACCGATCTGGATGCCGCCCTTGCGCCCGCCCTTCTCCTGCGCTAGCCGCTGCAGGAAGTGCTGCGTGGCGAGAATGTCGAACATCGACGGTTGCAGCGGCACCAGCACCTTGTCGGCGACGGACAGTGCCAGGTTCAGGCGTGGGCCGTGCAAGCCGGCCGGCGTATCGACGATCGCATGCTCGAATCCCTTTGGCGGCCGGGCACTGCGCTCCCCGCTCATGTCCCACGGCTCGATCCTAGGCAGCGTGTCGGGCCGCAGGTCCAGCCATGATCGCGATGACTGCTGCTTGTCCAGGTCGGCGAGCGCCACCCACTCGCCGCGCCATGCAAAATAGCCCGCTAGATTCGTCGACAGCGTGCTCTTACCCACACCGCCTTTGGGATTAGCGACAACGATGACCGTCATGAATTCCCCCAGGATCAATGGCTTGACATAGCCTTAGGCTTATCCAATTACTCAGCCGAATCCAGGTATTATCAAAGAACTTGACCCATTCGGCACTTCTTTCCGGATCTTTAATGAGTTCATTGCGCCCGGACGTTTCTATCGAATCGCTGGCGGCGCGCCAGCAAGGCCGGCTCCCCGAGTTGCTCGGCGTGCGTGTGCGCGAGTTGCAGCAGGGCCGCTTGGTCGCCGAGTTGACAGTGCGCGCGGAACTGCTCGCGCCAAACGGGTATTGGCATGCTGCCACGGTCGTCGGGCTGGCGGACACCGCATGCGGCTATGCGTGCGTTGCGCACCTGCCGGAATTCCAATCACGGTGAAGGCATGACCGCCCACCAGTCTCCTGTCGTGCGGCCCCAGCGCCGCACACGGCGCGCAAGCGGCGTGTTGGTCAGTCTGCTGCTCGCGCTGTCGGGCGCCGGCACACCCGTATCTTGCGCGGCCGCACCAGTGCAAGTGCTGGACGACAGCGGTGCGCGCGTGACATTGAATGCGCCGGCACGGCGCGTCGTGAGCCTAGCGCCCAGCATCACGGAACTGATTTACGCAGCCGGCGGCGGCAGCCGGCTGGTCGGCACGGTCAGCTTCAGCGATTACCCGAGCGCCGCTCGCGACGTGCCGGTCATCGGCAGCAACACGACACTGGACCTCGAACGGATTGCGGCCACGCACCCGGATTTGATTGTCGTCTGGTGGCACGGCAATCCACAGCGCCAGGTCGAACGGTTGAAGTCACTACACGTACCGCTGTTCTACAGTGAACCGCATCGGCTAGCCGACATCAGCTCGACGCTGATCCGCTTGGGTACGCTGCTTGGCACCGAACCGCAGGCGCGCGAGGCCGCCCGGGCATTCGATGCGCGTATTGCCGCGCTGCAACAATGCTACGCGAGCCGGCCACCCGTTTCAGTTTTTTTCCAGGTATGGGATGACCCGCTAATGACACTGAACGGTACGCATATCATCAGCGACGTGCTCTCCGTCTGCGGCGGACGTAATCTGTTCGGCTCGCTAAGCGAACGGGTGCCGACGGTGTCAACCGAAGCGGTCATCGCAGTCGATCCTGACGCGATCATTGCCACGCGGCCGGAACCTGCACGGGTGCACCGGGTCGCGCAGTCCACGGATCCAAGCGGCGACGACTCGGCGCTGCGCCGATGGCAGCGCTGGCCGGGCATGCGCGCGGTCGCGCGCGACAACCTGTTCACCGTCGACGCGGACTTGATCAGCCGTCCCGGCCCGCGGTTGGCCGACGCCACAGCGTTATTGTGCCAGGCGTTAGAACAAGCCCGCCAGCGCGCCCCGGCACGAAACCCTGACGGCTTACTTCGTCCCTAACGGTGCCAGCAGCCCAACGTCCAACGCGAAGCGAGACGGGCACCCGACGGTGCAACGCCGCGCTCCGTCACGCGGATCACCGGCGAGCGGCTCGATTGCCGCGGGCGCATCACCAGAGATCATCGCCATCTCGCCCACTTAAAACAGGTGCATCGCCCCGCGCCGGCGCCAGCGCGGGTATCAGCGCCTCGTTCGCGCCGTCGCGCAACAGCACCAGCGGATAGCCAAACGCGTGACTGGCAAGGACTGGTGTCAGCACGTCACGCACGGGCCCAGCCCACGCGCGCCCACGCCCGTCGATTAACAACGCGTGCGTTGCAAACCGCCTTGCCAGCGTAAGATCGTGGCACGAGAACACCACTGTGCGGGGCGCTGCACCGACCCATTTCGCCAGCAATGTCACCGCATCGATCTGGTGGTGCAAATCCAGGTGCGCCAACGGCTCGTCCAGCAACAGCAGCGGCACGTCCTGGCAGAGGGCAGCGGCAAGGGCCACACGTTGCCGCTCGCCGCCGGACAGCGACAGCACGTCGCGCGCGGCAAACCCGGCTAGGCCGACCGCCGCCAGCGCCTCATATGCCGCGGCGCGATCCACGTCGCGCTCCCAGCCCCAACCCGACAGGTGGGGATAGCGTGCCAGCAGGACGGTATCGAGGGCCGTTGCGCTGAACGCATCGTGAAGCTGCTGGGTCATCCATGCCCGATGCCGCGCGAGCCGATGGACCGGCCACCGGGTGAGTGGCACGCCATCGAATACGACGCTGCCGCGCGTGGGTGCACGCAATCCGGCAAGGGTCATCAATAAGGTCGACTTGCCAGCGCCGTTCGGTCCGGCGAGGCACCACAGCTCGCCGGGCTCAAAGCGCTGCGACAGCGCATCAAGCAGCGTGCGGCCGCCCACCTGCAGCGTCAGTGCCTGTACGC
>NZ_JAHLKN010000010.1:0-93053 GCF_021498065.1 Mycetohabitans sp. B3 | reverse complement strand
CACCCCAACAGCATCCAGAGGAACAGCGGCACGCCGACCAACGCGGTCACCACGCCCACCGGCAATTGCGTCGGCGCGAAGGCACTGCGCGCGACCAGGTCCGCGCCCATCACGGCCGCGCCGCCGCCGAGCATCGACGCGGGCACCAGCATACGCTGGTCGTTGCCCCACGTCAGCCGCACCAAGTGCGGCACCACCAGACCGACAAAGCCGAGCGTGCCGGCCGTAGTGACAGCCGCCGCAGCAGCCAACGACGCCATCACATAAACGCGCGCGCGCAACGCGACGACCGGCACGCCCAGCGCCTGCGCAAACTGATCGCCGCGGGCCAGCGCATTGAGTTGGCGCGTGGCCGGCACGCACAAGGCGACCAGCATCACCAGCACGGCCAGCGCGAACCACGGCATGCCGGCGCCGTTCAAATCGCCTTGCAGCCAGAACACGATGCCGCGCAACGTGCGTTCGGGGCTAAACGTCATCATTAACGCGGTGGCCGCACTGAAGCCCGCGGCCACGACAACGCCGGTCAGCAGCAGCCGCGGCGATGCGTCGCGCGGCTCACCCAGCCACAATGTGCGGCGTGCAAGGCCGAACACGATGCCCATCGACACCAGCGAGCCGGCGAACGCGGCCACCTGCGTGCCCCACCATGGCACGCCCAGCAACATCGCAGCCACCGCGAATGCCGCCGCGCCGCCCGATACGCCGAGCACGTACGGATCGGCGAGCGGATTGCGCAACAGCACTTGCAGCAACGCGCCGGCCAGCGACAACAGCGCGCCGCAGGCAAAGCCCGCGAGCGAGCGCGGCAGCCGCAGCGCGCGCACGATATCCGCGTCAAAGCCGGGGCTGCCGGCCAACGCGGCGAGCACGCGCGCTGGCGCGATCCGCACGCTGCCTGTAGCAAGCGAGATCACCAGCAGCAAGCCGGCGGCGACGGCCAGTGCGAGCCAGATCGCCGCCGCACGGCGCGGCGACATCGGGCGGGCGCTGCCGCTAGACCCTGCGCCCATGATTCGCGCGCCCCGCGCTATTGCTGCTGCCAACCCAGCGTGAGATACGCGCCACGCTTTGGCGTGTTGTACGTATAGAGCGTCTCATAATCCTTATCGAATAGGTTCTCGACGCGCGCCGCGACATACCAAGACTTGGTGATATTGTATCGGGCACTCAGATTGACCACGCCATATCCGCCCATCGGCTGGCCGTTGTCGTGGCGCGCGCCAGTCAACAGCCATTGCCCGCCGATCCGCCAACCGTCGAAGCTGTGGTTCGCCGACACGGTGGCAAAACGACGTGGCCGCCGCGTCAAATCCCGGTCCGAAACCTCGTCGACAGGATTTTGGAACGTGAAGCTGGCGCGCACGTCGGTACGGCCCACCTGGCCCGACCATGAGGCCTCGATACCCTGGACTTTTGCCCGGCCCACGTTCTGCGCAACATACCGCCCATGGTCCGCAAGCGCATACTGGATTAAATTCCGATAGCGGGTCTGGAACGCGGTGACGCGCGCCACGCCAAGCACCGGCGACGCATATTGCAACGCCGTTTCGAGCGAATGCGCCTGCTCCGGTTTCAAGCTCGGATCGCCGGAAAAGGGAAAATACAAGTCGTTGAAGGTCGGTGCGCGAAATGCATCGGAATAGTTGACGATGGCCTTCCAGTGATCGGTGAATCGGTAACCATAGCCAACGAAGTAGCTGTTGGCGCCGCCGAAATCCGAATACTGATCGCGCCGCAGGTTGAGTTGCATCTCGTTGCGGCCCAGCTCGCCGTTATAGCCGGCGTAGCCGGAATTCACGCGCCGCGCGGGCGTGGTGAAGTCCGACGCGTCCAGGTCCTGATTGATGTGCTGGTAGCCGAACACCAGCTTGTGGCCAGCGGCGATAGCATAGTCATTCTGCCAGTCCAATTGGCCGTTCGTCGTGTCGTAGCGGCTGGTCTGCTGCCCGTTGACGAAGATCTGCGAGCGGTCAGTGCCCTGCGCGACGCTCAGATGCGTGCTCCAACGCTCGGTCAGGCCGCCGTTCACGAATACGGACACTTGCCCGACGCGATCGCGCTCTTTGTTCAAGTCGGTTGGCATGCCGAACGGATTGTCGAAGCTGGTCTTCGAGAATGATTGAAAGTAGCGGATACCCGCGTCCCAGCCTGGACTGAAGCGGTGCTTCAGCGACGCGCTCACGCTCTCGTTGAACGTGCCGTTCGCATTCGGATTCACCGGGGCCCGGTTCGGATCAATCGAAGAAAAACCATCGGTCTTCATGCGCGACGCATCGACGCTAAACGTTGTCGCGCCGGCCACGTCGAGCGCCCCGTTCACGCCCGCATGCTGGCGCTGCGTGCGATAGCTGCCATACTCGCCATCCAGCGTAAAGCGCGGCGGATAATTACCGCCGTCACGCGTAAATACCTGCACGACGCCGCCAATCGCACTCGATCCGTACAGCGCCGACACGTTGCCGTTAACGACCTCGACGCGCTCGACCTGATCCAATGGAATCTGAGCGATTTGCGTCGCGCCCAGCGCCGCGGAGTCCACGCGCACGCCGTCGATCATCACCAATGTCTGCGCGATCGGCGCGCCGCGCATGAACAGCCCCGCCGTCTGGCCCGCGCCGCCGTTGCGGGTGATCTGCACACCCGGCGCGAATTGCAGCAGCCCGGCTAGATCCGTCGCGCTGCTGTCCTCAATGGCACGCCGGTCGAACAGCGTCGTTTGCGGCAGCGCGTCCGGCAACGCCTGCGCGTTGCGCGCGGCGCTCACCACAATCGGCACCAGCGCGCCGCGCCGCGCCAGGTCATCACCAGTGCAAGACCTGACTTCGGTTGCCGAGGCGCTGGTGCTCACAGCAGTGCCGGCATTCGCCACAGTGTGGGTGTATGCCACAGTGTTGGCGTTTGCCGTAGTATCGGTGTGTGCCGTAGTATCGGTGTGTGCCGTAGTGTCGGTGTATGCCGTAGTGCCGGTGTATGCCGTAGTGCCGGCATCCTTCGCAGGATCGACGTTAGCCGCCATGCCGGAGCGTGTAACAGGGCTGACGAGGTCACTGTCTGCGCGCGAGCCTGTCCCGCGGTCATCTTCGAGGGTCTGGACAAGCTGCGCCGTGGCGACGTGCGGCAAGCTGGCGAACGCGAGCAGCGCTGCCGCTGCAATAGGCGTACGCATAATGTTTTCCTTGTTGTGCGACTGCGCGACGCCCGTCCCCCGCGGGCCATGCGCTACGATAAAGCGCGGCGTAGCAATCCACGGCCACACCATGCGCTTCGCGCTCTCGGCCGGTATCCGGGCTAGCGACGCATCGGCCCGGCCTTCCCACGCTCTACGCGCAGTGGCACGCACCGCCGTACGCTGACGCATGCGGCGGTGGGCGGTTCGATGTGCAAAAAGCGGGTCGCTTACCGTTGCGGGGACAGCACAGGTTGGCCGGTTCGTGGCGAACTTCGCTCCCTGTTTCCCGTTTAACCCCGCGCATGAACCGTGCGCATGGGCACCGAAAGTGCCGCAAGTGTAGGTAGCGCCATGCGAGGCGTCAATGGCCGGAACACGCCGCTGTTACGTCTGGATACGAGCTTAGGCGTCGAATGCCGCCAGAACCGCGCTAAAATGCCGTTTCTGCAGAGGACGCAACGATGCTTACCGAACTTGAAAATTTGTCCCAGAACATCGGTCGGCTGATCGAGATCAGCGACCGGAACCGTCAAGCGCGGCTAGCCGTCGAACAGCAACTCGAGGCCGCGCGTGCGCAACGCGACGCGCTGCGGGCACAACTCGAACAGGCGCAGCGCGAACGCGACGCGCTGCACATCGAACGCGACGCGTTGTCCGCAAAGATTGACGATGCCCAGGTCCGCTTGAACGCGATCCTGGAAAAACTACCGCACACGCGATTGCCGGATTCCCCGCTCGACGTGCAGCCATCACAAGCCAGTGACGTACCGTCACCGTCGCCCGCATCTGGGGACGAGCGCCAAGGAGAAACCGCATGACGATGAAACAGATCGAAGTGTCGATCCTCGGCCAATCGTATCGGCTCGCCACCTCGCCCGAAAACGAGTCCGCGCTGCACGAAGCGGCCGAGCGCGTGGACCGAGAAATGAACAAGGTCCGCGCCGCGAGCAGCGTGCGCGGCCATGACCGGATCGCGGTGATGGCCGCCCTGTCGATCGCCTCCGAACTGCTGCAATTGCAAAAGAGCGTGCGACACGGTGAGGCATTCCCCGCGGAGGAAATCCAGCGTACAATGCGTCAAATGAATGAACAGCTTGCGGCAGTTATCCGCCAGCATGATCTGACGCAAGCATAGGTTGCGCCACATTGCGTTGTTTGGGCAGCTTGCGGTATCACGAGCGATATGGCTTATACGTATTTTTGGCTTCCCTGCCTGGTTCGCCAAGGTCATAGATTCCTTGAACCAATGCCATGTGCACGGTTGCGGAAATTTGTAGCATGGGCGTGCGCGTCACTCTGTCTGACGTACCCGAAGTGCTGCTAACTGCGACCAATTCTGAACCTCAGGTTCAGGATGCCGGCCTAGCGGCCAAGGCGGGGACTTTATTCGGCGGCATTGAACTTCGGTTCGATGCCGTTTTTTATTCGAGCGTCCCACGGCGATGCGCTACTGGCTGATGAAGTCCGAACCCGACGAAGCGAGCATCGACGATCTGGCCGCGTCCCCTACCCGCACGTTGCCGTGGACCGGCGTGCGCAATTACCAAGCGCGTAATTTCATGCGCGACAGCATGCAGCCCGGCGACGGTGTGCTGTTCTACCACAGCAGTTGTACCGAACCCGGCATCGCGGGCCTGGCCGAAGTCGCCTCCGGCCCCTATGCGGACCCGACACAATTCGATGCCGCTAGTCCTTACTACGATCCCAAGTCGCGTTGCGATGCACCACGTTGGCTTCTGGTCGACGTGCGCTTTGTCAAGAAGCTACGACTGATTCCGTTGGGCGAGCTGCGCGCGCACACCGCGCTGGCGGACATGCGGGTGCTGGCGCGCGGCAACCGTCTGTCGATCACGCCGGTTACGCCCGATCAGTGGTGCTATATCATCGACACGCTGGCTGAGGCCGAATAGCGAGATCGCGAGGCGCCACGCCCGCTCAAAGCCGGCGCGGTGCAACCTGGCCTTCGTTTCACGGAACTTCGCATCGCGCACGCTCCACTAATAGGGCACGGTCCGCCGCGCGTGCTGCGCTGGAGCCGACAATCTCGTTGGGAGTCCAAGAATGATGAATCAGTCCCTACCCTCGCGGCACGTCGCGCGTCGAATGCGCGGCATCGCGGCCGCATGCGCGCTTGCGAGTGTTCCGCTGACGCTGGGCCTGGCGCCCGGCGCCGCACTTGCGCAGGCCGCGCCAGTGGCACCGCCGTCCGGCGTGCTATCGCTGAGCGCTGAGCGAAGCATCGACGTACAAGAAGACGTCGTGCGCATCACGCTGTTCTATGAGCAGGAGAGCCAGGATGCCGCCACCCTGACCCGGGCGCTGAACAAACGTGCCGACGAGGCGCTGCGGCAGGCGCGGAGCGACGACAAAGTGACCGTGCAAACCGGCGCCTTCACGATCTATCCATCGACTAGCCGCGACGGCAAAATCGCCGCCTGGCGCGGTCGAACCGAGATCGTGCTCGAGTCGCGCGACTTCGGTGCCGCGTCACGGCTCGCGGGCCAGTTGAGCAACACGATGCAAGTGGACAATGTGGCGTTCTCGTTATCACCGCAGGCGCGCCGCGACGCGGAAACCAAGCTGACCTCGGGTGCCATTGCGGCGTTCCGCGACCAGGCGCAAGCCGCCGCGCAGGCTTTCGGCTATGGCGGCTATACGATTCGGGAAGTGCGCATTAACCAGGGAGCCGGCGCTAGCCCGCGGCCGTTCATGTTGATGGCCACGCCCACAAGGACCGATGCGAAGGCCGCAGCGCCGCTGCCGATCGAGGTGGGCAAAAGCACGGTGACGGTCGAAGTATCCGGTTCGATCCAGATGACGCGCTGATGCTCACGTATCATCGCCGGCCGCTGCCCGCCCTCGCCGCGCACGCGTGTCGCGGGCGCCGGCACATGAGCATGGGCTGTGCGGGCACATGAGCGTGAGCTGTGCGCAGCGTGCGTCAGCCGGCCGAGTCCGCCGAGCGGGCACCGGGCAGACGCGCATTGCGCCTGTAGGACCAGACGAGCACCAGTGCGCCGACCACGATCATCGGCAGGGAAAGCCACTGCCCCATCGACAGATTGAACGCGAGCAATCCGAGAAAGTCGTCTGGCTCGCGCGCAAACTCGACCGTGAAGCGCGCCATACCATAGCCGAGCAGGAAGACCGCCGAGGCGGCGCCGACCGGACGCGGCTTGCGTGCGAAGCACCAGAGCACGACGAACAACACACCGCCCTCCAGCGCGATCTCATAAAGCTGTGACGGATGACGCGGCAGCATAGAGTAGCGCTGGAACACGTCCAGCAAGTGCCATTGCGCGGCTTGCAGCGGATGCGACGCGAGCCACCCCAGATCTTCATTGACTGCGCCGGGGAATCCCATCGCCCACGGAGCATCTGGCGCCGTGACGCGCCCCCACAGCTCGCCGTTGATGAAATTGCCGAACCGGCCGGCTGCCAACCCCGTCGGCACCATCGGCGCGACGAAATCGGTGACCTGCAGCCACGTGCGGTTGCGTTGGTACGCGAACACGAGCATCGCGAGCGTCACGCCGAGGAAGCCGCCGTGGAACGACATCCCGCCTTCCCAGACCTTGAAGATGTCAACCGGATGGGCCAGGTAGAAGTCGGCCTTGTAAAACAGCACGTAGCCGAGGCGGCCGCCGAGGATCGTGCCTAGCACACCATAGAACAGCATGTCGTCGATGTCGCGCAACGTCCAGCCTTGCGCCGCGACATGCGGCAGGCGCAGCCGCAACCGGCCGACAACGATCGCCGCAATGAACGCGACCAGGTACATCAACCCGTACCAGCGCACCGCGAGCGGACCGAGGTGGAGCGCAACGGGATCGAAATTCGGATGAATCAGCACGATAGGAATCTGAGGTCAGTAGAATGTCAGGGGGTCAATAGCGCATGCGCGCGCACGACGTCGATGAAGCCCGCCAGTACTGGGCTGACATCGCCCGTGCGCCATACTAGGCCCGTTTCGACGACCGGCAGCGCACCGCGCAGCGCTCGGTAGACGACGCCCGTACGCCGCAAGTTGCGAAGCGATTGCGGCACCAACGCGACGCCCATGCCGGCCGACACAAGACTGACGATCGTCTGCATCTGGATCGCTTCCTGGCCGATCCGCGGCACGATGCCCGCAGCCTTGTAGCAGCCCATTATGATGTCATAAAACGCGGGTGCCAAACGCCGCGGGAAGATCACCAGCGGCACATCGGCGAACTGTGCCAGCTCAATTTCCGCCTGGTTGTACGCCGTGTCCAGCGCCTGGGCCAGTTCGCACGACAGGGCGACGATCAATGGCTCACGCGCGATCGGCAGATATGACAGCGCGGCCGCATGACGGGGCGGAATCGGCGGGATTACGATGCCCGCGTCGATGCGTCCGGCCACCAGTTCGTCAATCTGCACGTCACTGGTCGCCTCAAGCAACTGGAGCCTGACGCGCGGAAAACGTTCACCGAATTGCCGCAACAGATCGGGCAGCAGCCCATAGTCGGCGCTCGACACGAACGCCAACGCGAGCACCCCGGTCTCGCCCTGCGCCAGACTGCGCGCGAGCGGCGCCAACGCATCGGCGGCGGCCAGCACCCGCCGCACTTCGGGCAGCAGCGCGGCGCCCACCGGTGTCAGCTCGACCGAGCGTTTGGTGCGCTCGAACAAACGCACGCCGAGCGCATCCTCCAGCAAACGAATCGCCTGCGACAGCGGCGGCTGCGTCATCGCGAGACGGGCCGCCGCCCGGCTGAAGTGCTGTTCCTCGGCCAGCGTGACAAAGTAGCGCAATTGGCGCAAATCGAAGGACATAGGCGAAGGCGGAGTGGGAACTGATACATTTTATGACTTTATTAGCTTCAAATAATATATTGGACATTTGATTCGCGCCACTGCATGCTGTTACACAAAGCCATAGGAGTTTCCCCACCATGCCATACAACCGTCGTTCGAAGAACATCACTCAAGGCGTCGCCCGTGCGCCGAACCGCTCGATGTATTACGCGCTCGGCTATAAGAAGGAAGATTTTGACAAGCCGATGATCGGCATCGCCAACGGTCACTCAACGATCACGCCATGCAACGCGGGGTTGCAACGGCTCGCCGACGCGGCAGTCGGCGCGATCAAGGACGCCGGCGCCAATGCACAAACGTTCGGCACGCCGACCATCTCGGACGGCATGTCGATGGGCACGGAAGGCATGAAGTACTCGCTGGTGTCGCGCGAAGTGATCTCCGATTGCATCGAGACTTGCGTGCAGGGGCAGTGGATGGATGGCGTGGCGGTCATCGGCGGCTGCGACAAGAATATGCCGGGTGGCATGATGGCATTGGCCCGGATGAACGTGCCGGGCATCTATATCTACGGCGGCACGATCCGTCCGGGTCACTGGAAGGGCAAGGATTTGACGATCGTGTCGTCGTTCGAAGCGGTCGGCGAGTTCACCGCGGGACGCATGACGCAGGAGGACTTTGACGGGGTCGAGCGCAACGCGTGTCCGAGCACCGGTTCGTGCGGCGGCATGTACACTGCGAACACGATGAGCTCGTCATTCGAGGCGCTGGGCATGTCGCTGCTGTACTCGTCGACGATGGCCAATCCGGACGACGAGAAGGTCGCATCCGCCGCCGAATCGGCGCGCGTGCTCGTCGAAGCGGTGAAAAATGACTTGAAGCCGCGCGACATCATCACGCGCCAATCGATCGAAAACGCCGTATCGCTGATCATGGCAACCGGTGGCTCGACGAATGCGGTGCTGCACTATTTGGCCATCGCGCACGCCGCCGAGGTCGAATGGACGATCGATGACTTCGAGCGCATCCGCAAGCGTGTGCCGGTGATCTGCAATCTGAAGCCGTCCGGCCAATATGTGGCCACCGACCTGCATTGCGCCGGCGGCGTTCCGCAAGTGCTGAAGATCCTGCTGGACGCCGGCCTGCTACATGGGGACTGCGTGACGATCACCGGCCAAACGATCGCCGAGGCACTGAAAGACGTGCCGAGCCAGCTCCGCGCGGACCAGCAGGTGATCTTCCCGATCGACAAGGCGCTGTACAGCGAGGGGCATCTGGCGATCCTGAAAGGTAATTTGGCCGAGTCTGGCGCGGTCGCGAAAATCACCGGCCTGAAAAACCCCGTCATCACGGGGCCAGCCCGTGTGTTCGATGACGAGCAGAGTGCGCTCGAGGCAATTCTGGCGGACCGGATCAAGGCCGGTGACGTGATGGTGCTGCGCTATCTCGGCCCCAAGGGTGGGCCCGGCATGCCGGAAATGCTCGCGCCGACCTCCGCCATCATCGGCAAAGGGCTGGGCGAATCCGTCGGGCTGATCACCGATGGACGCTTCTCCGGCGGTACCTGGGGCATGGTGGTCGGCCACGTCGCGCCGGAAGCCTTCGCCGGTGGCACGATTGCGCTGGTGCAGGAAGGCGACTCGATTACGATCGACGCACACAAGCTGCTGCTGCAATTAAACGTTGACGAGGTCGAACTGGCGCGCCGCCGCGCCGCATGGACCCAGCCCAAGCCGCGCTATACCCGCGGCGTGCTTGCCAAGTATGCCGAACTCGCGCGCCCGGCCGACCAAGGCGCCGTCACCGGCTGAGCCGCAAAGCGCAGGTTCCGGCGGTCCCGCGCCGGGACCCGTATAATCGCGTCACGCATCGAATGCTGGCGCCGTCATTTCGGGAGACCGCTGCGCACTATGCCCACCAGCCGGACGCCTCGGTACGGCTGCAGCGCAAGATCATCGATGGCGGCGCAGGCACGTGGGGCAATGTGCCGATGCCGGCCAATACCCAGATCACCGATGCGCAGGCGGCCGCACTCGCCGCGTGGATCCTCCGGCTGCGGTAGCCCGCGGCATCGGTTCAGTGCTGGTCGGCGCGCTGCTCGATCTCGGCATCCAGCGCATCGTGCACCCACTGCTCCAATTCTGTTTCGAGCGTCAGCACGACTTCGCGCGTGACCTGGCTCACGAGCCAACCCGCATGCTCGGCGAACGCCTCGCGGCAGCGCGCCTCGATCGCATCGCGTCCCTCGCCGGTCAGGTACACGCCCAGACGAGCACGCAGCCGTTCGACGATACGGTCCACGTCGGGCGCAGTCCATCCGCCGTCCTGCGGCACCGGCACGAAATCGGCATCGATACGGGACGCAGGGGTACACGCCGGTTCCATCGTGCACCGCTCGACGAGCCATTGCGCGCGGCTGCGGGCCATCTCGGGC
Organism: Mycetohabitans sp. B3; assembly: GCF_021498065.1. Taxonomy (NCBI): domain Bacteria; kingdom Pseudomonadati; phylum Pseudomonadota; class Betaproteobacteria; order Burkholderiales; family Burkholderiaceae; genus Mycetohabitans; species Mycetohabitans sp. B3. Next base: position 82,665 of record NZ_JAHLKN010000010.1, on the reverse strand, counting down.
GCGCCACTGACCAGCACGTTGGTCAGCACCGGGATGGATTCGTCGATCGGGTCAGTCATGGTCCACTCCGTGGTCAATACGGATTGCGGCGCCGAACCGGCATCCGTCATTCGCCTTGCTTATACATGTTCAACGTGTAGCCGCGGTCCCGATAGAAACGGTACCGCTCGCGCCCGGCCGCGAGCCCGTGCTCGTCATTGCCGATAACCTCGAGCAACCGCTCGAAACGCGCGAATTGCGGCGGCACCGCGCTGCCCAGGTTGAGCAGGATCGCGTAGTGTGGCGCCTGATCCAGGTCGGTGGTCAGCACCACCGGCGTCTCGTCAGCCAGCGCCGAGCCGGCCATGCAATGCGGGATGAAGTCCAACGGCGAAAACGTCCACAGCCGCTCGTCGAAGGCGCGCAGCACGGCGGGCTCGCCCAGCACGACGAGCGGCTGCGCGGCCTGGTAGGCCTTGCGCGCCAGCCGACACGCATAGCCCAGTGGATCCGCGACGTGGGTGTGAAAGTCCACACGGGTCATCGGCAGCCCGAGCCTCGCTGGTTTATTGATGCGACACGGTACGCTTCGGCGGGCATCACTTCGCGCGATCGATCAAAAATTGCGTGAGCAGCGGCACGGGGCGTCCGGTTGCGCCCTTTGCGCTGCCGCTCTTCCACGCGGTGCCGGCGATATCCAGGTGCGCCCACGGGTAAGCTTGCGCAAAACGTGCGAGAAAGCACGCGGCCGTCACGCTGCCGGCTGGCCGCCCACCAATGTTAGCCATGTCCGCGAAATTCGACTTCAGCTGCTCCTGGTATTCGTCGTCCAGCGGCAACCGCCACGCGGGATCCGACGCGCGGCGGCCGGCCGCGAGCAGCGCGTCGGCCAACGCGTCGTCCTTCGAGAACAAGCCGCTATTGTGGTGCCCCAGCGCGATCACACAGGCGCCAGTCAGCGTCGCGATGTCGATCACGGCGGCCGGTTTAAAGCGCTCCGCATACGTGAGCGCATCGCACAGGACCAGCCGCCCCTCGGCGTCGGTGTTCAGAATCTCGATCGTCTGGCCGGACAGGCTGGTCACGATGTCGCCCGGCTTGTTCGCATTGCCGCTCGGCATGTTCTCGCAAGTCGGGATCAGGCCAACGACGTTCAGCTTCAAGCCCATCTCGGCAATCGCGCGGAACGTGCCGAGCACCGAGCCGGCACCGCACATGTCGTACTTCATCTCGTCCATGCCTTCACCCGGCTTGATCGAGATGCCCCCCGAGTCGAATGTGATGCCCTTGCCGACCAGCACCACCGGCGCCTGCTTCGCCCCAGCGCCCTGGTGCTGCAGCACGATGAATTGCGGCGGCTGCGCCGAGCCCTTGGCGACCGACAGAAACGAGCCCATCTTCAACGCCTCGATCCGCTTCGGGCCCAGCACCTCGACCTTGAGCTTCCAGTCCTTCGCCAGTTGTTTCGCGACACCGGCCAGGTACGTCGGCGTGCAAATATTGCCCGGCAGGTTGCCCAGCTCGCGGGTCAGATCCATGCCATTGGCGATCGCCACGCCCTCCTTTAACGCAACGCGCACCGCCTTCTCGTGTGCGGGGTCCACGACCACGATCACCTTCTTCACTGCGCCGCCATTGGCCGCGTCGGCCGCCGGCTTAGACTTGGTCTGCGTATATTGGTAGGTCAGCTCGCGCAGCGTCAACGCGCTCATACGCGCGCTCCAGCTGGCATCGCGGTCGTTGACCGCCACCTGCGCGAGCGCCCATGTCACGCTGGCTGCGCGCGTGGCCAATACCGCGCGCCACGCCGCGCGCGCCGCCTCGGTGAACGTCTTCGGGCCCAGCGCGTCCTGCTTGCCCAAACCCACCAGCAACACGCGCGACGCGCCAATGCCAGCCACTTCGCGCAGCATTAGCGTCGAGCCGGCCTTGCCGCCTAAGTCGCCGCTCTTGACCAGGCGGCTGACCAGCCCCTTGGTCGCGGCATCAAGCTTTTGTGCGGCACCGGACAGCGTCTGCGCATCGAATACGCCGACCACGATGCAATCCGACTTTGCGTTGAGCAAGGCGCTGTCCGCGGCTTTGTTCCAATCACAGGCTTTTGTGCTAAAGTCCATCGCGCTCGTCCTTGGCTAGAATCCTGGGCTGTTAGTCAAACCAAGCCGCAATTATCCGCTATTTTTGCTACCGCGGCGTTGCTGGCGCCGGATGTCCGTCTTCGACGGACCGGTCCACGTGCGTCACGCGCATGGAAACGCCCATCGTGGATGAGCTGTCAATCCCGGCTCGCCACCGTGGTCCAAGCCAGCAGCCGGGACACGAACATGATGTGACCAGATGATCCTTGAACGCTCCTTGCAGCGCGAACTCGCCTATACGGCCGGCGCGGTTTTCCTCGTGCTGCTCACCCTCGTGCTGACGACGATGATGATCCGCATCGTTGGCTTTGCCGCCTCGGGCGAGATCGATCCTCGCGACGTCGTCGTGCTGATCGGCTTGACGATGATCAGCTATGTGGCGGTGATGCTGATTGCAACGCTGTTCGTGTCGATCCTGTTCGTGCTCACGCGCTGGTACCGTGACTCCGAGATGGTGGTCTGGTTTTCGTCCGGCGTGAGCCTGACCCGGCTGATCAAACCGATCGCGACGTTTGCAGCGCCGATCGTCGTACTAATCGCCTTTTTTGCATTCGTTGGCTGGCCGTGGGCGAACGAGCAAAGCAAGCTGATCCGTGAGCGCTTCCAGCAGCGCGACGAGGTGTCGCTGCTCGCGCCCGGCCAGTTTCGCGAGTCCGCCTCGAACCATCGGGTGTTCTTCATCGAGAAAATGAGCCCCGATCAAAAACGCGTCGAAAACGTATTCGTGACAAGCACGGAAAACGGCAAGGTCAACGTCGTCGTATCCAAGACCGGCCATACGGAGATCCACCCGAATGGCGACCGCTTCGTCGTGTTGGAGAACGGACGCCGCTACGATGGCGAACCGGGCAAGCCCGATTTTCGCATCATGGAATTCGCGCGCTACGGGGTCAAGATCCAGAGCCAACAACTGGTGAACCGGCCAACGACCACCAGCCTGCCGACGGCCACGCTGCTGCGCGAGCCGAACACGACCAATCTGGCCGAGTTCGCGTGGCGGGCCGGCCTGCCGTTGACTGCGCTCAACCTGATGCTGCTGGCGATTCCGCTCGCGTACCAGAACCCGCGGCGCGGCCGCACGATTAATCTGGTGCTCGCAGTGCTCATCTACCTGACGTATTCGAACCTAATGAACCTGGTTCAAGCCTGGGTCGAGCAAGGCAAAATCGCGTTCATGCCCGGGCTGCTGGGACTGCACGTGATTGTCTCGACGATCGTCGCCTTCGTGTTCTGGGTGCGCGTGCGCAACCGTCCACTGCTGCGGCGCCCGGCGCTGCGCGCGGCGTCCGGAGGCTGACCGATGCGCCTCTACGAAAGGTACTTCGCCAAGCAGGTCTACCTGACCTTTGCGTTCATCCTGTTCGCGTTCTCGGGGTTGTTTTTCTTCTTTGACCTGATCAGCGAACTGAACTCCGTCGGGCACGGCAACTATAAGTTCAGCTATGCGGTGCTGCGCGTGATGCTGCAGACGCCGTCGCGGTTCTACGAGATCATTCCGGTCGCTGCGCTAATCAGCGCGATCTATGTGTTCGCGCAGATGGCGGCCAGCTCCGAGTTCACGATTTTTCGCGTCTCGGGGCTATCCACGCACCGCGCGCTCGGCTCCCTGCTGAAAATCGGCGTGCCGATCGTCGTGCTGACCTTCGTGATCGGCGAAGTCGTCGGCCCCTACACCGACCAGTTGTCCGAGCGCGTGCGCCTGGAGGCGCTCGGCTCCTCGGTATCGAGCAATTTCCAATCGGGCGTGTGGGTCAAGGATACGGTGCCGGGCAATGGCACCACCGCGCAGGTCACGCGCTTCGTGAACGTAGGAGAGCTAAAGCCGGACGCGACCATTTCGAACGTGCGGATCTACGAATTCGATTCACAGTTCCGTCTTGCGGACGTGCGCACAGCCGACAGCGGCCGCTACGTACGACCGGGCCAGTGGCTACTCAAGGGCGTGACGGAAACGCAGTTGCACGATGTGGCGCCGGCCGCCGCGACAGCCAAGGACGTGCTCAACCCCGTGTACAAGTCCGCACAAGTTTCGATGCCAGAGTACCCGATGCGCTCCGAGCTAACACCGCAGATCCTGTCGGTGTTGCTGGTTGCGCCGGACCGGATGTCGATGACGAACCTGTTTTCGTACGTGCAGCATTTGCGCGAGAATCACCAGGATCCGCAACGCTATATGATTGCGCTGTGGCGCAAGCTGCTCTATCCGTTCGCAGTATTCGTGATGCTGGTGTTGTCGCTGCCGTTTGCCTACCTGCATACGCGCGCGGGCGTCGTCGGCGTCAAGGTGTTCGGCGGCATCATGCTCGGCATGAGCTTCCAGCTGTTCAACACGCTGTTCTCGCACATCGGCACGCTCAACACCTGGCCCGCGCCGTTGACAGCCGCAACACCTGGCCTGGTCTATCTTGCATTGGGATTGCTCGCGCTGCGCTGGGTCGACCGCCACTGACGCCCACGCCGGTGTCATCTCGATAGCCCCATCGTGCCAGTGCGGTGCGTGATCGACCAGGAGTATCGCCATGTCAGCATCAAGCAGCGGATTGATTCTGTTAGGCCACGGCGCGCGTGATTCGCGCTGGGCCGAGCCGTTCGAGCGGGTCGCGTCGCTCGTGCGAGTGCGCCGCCGTGCGCAGCAAGACGAGGGCCCGGTGTCGCTCGCGTTCCTGGAATGGATGGCACCGCCGCTGCAGGCCGCGATTGCAGCACAGGTCGCCGACGGATGTAACCGGATCGTCGTCGTGCCGATGTTTATGGGCCAGGGCGGCCACGTGCAACGCGACTTACCGGCGTTGCTCAGTCAAGCTCGCGCCACCCATCCGCACGTGCACATCGATTGCGCGTCATCCGTCGGCGAGGACGAAGCGGTGTTGCACGCGCTCGCGGGATACTGCGAGCGCGCCCTGCGCGAATCCCGCTGATCTCGTGCAGCCCCCCGCGCGCATGGCTACGCGGCGGTGCGCGCACGACTCATGCAGCAAACTGCAGCGCCGGCAGTGTGACCGGCCATGCCTGCGATGCGGTATCAATGGTTTCGCCTGTACCAAAAGTCTCGCGCGGCGCAAACGCGTCGCCGATCATCAGCAGACTCGGCTGGGATGGGTCGAGCCAAGGCTGTGCGCGACCGTGCGCCATCTCGTCGAGCGTCAATGTCAGCGTACGCTCACGTTCGGTGCTCGCCGCCTCGACGATCGCCACCGGCGTGCGCGGCGAACGGCCGGCATCAATCAGTTGTCGCGCAATCGTCACTGCACTGTCGCGCCCCATGTAGTAGACCAGCGAATCTGCATTGACGCGCTCGCGGACCTCGTCGGACCCGGACGCCCGGCTGTGCGTCGCGAATGCGACGCTGCGCGCGACACCGCGCAGCGTCAATGGGCGGCGCAGCGTCGCCGCGCTGGCCAGTGCAGCGGTGATACCGGGCACAATCTCGTAGTCGATGCCAGCCGCCTCCAGCGCACGGATTTCTTCATCGGCGCGGCCAAACAACATCGGGTCACCCCCCTTGAGCCGCACGACCAGCGCGTGTTCGCGCGCTGCATCGATGATCTGTTTGTTGATGAAATGCTGTGCGCTTGAGCGCTGGCCGCACCGCTTGCCGACCGCCATCTTACGGGCCTGCGGCGCGTGCTCGAGCATACCGGGCTCGACCAGCGCATCATGCAGCACCACATCGGCAATGCCCAGAATGCGTGCGCCGCGCACCGTAATGAGATCCGACGCACCGGGTCCCGCACCGATCAAGTACACCTTGCCCATCATCGTTCCTGTCCGTTCGCGCGATCAATGGCTCACAATGTGATATATCACGCCGAATGGGCACGGATCATGCCAGCGGCGACCGTATGGTGGGTCACGTCGTCGATTAGCACGAACGCCCCGGTACCTGGATGGGTATCATATGTGTCCACAACCACCGGCTTTTGCAGCGTCAATGACACCGTGCCGATATCGTTCATTGCCAATGCGTTCCGCCCGGTGGCATGCGACAATGTATGCACATCGAGCACCCGCTCGATCGCGCTAACGCGCGCAAACACAGTCGCGCTCATCTGCTTGAGCAGGTACTTGCGCTGCGGTGTCAATGGCGCGTCGTCGAACCAGCACAGGTCCGCCTGCAGCTTGCGGGCCGGCGTCGGAACATCGTCCGCGGCAACCAGCGTATCGCCGCGCGATACGTCGATATCCTCGGCCAGACGCACCGTCACGCATTGGCCGGCAAACGCGCGATCGACCGAGGCGGTGCCACCTGGCACCGGCGCGATGATCTCCGCCACGCTCGCCCGGCGCGGGTTCGGCAGCACGGTCACGGTCTGCCCGACCTCAATCTCGCCGGATTCGACGCGCCCCATGTAACCGCGGAAATCATCCGCCTGCGCGCCGTCCTGCCGCGCGACCCACTGCACCGGCAGACGCAACGCCGCGTTCACCTGCGGGTCTACCGGCAGCGACTCCAGCATATCCAGTAGCGGCTCGCCGGCATACCACGGCATGCGCTCGCTCGCGGCGACAATGTTGTCGCCCTTGAGCGCCGAGACCGGCACAAAGCGCACGTTGGCCAGACCCAGCTGCGCGGCCAGCTCGGCGTAAGCATCGCGAATCTGGTTGAAACGTTCCTCGCTGAACTCGATCAGATCCATCTTGTTGATCGCGACGATCACATGCGACAAGCCCAGCAACTTGACGATTGCGCTATGGCGCTTGGTCTGCGGCAGCAGCTGCGTGCGTGCCGCATCGTCCACGCTGACCCGCGTTGCGTCCACCAGGATGATCGCCGCGTGCGCAGTCGACGCGCCAGTCACCATGTTGCGCGTGTATTGTTCATGCCCCGGCGTGTCCGCAATGATGAACTTGCGCTTGGCAGTGGCGAAGTACCGGTATGCCACATCGATCGTGATACCCTGCTCGCGCTCGGCCTCCAGCCCATCGGTCAACAGCGACAGGTCAATGTCCTCGCCGACGGCGCGCTTGTTCTTCGCGCGCGACAGCGCCGACAACTGGTCGGACAACACGGCCTTGCTGTCATACAGCAAGCGCCCGATCAACGTGCTCTTGCCGTCATCGACACTGCCGGCGGTAATGAAACGCAGTACGCCGAGGTCTTCAGTCTGGTTCAGGCTCATGGTGTTTTACGTCAATTCGTATCGGGACAGGGAACCGGTGCGGGCGCTCAGAAATACCCTTGCTTCTTGCGCTGCTCCATCGCCGCCTCGCAGGTTTGGTCATCCATTCGGGTCGCGCCGCGTTCGGTGATCTGCGTCACCGCGGTCTCGGCAATGATCTTCTCGACCGTGTCCGCGTCGCTGGCGACTGGGCAGGTGCAACTGATGTCGCCGACGGTGCGAAATCGCACCAGCAAGGACTCGCTAGTCTCTGCGTCGCGCTTGGGCGTGAGCGGCGTGACCGGCACCAGCAGGCCGTTGCGGCGCACGATCTCGCGCTCGTGCGCATAGTAAATCGACGGCAACTCGAGGTTTTCGCGCGCGATGTACTGCCAGACGTCAAGTTCGGTCCAGTTCGAGATCGGGAACACACGCAGGTGCTCGCCTGGATGCAGGCGCGTGTTGAACAAGCTCCACAGCTCCGGCCGTTGCGCTTTCGGGTCCCATTGGCCGAACTCGTCCCGAAACGAGAAAATCCGCTCCTTTGCCCGAGCCTTCTCCTCGTCGCGGCGCGCGCCGCCGATCATCGCGTCGTAGCGGTGTGCGTCGATCGTCTCCAGCAACGTCACCGCCTGCGCGGCGTTGCGCGAATCGGTTTCGCGCCGCAGCCGTACCGTGCCGCGCCGGATCGAGTTCTCGACGTGACCCACCACCAGGTGCGCGCCGATCTGCGCAGCGCGGCGGTCCCGGAATGCAATGACCTCCGGGTAGTTGTGCCCCGTGTCGATGTGCACCAGCGGAAAAGGCAGCTGCGTGCGGCGCCCCGGGCCGAGGCCGAAGGCCTTGAGTGCGAGATGCAGCACGACGACTGAGTCCTTGCCACCTGAGAACAACAGCGCCGGCCTTGCGCATTCGGCCACCAACTCTCGCAGGATATGGATCGATTCCGCCTCGAGCCAATCCAGGTGGTCCATGCGCGTGGCCATGTTGCGGCGGGGAGTGATGTCCGTCGGTTCGAGCAACGTGCTCATAGTCGTCCTCAATGCTTCGATTCGGTTCAAGATTGGGCTGGCGCGCCCGGATGCAGCCCGCACTCCTTCGAGTCGCGGCTTTCCCACCACCAGCGTCCGGCGCGGCTATCCTCGCCAACGCGGATCGCACGCGTGCACGGCTCGCAGCCGATGCTTGGGTAACCGCGCGCATGCAATGGATTGACCGGCACGTCATACGCCTTCAGGTATGCCCAGACATCGGCCTCGGTCCAGTCGGCAAGCGGGTTGTACTTCGCGATGCCGCGCGCCCCATCTTGCTCTCGTTCAGGAAGTTGAGCACGGGTGACCGATTGCTCGCGCCGCTGTCCGGTCATCCACGCTTGCGCGCCAGCCAGCGCGCGATTTAATGGTTCGACCTTGCGAATCTCGCAACACCGCTTGCGCAGCTCAATGCTGTCGTAAAACGCATTCAGCCCATACTCGCTGACATACGCGTCGACTGCATCCTGCTGCGGATGCCATTGTTCGATGACGTAACCATAGCGCTGCCGGACCTGCTCAATCATGCCGACCGTCTCGGCATGCAGCCGTCCGGTATTCAGCGAGAAGATAATAATCGACCGTTTGCGCGACAGAATCGCGTGGGTCAGTAGCATGTCCTCGGCGGCCAGGCTGCTGGCGAACTTCACACACGTATGGCTCGCCGCAATGGTGGCGAGCAGCGCATCGAGCTTCTCGATGCGCTGCTTGCGTTGCGGCGTGAGCGGCTCGGCGTGTACGAGCGGATCGCGCGGCGCCGCACGCCCGAACGTGACGACGGTTTCGCTCATGACTGGCCCGCCGCGCCCGCGTGGCTGGCCACCGCGGCTTGCACACGGCGCCGGAACAACGGACGCGGCTCGTCGAACGCACCCTGATAGCGCACGCTGAACTCGTCGAACGCCTTCAACGCGTCATGGATGTCCTTGTCCGCGCGCACCGCAAACGCATCGAAGCCGCAGCGTGATAGGTACAGCAGTTGATCGCGCAACACATCACCGATCGCCCGCAGCTGCCCCTTCCAGCCATAGCGCTCGCGCAACAGCCGCCCAATGCTGTAGCCCCGCCCGTCGCGGAACACCGGAAAGTCCACAGCAACCAGCGCAATGTGCTCCAGGTCGTCGGCCAATTCGGCCGGCTCGCTGTCCGGCGCGAGCCACACGCCGCGCTGCGACTTGTCGCGCGCGGCGAGCAACGCACCGCGCTCGGCTTGCCAGTACGACAGCGGCACGATGACGCGGCCCGCCGGCAATGACCGGACGGGCGGCAGCGAACCGTCCTGCGCGGCACGCACGACGCTCCAGTCGTCGTCCACGACCTGGCGTTGTCGGATGATTTTTTCAATGGCTTGGGTCATCTTCCACCTCACGCGTGCGCCGGTTGGCGCGCCGCGTACACCCGTTCCTTGAACGGCGCAATGCCGATCCGCTTATATGTATCGATGAAACGTTCGTCATCGACGCGATGCTCGACGAACGTATCGATCACCTTAGTGATGACCTCCGGCACCTCATCGGCCGCGAAAGACGGCCCGATCACCCGGCCCAATGCCGACGCGTTGCCTTGCTCGCCGCCAAGCGAGACCTGGTACCACTCGGCGCCATCCTTGTCCACGCCCAGAATGCCGATATTGCCGACGTGGTGGTGGCCGCACGAGTTCATGCAGCCGGAGATATTCAACGACAGCTCGCCGAGGTCATACACGTAATCCAGGTCGTCAAAGCGCTGCTGGATTGCCTGTGCAATCGGGATCGACTTCGCGTTGGCCAGCGAACAAAAATCGCCGCCCGGGCAGGCGATGATGTCGGTGAGCAACCCGATGTTCGGCGTGCCGCAGCCGATCTCGCGGGCCTTTCCCCACAGCGTATACAAATCGCCCTTCTTCACGTTCGCCAGGATCAGGTTCTGTTCATGCGACACGCGGAGTTGACCGAAACTGTACGCATCGGCCCAATCGGCAAGCGCTTCCATCTGCGTATCGGTCACATCGCCCGGCGGCTGATATTTCCACATGGCGCCGGGTTTCAATGACAACGTCACCGCGGCATAGCCCGGTACGCGATGAGGGTGCGCATTGCGCTCGACCCAGCGCGCGAATGCTCGGTTCTCCAGCAAGTGCTTTTCGAACAACGCGTCGGTATCGGACAGCTTTTCATACGGGGGCGGCACGAAATGCTGCGCGACGCGCTGCACCTCGTCGCAGGTCAGTGTCGAGGGGCCGTCCTTCAAGTGTTGCCACTCCTGCTCCACCTGCTGCGAGAACTTGTCTTTGCCGAGCGCCTTGACCAGGATCTTGATCCGCGCCTTGAACAAATTGTCGCGACGGCCGAACCGGTTATACACCCGCAGCACGGCCTCACAGTACGTCAGCATGTGCTGCCACGGCAAATCCTCCTTGATGATCGTGCCCAGAATGGGCGTGCGGCCCATGCCGCCACCCACCAGCACGCTGCACACCACCTCGCCCTCGGCGTCGCGCTTTAGATAAATGCCCAGGTCATGCAACTGCACAGCGGCACGATCCTGCGTCGCGCCGGCAACAGCGATCTTGAACTTGCGCGGCAGCCACGCAAATTCGGGATGGAATGTGGACCATTGGCGTAGCAACTCAGCCCATGGACGTGGATCGACAATCTCGTCCGGCGCGACACCGGCGAATTGGTCAGCGGTAATGTTACGGATGCAGTTGCCCGAGGTCTGGATCGCGTGCATCTGCACCGACGCGAGCTTGCGCAGGATCTCTGGCGTTTCCTCCAGTTTGATCCAGTTGAACTGCATGTTCGAGCGCGTCGAGAAATGGCCGTAGCCACGATCGTGCTCGCGTGCAATGCGCGCCAACATTCGCAACTGGTCGCTGCGCAGGTTGCCGTACGGAACCGCAATACGATGCATATAGGCGTGCCGCTGCATGTACAACCCGTTTTGCAGTCGCAGCGGGCGGAACTCCTCCTCGGTCAGTTCTCCGGACAAACGCCGGCGGACCTGATCGGCATATTGCCAGATGCGCTCGTCGACGATCGTCTGGTCGTACGGGTCGTATTGATACATGTAGGGCCCCAGTCTTTCGTGTGCGTTGCGCGCCGACAGTGCACTGCGCCGGCCCACTCTTCCCGGGTAACATACGCGCCGCCGCCCCGTTCAGATAATCCGCCATTTGCAAAGCACAAAAACAGATATCGATATTGGAAAAGCTGGGGAAATCGTAATAGACTCGCTTTATACGTCAAACGACTAAAAAATTCTGTCTATATGCGGAGGGGTTATATATGAACCTGCATCAGTTCCGGTTCGTGCGCGAGGCCGTCCGTCAGAATTTCAACCTAACCGAGGCGGCCAAAGCCCTGTATACCTCGCAGCCTGGCGTATCGAAGGCGATCATCGAGTTGGAGGATGAACTTGGCGTCGAGATCTTCACCCGGCACGGCAAGCGCGTGCGCTCGTTGACCGAACCTGGCAGGATCATCTTGTCCTCGGTGGAAAAAATCCTGCAAGAAGTCGAAAGCCTAAAAAGGGTCGGAAAAGACTACGCAGCGCAGGACGAAGGCAATTTGGTGATCGCCGCGACCCACACGCAAGCGCGGTATTCATTGCCACAGGCGGTGGCCGAGTTCAAAAAACGGTTTCCAAAGGTGCATCTGTCCATTCTGCAAGGCAACCCGACCCAGGTTGCCGACATGGTCCTGCACGACCAGGCCGACCTGGCCATCGCGACCGAGGCCGTCTCGACGTATAAGGACCTAGTCTCGCTGCCGGCATTCCAGTGGCATCACTTGGCGGTCACGCCACCCGAACATGCGTTGCTTGACAAAAAGCAACAGATCACGCTGGACGATCTCGCGCAATTTCCGTTGATCACCTATGACAACGCGTTCGCGGGGCGCTCGAAGATCGACCAGGCGTTCGCTTTGCACGGACTCACACCGGACATCATCCTCGAGGCGATCGACGCAGATGTCATTAAGACCTATGTCGAACTAGGCCTGGGCGTGGGGATCATGGCCGACGTCGCATTCAACGCAGAGCGCGACCGGCAGCTACGCGCAATTCCCGTTGGTCGCCTGTTCGGCACCAACACCACACGGGTTGCATTAAAACAAGGCACCTACCTGCGCGGCTATGTCTATACATTTATCGAATTGCTCTCGCCGGCGCTGAACCGCAAGTGGGTCGAACAGGCGATGCGGGGCAACGCCAATGCGTATGAAGGGTGAGGTGAGCGAACATCTGCGTTGACATGCTTGCCGAGCGTGCCGAATTGCGACATAATCACGGTTTGCGTCGCGCGGTGACCTCGGTCCTACGCGGATTAGCATCACTCATAGATAGTGAATGTGAAGTAGTGTTGCAAACTGCTTCACCGTTTTGCCCGGGTGGTGAAATTGGTAGACGCAGGGGACTCAGACCAAATTTGAGCCCTTCAGGGGAAACCCCGGAGGTGAAGCCCGTCAAACTCGGTGAAGGCCCTGGACGCAAGTCCGAGCTAATGCCGAGCCAAGCCTTGGCGCCGAGAGGTGCCTTGGAAGGTGTAGAGAGCAGACGGCGGGCACCTAAGGCCAAAAGGCTAAGGTGAAGGCGTGCTCCAGACCACGAACGTTCTCTCTCGAGAGGGCGGCGGCGAAAGCCGAAGTGGGAAGAAAATCCCCCGCCGCAAGGCGTGCCGGTTCGATTCCGGCCCCGGGCACCAACAGATATTTCGGCTAAGCCGCAGTATTCGGACAAACCCCGTGAGATCAAGGTCTCACGGGGTTTTTCTTTCGTCGGTATTCCAGCTCGACACATGGACTGCCTGCGGCAACCATTTCCGCGTCACGCTCAAAGGCCGATCGACCTCCTCAGGTAGTTTCCCGATGGCAGTAGGCGCAAAGCGGCGAGCACCCTGACCATCAGCTCCGCCGGCTCCAGTGCGCGCGCGCATCGAGCACAGCATGGCAATGGCTTGGCCTCATACGCGATTATTTGCTGCACCGCGACAGGTTCGAGGACCGCCTGATGCCGCTGCGTCGGTTTTGCCGCGGCGGCGTGAAGCACCAGGCAGGCTGACGCGGACAATGGGCTCGGCGCTGCTAAGCTGTCGCGCCTTGCGGCGTTTTCGGCCAGACCTTAACCGTCACGATTCGCGGACCGACTCGTTCGTTGACGGTGATTAGGCATGAGCCGAAGTCCACGCTCTGCCCCTGCTGCGGTAATTCGCCCAGTTTGTCCAGGATCATGCCGCCGACCGACTCGGCCGACTGCTCACCAAAATCCACGCCCAGCAGGTGCTCGAGCGAAACGATCGACAGGCTGCCGCGACCGATCACGCTGCCATCCGGCTGCCGTTGCCATTCAACGTCAGTTGCGCGCGTATCGTCCCGGATTTGGCCCACCAGCGCTGCAAGCAGGTCCGGCAACGTGACGAAGCCGACCGGCTTCAGCCCGGGACGCCCGATCACCGCAAAGTGAGGCGCACCCGAGCGAAAGCGCCGCAGCAGTTCGAGCGCGGGCATCTCAGGCAACACCTCGAGCACGGGGCGCGCGAGTTCGCGCAGGTCGCGCGATGTATGCCCTTCGAGACGACGAAACAGCAAGTCTTTCACATCGACCATGCCAAGCACCTTGTCGCCGCTTTCGTCGAAGAGCGGATACCGACTGTAGCGGCTCTTTGCCGCCAACGCCAGATTCGCGTCGAATGACAGACTCACGTTGAAGCTCACCGCGTCGCGCAGCGGACGCATCAGGTCGGATGCGGTCAGTTCGCCGAACTCCAGCGAGTGCGACAACGTACTAAGCTCGTCGCTCGAGAACTGCCGATGGGACCGACTCGCACGCACGATCAGCTTCAGCTCGTCACGACCATACGGGGCTTCAGCCTGCCCGGCGTCCGACAGGCCAAACCACGCGAGCATCCGGTTCGAGCTAACATTGAGCAGTGCAATGGCCGGATACATGATCCAGTAGAACAGGTATAGCGGCACGGCGGTCAGCAGGCCGGCGCGCTCCGGCATCCGGATGGCGAGCGATTTCGGCGCAAGCTCGCCCGCTACGATATGCAGGAACGAAATGATCAGGAACGCCAGCGCCAGCGCGATTGCGTCGGCAAGCGGCGGCACGATTTGCAGCATGCCGAACAGCGGGGCTAACAAATGGGCAAACGCCGGCTCTCCCAACCAGCCCAGGCCGAGCGATGCAAGCGTGATGCCGAGTTGGCAGGCTGACAGGTAAGCGTCCAGATGGGCATGCACGCGCGACAATACGCGGCCCCGCCAGCCATATTGCCGGGAAATGGCCGCTACCCGCGTGCCGCGCAGCTTGACCAGCGAGAATTCCGCGGCAACGAAGAAACCATTGAGAAAGACCAGCAGCAGGGCAGCAACAAACGCGAGAAATGTCTGCATCAGAAAAATCGAACCAGCTCACCGACGCGCGGGAACAAAGGGCCATTGTATGTCAGCAAGGTGACGATGTCGGATCGGCCTGACGCACAAGTGTTGCGCACTCGCTCACACGGGGCCCGCCATCGGCAAGCCGCGACGCGCCGGTGCGCGGGCACGCGATAACGGGCGCAGTCTACATCGACCGCAGCGGACGATGGCATTGTTAGAATCCCGACGCATGAACCTCGAAAGCATTCTTTTTTCCCAAGGCTTCGGATCGCGGCGCGAGTGCAGAGCGCTCGTCATCCGAGGCGCAATCACGATTAACGAGCAACGCTGCGATGATCCGAATGCCGTCTTCGAGACGGCGGGGCTGGTGTTCCACGTGCACGGCGTACGCTGGGAGTATCGGCACAAGGCCTATCTGGTCTTGCACAAACCCCCCGGGTATGAGTGCTCACACGCGCCGCAGCACTATCCGAGCGTTTATAGCCTACTTCCCCCTGCGCTGATCACGCGCGGCGTGCAATGCGTGGGCCGCCTCGATGCGGATACGACGGGCCTGTTGTTACTCTCCGACGATGGGGCCTTTATCCATCGGCTGGGCTCGCCCAAGCGCAAGATACCGAAGACGTACGTCGCCACCACGCGCCATCCAGTGCAGGACACTCAGCTTAATGCGCTGCGTCAGGGAGTGCAGCTGCACGGCGAGCCGGCGGTGAGCGAGGCACGCTCGGCACGGCGGCGCGATGAACGCACGATCGAATTGGTGCTCACCGAGGGAAAGTACCACCAGGTCAAGCGGATGATTGCCGCCGCGGGCAACCGTGTCGAGCAACTCCATCGCGAGGCCATCGGGGGGTTCGTCCTGCCCGCGTCGCTCGCGCAGGGGCAGTGGCAGTGGCTCGAAACCAAAGAACTGGGCATGTTGACGGGATAAAGCGAACGGCATAACCGATCTTCGGCACCCTGGCAAGCTGCGGACCTTCCTGTACGCGTCAGCTCGGGCGTGCCGCTGCTGCACTGCAACATGCTTTCCGCAGTCATGTGTCTATACTGATAAATAAGGACGCCATCGGGCGTATGCTGTGGAGGACGGCACCATGATCACCGGCGACACCTTCGAGATCACCTATATGATGATTGCGTTCGCACTGCTTGGCGCAATACTGATTGGGGCCCTGCTGACCGCGCTTCATCTCAAGCGTAAGTACCATCCCAACTTGATCGGCGCGATCCTTGGCGCACTGCTGTGTTTCGCGATCATCGAGGCCATGCCGATGCTCGCGTTGTGAACAGCGCTCAACGGTGCACACTCGACAATTGGCGCGCATGCTCGCGCAAAAAGTCTTCGACACTCGGGTAGCGCAACTTGACCGAGAGTTCATCGCGCAAACGTTGGTTGGCCAGGCGGCGGGATTCGCGCATAAACGATAACAATGCCGCGTCGAGCGTGGCCTCGGCCTGTTGCCGGGTGATGCGCGGCACCGGGCGCAATCCGCATGCGTGAGCGATACGGTCGAAATACTCGCCCATTTTCCAATGCGTAGCGTCGACCGCATGAACGACGCGCTGCGGACGGCCGCGGAATAACGCCCGAACCGTGATAGCGGCGAGGTCGTCCGCATGGACGTGACCGGTATAAACGTCGTCCACATCGCACAAAGCCGGCGTACCGCGTCGCAGCCGCTCCACGGGCAACCGCTCGATGGCATAGATCCCGGGCACCCTGAGAACCGACACCTTGACAGATCCTCGTGAGCCAGCGCGACGCAATTGGCGCTCGGCCGATACACGGCGCACCGCGCGCGCGTTGACCGGCCGCACGGGCCACGTCTCATCGATGAGCGCACCATTGCAATCGCCGTAGACCCCTGTGGTGCTCAGATAGACAATGCGTACTGGCGGCGGCTGGCGCAGCGGGCCCGGCGGCCAACGTCGGTGCCGCACAGCGCGCGGTGACCGCTCGGGTACAATGGCGTTCTCGGTCATGAGGCGCCCGACAATCGCATGCGTGCTGCCTACGGCGCGACGCGTGACGATGCGCTGCGTACCCATGGCGACGCGCGGTGCACGGGCAGCGTGCCGCAGACCCCGCCGCGCGCCCAACGCAGCCAAGAGCGCAGCGGTGCGGCGATCTGTCGCACCATAGGCTTGCGGCGGCGCCAAATGTAGCATTTCTCGCGCCACGCGTGCGGCGCGCGCCAGCGAACGCCGGTCGTCGAGATCGCCAAGCAGCGGCACGAGCCCGGCCGAGCGCAGCGATGCGAAACGTGCCGGCTGGGTCGTCAGGGCGAACACGCGAAAGCGTTCGCGCAGCCATGCCGCGCAGCGCAATCCGACATCGCCACAGCCGACCACCAGGATGCGGGGGCGGCCAAAAGCACGGCGGCGCGGCAGCCCGGCCCGCCACCCAGGCGCACCACCGCCGCTGCGCCCAGGCGACGCGGCGGTGGAAACCGTGGCCACTGCATGCGGCGCCGTGGCACACCATTGGAAAGATCGGCTGGAAAAGGTCATTGGGTGCATTGTAGCGGGCCGGCCGATCCAACGTTTTTGTTATTACTCGATTGAACTATGGTATTCAACGTAACGATCCGACAGAGCGGCAAGCAATTCCAAGTCGAAGCCGACGAACCGGTTCTAACCGCGGCGCTGCGTCAGGGCATCGGCTTGCCGTACGGCTGCAAGAACGGCGCATGCGGCTCATGCAAGGGCCAACTCGTGAACGGCAGTATCGAGCAGCGTTCGCATTCGTCATCGGCGCTGTCGAACGACGAAAAAACCCGCGGCATGGCGCTATTTTGCTGCGCCACCGCGCAATCGGACCTAGAAATCGATATCCGTGAGATCGCCGGCGTGGGCGACATGCAGGTCAAGAAGCTGCCGTGCCGCGTCAATGCACTGGAGCGCGTGGCGCACGACGTGATCGTGCTTAAGCTGCAACTGCCGGCCAATGAACGGCTGCAATATCTGGCGGGCCAGTACATCGAGTTCATCCTGAAGGACGGCACGCGCCGCAGCTATTCCATGGCGAGCGCACCACACCATGAAGGCCCGCTCGAGCTGCATATCAGGCACATGCCGGGCGGCGTGTTCACCGACCACGTGTTCGGTGCGATGAAGGAACGCGATATCCTTCGCTTCGAGGGCCCGCTCGGCACGTTCTTCCTGCGCGAGGACGCCGACAAACCGATCGTGCTGCTCGCATCGGGAACAGGCTTTGCGCCCATCAAGGCGATCATCGAGCATGCGATCTTCAAGGGCATCACACGGCCCATGACGCTGTACTGGGGCGGCCGCCGGCGCAACGATCTGTACCTGGCAAGCCTGGCCGAGCAATGGGCGCGCGAAGTGCCCGGCTTCAAGTTCGTGCCGGTGCTCTCCGAACCCGATCCGGCCGACGGCTGGCAGGGCCGCACGGGTTTCGTTCATCGTGCCGTCGTCGAGGATCTGCCAGACTTGTCCGGGTACCAGGTATATGCTTGCGGCGCCCCAGTGATGGTCGAGGCCGCGCAGCGCGATTTCACCGCGCATCACGGCTTGCCGGCCGACGAGTTCTATGCGGACTCGTTCACCAGCGCAGCAGATCTGGCAAACGCGGTCTGACCAGGTCGCATGGCGGTGGGCCCGCATCAAGCTTCGTGTCGAGCAAGTGCAATGCAATTTCCGGTTTACAATCGGCGCTTGCGTCGCGTATTCTTCGCGGATGATTCGCGCTCAAGCCCATCTCCGACGTCGCCGCTCGCTGCTTCCATAGGGAAGCCGCTGGCTCGTTACGGACTGTCGCGCTGAATTACCGCGCACCGGATTACCAAGCCACGGACTTCCGTGGCTTTTGTTTTTTCCGGATCCTTTGCCCTGTTGATCGTTGCGTGCGATCGCATTCCCGTTGAGCGGAGAGACTTGCCATGAATTTTCAGGATTATCCAATTCAGTCGCTGATGTACATCACCGACCGTCCCGACATCGTTTTCACGCACGGCAACGGATCGTGGCTACACGACAACAACGGCAAGCGCTATTTGGACTTCATCCAGGGCTGGGCGGTCAATGCGCTCGGGCACTGCAACGACGCGATGATCGACGCGCTGAACCGGCAGGCGCGACGGTTGATCAACCCGAGCCCAGCGTTCTACAACGAGCCGATGGCGCGGCTGGCGAAGCTGCTGACCGACAACAGTTGCTTTGACAAAGTGTTCTTCGCCAACAGCGGCGCCGAAGCCAATGAAGGGGCGATCAAGCTCGCACGCAAATGGGGCCGCAAGTTCAAGGGCGGCGCATACGAGATCATCACGTTCAACCATGGCTTTCACGGCCGCACGCTGGCAACGATGTCGGCAAGCGGCAAGCCCGGCTGGGACACGCTGTACGCGCCGCAGGTACCCGGCTTTCCGAAGGCCGAGTTCAACGATATCGGCTCTGTCGAGAAGCTGATCACCGACAAGACTGTTGCGGTGATGCTCGAGCCGATACAGGGCGAAGCCGGCGTGGTTCCCGCGTCGCGCGAGTTCATGCAGCAATTGCGGGCCCTCACGCGCGAACGCGGCGTGCTGCTGATCGTCGACGAGGTGCAAAGCGGCTGCGGCCGCGCTGGCACGCTGTTCGCTTATCAGCTCAGCGGCATTGAGCCGGACATCATGACGCTGGGTAAGGGTATCGGCGGCGGCGTGCCGCTGGCCGCGTTGCTCGCCCGAGATGAGATTGCGTGCTTCGAAGCCGGCGACCAGGGCGGCACCTATAACGGCAACCCGTTGATGACCGCGGTCGGCGAAGCGGTGATATCGCAGCTGGTCGCGCCGGGCTTTCTCGAGCGCGTGCGCGAGAACGCCCGCTACCTGAGCGATCGGTTGCTTGCGCTGTCTGACGCGCGCGGGCTGGCCGGCGAGCGCGGCGAAGGCATGCTGCGCGCGTTGCTGCTCGGCCGGGACGTCGGGCCACAAATCGTCCAAAAAGCACGCGAACTGGCGCCGGAAGGACTGCTGCTCAATGCCGCCCGCCCTAACCTGCTGCGCTTCATGCCGGCATTGAACGTGACGCGCGCCGAGATCGACCAAATGTTCACGATACTCGACAACGTGCTGGACCAGGTGCTGTGAGTCCGAGGGGCGACGCCGGCATGCGGGCCGGCGCCGGCCCGAAGCGCCGGGCGGGCATGGACGCCCGGCCGGCGCGCGGCTGGCTCACTCGCCGAGGTAGGCGACGCGCACCTTCGGATCATCCAGCATCTGTTTGGCGTCGCCGGACATCGTGATCGCGCCGGAGTCCATCACGTAGCCGCGGTTGGCTGCTTGCAGCGCAAGGCGGGCGTTCTGCTCGACCAGCAACACCGTCATGCCTTCCGAGGAAATCGCCCGCACCACCTCGAAGATCTTCTCCACCATGATCGGCGACAGGCCCATCGACGGCTCGTCGAGCAACAGCAGCTTGGGCCGCGACAACAGCGCACGCGCCATCGCCAGCATCTGCTGCTCGCCACCCGAAAGTGTGCCCGCCCACTGCGTGGCGCGCTCCTTCAGGCGCGGGAAAAAACCGAACATGCGCTCCACATCGGCCTTGATGCCATCCGAGTCGGTACGCAGATACGCGCCCATCTGCATGTTTTCCAGGATCGACATACGCGCGAAGATGCCTCGGCCCTCCGGCACCATCGCCAAACCCCGCTTGAGCAATTCGTGCGTGGGCACGCCCTTGATCGACTGCCCCCGGTAGAGGATATCGCCACCAGCCCATTCCTTAATCCCGGTGATCGCCTTCATCGTCGTGGTCTTGCCCGCGCCGTTGGCACCGATCAGCGCGACCAGCTCACCCTGCTCGACCTTCAGGTCCACTCCCTTGACCGCCTGGATACCCCCATAGGCCACCTGCAGTCCCTTGATCTCCAGCATTGCCCCATTCATTGCGTTCACGTCGCTCGTCGCCATCTCAATGCACTCCTGCGCCTAGATAGGCTTCGATCACTTTCGAGTCCTTGCGCACGTCCTGCGGCAGGCCATGCGCGATGACCTTGCCGTAATCCAGCACTGTCATGCGGTTGCACAAGTGCATCACCAGCTTCACGTCGTGCTCGATCAACAGGATGGTCTTGCCATCGTCGCGGATCTTCTCCAGCAGTCCCGTGAGTTCGACTTTCTCGGTCGCGTTCATCCCCGCGGCTGGCTCGTCCAGGGCGAGCAGCTTCGGGTCGGTCGCCAGCGCCCGTGCGATCTCCAGCCGCCGCTGGTGACCGTATGACAAATTGCGGGCCGTGTAGTCGGCATACTGCAGCACGCCCACATAGTCCAACAATTCCAGCGCGCGCTCCTTGATCTCGCGCTCTTCCTGCCGCTCGGCCGGCGTTTGCAATATTGCGCCGATCAAGCCGTGGCGCGTACGCACGTAACGCCCGACCATTACGTTCTCCAGCGCCGTCATCCCGCCGAATAGCCGGATGTTCTGGAACGTGCGCGCGATGCCGGCCTTGGCCACCTGGTAGACCGCGGTTGGCGTGTACGGACTGCCGTCCAGCACGAACTCGCCCGAATCTGGCGTGTACAACCCGGTAATCACATTGAAAAACGTGGTCTTGCCCGCTCCGTTCGGGCCGATCAGCCCATAGATCTCGCCCGAGCGCACCTCCAGCCCGACATCGGACAGTGCCTGTAGGCCGCCAAAGCGCTTATTGACGCCCTTCACGGATAGCCGAAGCGTTTGTTCACTCATTGCTGTTGACTCCGTGTCTACAGGTGCGTTACGCACGCAAGGCCTTTTTGCCGTTGCGCCGCGCGGTCTTGATGAGCTTGTCCTCATGCTTAGCCGCCGGCCACAATCCTTCCGGCCGATACAGCATGATCACCACCATCGCCAGACCGTACAGCAACTGCCGGATCACTTCCGTGTCAAGGATTTGATGACCAAAGATTGCGTTCTGCAACGGTCCCATTGTCGAGCGCAGGAATTCCGGGAATACCGCAAGCAGCACCGCCCCGAGGATCACGCCGGGAATATGCCCCATGCCGCCGAGCACCACGCACGCGAGCACCACCACCGATTCCCAGAAGGTGAACGACTCCGGCGACACGAATCCCTGGAATGCACCGAACATCGCGCCGGACAGCCCACCGAATGAGGCGCCCATGGCGAACGCCAGCAACTTCACGTTGCGTGTGTTAATGCCCATCGCCTTCGCGGCGATCTCGTCTTCCCGGATCGCAGCCCAGGCGCGGCCGATACGCGAGTGCTGCAGTCGCGTGCAGACAAAGATCACAAACAGCGAACAGAGCACGAACAAGTAGTAATACAGGTAGACCGACGGGAATTCGACGTCGAGCAGTTCGTGGGTCTGCGCGAGATTGAAGCCGCCGATCTGCACCGGATCGATCCCCGTGATGCCCTTCGGACCGTTGGTCACGTTTACCGGGCGATCCATGTTGTTCATGAAGATCCGCACGATTTCACCAAAGCCCAGCGTGACGATCGCCAAGTAGTCGCCCCGCAGACGCAACGTCGGTGCGCCGAGCAACACGCCGCACACGGCGGCCAAGGCCATCGCCACCGGCACGATCAGCAGAATCGATACGTGCAGCCCGCCGGGCGCCAGATGCGCGATCCACTCGAATTGGCTGGTGAGATGGGGTGAGGACAGCAGTGCGGCCGTATAGGCACCCACGGCATAGAATGCGATGTAGCCTAAGTCCAGCAGTCCGCAGAATCCCACCACCACGTTCAGCCCCAACGCCAGCATCACGTACAGCATCGCGAAGTCCAGCACACGCACCCAATAAGGCCCGCCCACGGCGCCAATGAGCAGTGGCGCGCAGACAACCAGCGCTGTCACCAGCAGCATGACCCCATGGTTCTTAGCCGTCTTCGTGACCAGAATCCGTGTCGGGGACGGCTCGATAGGTTGAATGGAAGTCATATTAAGTGCTCCTCAAGACGTGTCAGGCACGATCGGCAACGCGCTCGCCCAATAAGCCGGACGGACGCAAGACCAGCACGAGGATCAGCACCACGAACGCAAACACGTCTTGGTAGTTACTGCCGATCACTCCGCCGGTGAAATCACCGATGTAGCCAGCGCCCAGTTGCTCAATCAGCCCCAGCAGCACGCCCCCCACCATGGCGCCGCCCAGATTACCAATGCCCCCCAGCACCGCTGCCGTGAATGCCTTTAAGCCCGGGATGAAGCCCATGTAGAAGTGCACGTTGCCGTACTCGGAGGCGATCATCGCGCCAGCCAGGGCAGCCAGCGCCGAACCAATCATGAACGTCGCCGAGATCACGAAGTTCGGGTTCACGCCCATCAAGCTGGCCACATTCGGGTTCTCCGCGACCGCGCGCATTGCTCGTCCGAGCTTGGTCTTGTGCACCAGCAGCAGCAGAGCGACCATCACGACAAATGCCGTGACGATGATCACCACTTCTGTGGGTGAGATCACGGCGCCGGGCGACGTATCGGTGGCCTTGATGACATTGATCGGATCGGTGGAAATCAACTGCGGAAACGACAACGGATTGCGTCCCCAAATGACCATCGCTAACGTCTGCAACAGAATGGAAGCGCCGATGGCGGTGATCAGGGGAGCCAGCCGCGGCGCACGACGCAGCGGCCGGTACGCCACCTTCTCGATCGTGAAACCGAGGCACGCACAGACGGCCGCGGCGATCACCAGTGCAAGGACCAGCGTGAGCACGTTGCCTAGTCCGGGGAAGTGCGCTTGCAGCACGCTGACCGCCGAAAGCGCGACCATCGCGCCCACCATCAATACGTCGCCATGCGCGAAGTTGATGATGCCCAGAATCCCGTACACCATCGTATAGCCCAGCGCGATCATCGCGTAGACGCTGCCCAGCACCAGACCATTCAAGATCTGTTGGATAAAAATATCCATCGAATGCTCCTTGGACCGTACGCCACGGACCGCAACCTGGCCGTAGGTGACGGCGTGACGATGCGAAGCGCGCGGTGCTCCTGGTACCCCAATGAACCGGTAAAGGTCTGCCGCCGACGACATTGGCGTATTCGTCATGAAAATACGTCAATTGGCGTGGCGGATACGAAAACGGCACCGAGGATTAGCCCGGTGCCGCAGCGTTATACGCCGTTGTCAACAAGTTCGATATGGCGCATTACCTCGCTGTAGTCAGTGAGCCGCACACGACCTGGCGCCGAGGTCTGCCTGTGGGCAACGGCCCAAAAACCGTTGCGCACGCATAACCCGCGACGGGCGGGCTCGATGCCGATGGCTCGATGAGCCACTTGGATAGTGTTTAAGTGACAGACCAATTTCGTCAATGGACAACTCATTTTCTGCCCCGTGCGAATCGCGGCCCCACTTTCCGAATATGACGCTGCGGCCAAATCCGCCAGTCTTCGTTTCATCCTGCTGCGTGCGATCGGTGTACGCCGCAAGCGCGTCCCGGATACAGTGCCAACCAATCGGTCCCCCATGAAGAGGTCTTCCGCGCCTTACAGCAAGACGACTTTCGTCCCTGAACAGGTCACGAAACGCGCGCATTGTAACTCCGTTTTTGCAGTGGCCAATATTCAAAACCACGCCTGATTTGGCGAAGTGCATGCGCCGGCCGCGTCGGCGAAAGACGAAGGCTGCCATTAATACTGACATCGCATATACCTAGCCAGTATCCATTCATGGATTGAGGTAAGCCGTGTCAAAAAACCCTGTTTCACGATGAAACTGGAACCCGAGCTGCGCGGCGCTTTCATGGCCGAGGCCAAAGCAACGCACCACCCGGCGTCCCAAGTGGTGCGCGATCTAATGCGCGATTTCGTCCAGCGCCAACGCGAAGCGCGGGAGTACGATGCATTTTTAGGCGTCGCCCGCGATCTCATGGTGAACACAGCACCCATGCGGCGGCGAAGCCCCGTTGACTGCATAAGAGGCCGCACGCAAAACTTTGCGCGCGTCGACGCCGCCTCAGGCGCAAGACGGCGCCGCGATGGCTCAGACTTGTAGCGCCAGCCCTTTGGGCAACGGGAAGGAAACATTTTCCTGGACGCCATCCAGCGTCCGGACTTGGCAAGCACCCAATTGACGCAACCGCTCAACGACTGCCTGTGCCAGTGCCTCGGGTGCCGAGGCGCCCGCCGTCACGCCGACGCGTTGTTTGCCGTCCAGCCAGGCAGGATCGATTTGCTCCGGCGCATCGACCATGTAGGCCGGCACGCCCCGCTTTTCCGCCACTTCGCGCAGGCGGTTCGAGTTGGAACTGTTCGGGCTGCCGACGACGATCACGACGTCGCACTGCGGCGCCATGAATTTCACCGCATCCTGCCGGTTCTGCGTCGCGTAGCAGATGTCTTGCTTTTTCGGCTCGCGAATGGCGGGAAAGCGCGCCTTCAGCGCGCCGATCACCTCCATTGCATCGTCAATCGACAGCGTGGTCTGCGTCACGTACGCAAGCCGGTGGGGATCGGCGACCTCTAGCGCAGCGACATCCGCCGCGGTCTCGACTAAGTGCATGCCTGCATTGGCCTGCCCCATCGTACCTTCAACCTCCGGGTGACCGCGATGGCCAACCATCACGATCTCGCAACCTTCAGCACGCAGCTTGGCCACCTCCATGTGCACCTTGGTGACCAGCGGACAGGTGGCGTCAAAGACCCGCAATCCTCTGTCAAGCGCGCGGGCCCGCACTGCCTTTGGCACCCCGTGCGCGCTAAATATCAGCGTCGCACCGTGCGGGACGTCGTCGAGCGATTCAACGAATACCGCGCCCTTGCGACGCAGGTCGTCCACGACATAGGCGTTATGCACGATCTCGTGACGCACATAGATCGGCGAACCGAACAGCGTCAACGCACGCTCGACGATCTCGATCGCCCGGTCGACTCCCGCGCAGAACCCACGCGGCTGTGCCAGTAATATTTCGCTCGGGTATTCGGTGGTTGCGGTCATGGCGCTTCCTACAGGATGCCGATGATCTGGACCTCAAAGGTCAGATGCTGGCCGGCCAGCGGGTGGTTGAAGTCGAACAGCGCGTACGTCTCGCCGACCTCCTTGAGCACGCCGGCATAGCGCGCCCCGCTGGGCGCGTTGAATTCGACCAAATCACCCGGAGAGAAATCCTCGTCGATCATCGAATTTTCACGCAGCGTGGCTAGCGAGACCTTCTGCACCAGTTCTGGATTACGCAAGCCGAATGCCTGCTCCGGCGTCAGCCGGATGGTCGAGTGGTGTCCGACCTTCATGCCGAGCAGAATGTCCTCCAGAGGTCCCGCGAGCTGTCCCGCGCCGAGCAACAGCGTCGCGGGCTTGTCGTCGAACGTGTTGACGATGTCCGCGCCCCCCTCCAGCGAAAGCCGGTAGTGCAGCGTGACATGGGAACCGGGCTTCACCTCGGAAATATCAATGATGCTCATGCGCAAGTTTTGAATACCGCGCGTCGCGGGCTGCGACCACGCAAGCTGTCATTGTAAGCCACCGCAGCGACACCAACATGGAGGTTAATCAATGCAATCCGGAACCGACGACTCGACGGCGCGCCGACATGTGCCGATCCCGATCCGCCAATGGCCGGAAAACGAGCGGCCACGGGAGCGATTGTTCGTTGCCGGCGCGAGTGCCCTGACCGATGCGGAGTTGGTCGCGCTGTACCTGGGCAGCGGCATTCGCGGACGCGATGCGGTCGGACTGGGTCAGCAATTGCTAGCGCGCTTCGGCTCATTGCGCGGGTTGTTCAGCGCGTCCCATGACGAGCTGATTCAAGTCACCGGCGTCGGACCGGCAAAGATTGCGCGGTTGCAGGCGGCCACGGAGATCGCACGACGCGCACTGGGCGAGCAGTCGCGCGAGCAGGCGACGCTGGATCGCCCCGAGATCGTCGAAGACTATCTGCGACTGATGATTGGCACCCGGCCCTATGAGGTGTTTGTTTGCTTGTTCCTCGACACCCGACTGCGTATGATCCATGCGGAAGAACTCTCTCGCGGCTCGTTGTCGCATGCTGCGGTCTATCCGCGCGAAGTCGTCAGACGCGCGCTGCAGACCAACGCCGCCGCGTTGATCATCGCGCATAACCATCCATCCGGCGCGGCGCAGCCCAGTGCGGCGGACCTGTCGATGACACGCACGCTCAAGGATGCGTTGTGCTTAATGGACGTCAAGCTGCTCGATCATTTCATCGTGACATCGGACACTATTTTGTCACTCGCGCGCCACGGACTGCTATAGCCGGGCGCGCGCGGCAGTCAGTGCGGATGACACAAACAGGTTGATTTTTCTTGTCTTTTTCTGCTAGGATTGCGGTTTGCCCGTACCACCCCTTTCGTATCACCCGAATTTAAGCGTATTAGGAGTGCTCTGATGGCACGCAAATGTCAAGTTACTGGGAAAGCGCCGATGGTCGGCAATAACGTTTCCCACGCGAACAACAAGACCAAGCGTCGCTTCCTCCCGAACTTGCAAAGCCGCCGGTTCTGGGTGGAAAGCGAAAATCGCTGGGTGCGACTGCGCGTTTCGAACGCGGGCCTGCGCCTGATCGACAAGAATGGCATCGATCCCGTGCTCGCAGACCTGCGTGCGCGCGGTGAAGCTTAAGGAGCTGCGACATGGCCAAAGGCGCTCGCGACAAGATCAAGCTGGAATCGACGGCCGGAACCGGTCACTTCTACACCACGACGAAGAACAAGCGCACGATGCCCGAAAAGATGGCGATCATGAAGTTCGACCCGGTCGCGCGCAAGCACGTCGAATACAAGGAAACGAAGATCAAATAATGGATCTATGGGGCCTCCGATTGGTCCGCCGATCGGAAGTTCAATGTCTCTCGAGACTGTAGAGCCTGACGAAGAGCAAAAGACCCCGAACTCCGGGGTCTTTTGCTTTTTGCACGTCGTGTCGCATCGGGGTATGCTCCTTCGTTTCGGCGTATGGGTCCGGACCCGTCACGTAGGGTATGAGGAGATTATCCCAATGAATTTCGACGTCGTCATCGTCGGTAGTGGACTGGCCGGGCTAAGTGTGGCGCTGAACCTGGCGCCCACTTGTCGGGTCGCCGTCATCGCAAAGCGAGCCCTGTCCGACGGTGCTAGCGACTGGGCGCAAGGTGGCATCGCAGCCGTGCTGGACTCGGCAGACAGCATCGACAGCCATGTCCGCGATACGCTAGTCGCCGGCGCAGGCCTATGCGACGAACCCGCGACGCGCTTCATCGTCGAGAACGCACGCGCGGCGATCGAATGGTTGATCGGCGAAGGCGTGCCGTTCACCCAGGACGATAACGCCGAATTGGGGTTTCACCTGACGCGCGAAGGCGGACACAGCCATCGGCGCATCATTCACGCGGCTGATGCCACCGGCCATGCGGTGCTGTCGACACTCATCGAACAAGCCCGTCAACGCCCGAACATTGCCCTGCTTGAGCATCACTGCGCGATTGACCTGGTCACGTCCGACCGGCTCGGGTTGCCGGGCCGGCATTGCTTCGGGCTGTACGTGCTCGACATTGACAGCGGCAAGACACTGACGATCGAGACACCGCACACCGTGCTAGCCACCGGCGGCGCCGGCAAAGTCTATTTATACACGACGAACCCAGATACCGCGACCGGCGACGGCATTGCGATGGCCTGGCGGGCTGGTGCACGGGTGGCGAACATGGAGTTCATCCAATTCCATCCGACCTGCCTGTACCATCCGTATGCCGGCTCATTTCTCATTTCCGAGGCGGTGCGCGGCGAAGGCGGATTGCTGAAGTTGCCGGACGGCACCCGCTTCATGCCGCAGTATGATGAGCGCGCGGAATTGGCACCACGCGACATCGTCGCCCGTGCAATTGACTTCGAAATCAAGAAGCGCGGTATCGATTGCGTCTATCTCGATATCAGTCACCAACCGGCTGCATTCCTGCGTGAGCACTTTCCGACAATCCTCGCCCGATGCCAGCAGTTCGGCATCGATATCACGCGTGCCCCGATCCCCGTCGTGCCGGCTGCCCACTACACGTGCGGCGGCGTCGTGACCGACCTGGCCGGCCGAACCGATCTCACCGGACTCTACGCAGTCGGCGAAACCGCCTATACGGGCTTGCATGGCGCCAACCGGCTTGCAAGCAATTCGCTGCTGGAGTGCCTGGTGATCGGCAGGGCCGCGGCGCGAGCCATCGAAAACGTGGGGTTTCATGCCGCGCACCCTCTCACATTGCCGCAGTGGGACGAGAGCCGCGTGTCCGATGCTGACGAAGAGGTCGTCGTGGCTCACAACTGGGACGAGGTGCGGCGGCTGATGTGGAACTATGTCGGCATCGTGCGAACCGACAAGCGGCTGGCACGGGCGAAGCACCGACTGGCGCTGCTGCGCGATGAGATCCACGAGTACTATGCGAATTTTCGTATCAGCCGTGACCTGCTCGAGTTGCGCAACCTGGTCGATGTTGCATTGCTGATCGTCGACAGCGCCCGCTCCCGGCTCGAAAGCCGCGGTTTGCATTTCAGCCGCGACTGGGAGCAGGCATTGCCTAAAGCGCTGCCAACGGTGCTGAGCCCGAAGCGATTCCGCCACCGCTCAATCTGATCGCCCGCGGCTACGTCCGCCGCAGTCCGGCGCCGAGTGCTACGCGCGATCGAGGATTCGCATCGAATAGTCGCTCGCGCGCACATCCTTGGTCAGTGCGCCAATCGATATTCGATCCACGCCGGTCGCCGCGATATCGCGCACCGTGTCCAAGCCGACGCCCCCAGAGACCTCAAGCAGAGCCCGATGATCGTTCAGTGCAACCGCATCACGCATCATGTCCAGCGTGAAGTTGTCCAGCAACACCGATTGAGCACGATGTGCCAGCGCCACCTGCAGCTGTTCGAGCGTCTCAACCTCGATCTGCACCGGCACACTCGCCTGCAACGCATGCGCGGCCTGCAACGCGGCGGCGACACCGCCCGCGGCTGCAATATGATTTTCCTTAATGAGGATGCCGTCATACAGCGCCAGCCGCTGGTTGTCGCCGCCGCCGACCCGAACGGCATATTTTTGCGCCAGCCGCAGGCCAGGCAGCGTCTTGCGCGTATCGAGAATCCGCGCCCGGGTGCCGGCTATCGCCTCGACATATCGACGCGTGGCCGTCGCGACGCCGGACAGCAACTGCAGAAAATTCAAGCCACTGCGCTCGGCCGTCAGCAGCGCGCGCGCGGGGCCTCGCAACGAGCACACTGGCGTATCGGCGTGCATCCATTCGCCTTCACGATAATGCCATGACAGTTCGATGCGGGCATCGACACTGCGCATCACTTCGACAAACCAAAGTACACCGCATAGCACGGCGGGCTCACGCACGATGATCCGGGCGTCGAACACGTCATTGGCGGGCACGAGCAAGCCCGTCCAGTCGCACGCGCCAACATCCTCGGCCAGCGCGTCTTGCACGTTTCGGCGCAGCGCGGCCGTGAACGCGTCGCCATAGTGCTGACGGATTGGCTCATAGCCGTCCCACTGCGGCGCCGCCACCGTGCGGATCTCGCGGCTTGTCCCGGTAACGCCCATCACGCCGCCCCCACATGTCGAAACAACGCATCATCGCTCGCCAGGTCGCCGCTCGCCCGTACATTGCGCTTTTTTTGCGCCGCGAAGTCCAGCATGCGGTCAATCGGCATCCGAGCACGCTGAGCGATGACCGGATCGACAAATATCTCGTTTGCACCGGACTGCAGCACGGCGGCGAGATTGGTCAGGCCGTTCATCGCCATCCATGGACAATGCGCACAGCTTTTACACGTTGCGCTGTTGCCCGCGGTCGGCGCGGCGATGAACGTCTTACCCGGCGCCGCCGCCTGCATTTTGTACAGGATGCCCAAGTCGGTGGCCACGATAAAGCGAGTCGCGTCAAGCGCCTTCGCCGCGTCGATCAGTTGCGTGGTTGAACCGACCACGTCGGCCTGCGCAACGACTGATTCTGGCGACTCCGGATGCACGAGTACCTTGGCGTCCGGATGCTCGGCGCGCAACAAGTCAAGCTCGATCCCCTTGAATTCGTCGTGCACGAGACACGAGCCTTGCCACATCAGCATATCGGCGCCAGTCTTGCGCTGGATGTAGCTGCCCAGATGGCGGTCCGGCGCCCATAAGATCTTCTCGCCGCGCGCATGCAGCGCGGCGACGATATCCAGCCCAATTGATGAAGTCACCATCCAGTGCGCACGGGCCTTGACCGCCGCGCTCGTGTTCGCGTACACGACGACGGTTCGGTCGGGATGAGCGTCGCAGAACGCGGCAAACTGGTCGGCAGGACAACCCAGATCGAGCGAGCACGTCGCATCCAGGTCCGGCATCAACACGCGCTTTTCGGGGCTCAGAATCTTCGCGGTCTCGCCCATGAAACGCACACCGGCCACGACCAGTGTACGGGCGTCGTGATCGCGGCCGAACCGGGCCATTTCCAGCGAATCGGCGACACACCCTCCGGTCTCCTCCGCGAGCGACTGCAGCTCCGGGTCGACATAATAATGAGCGACCAGCACGGCCTGCTGCTGCGCCAGCAACTCGCGGATACGCACACGTAACTCGGCGCGCTCGGCCACCGATAGGCTGTGCGGCACGCGCGCCCATGCTTGCCCGACGCTGCAAGCTCCGTCGGGCATCACCGGCTTGTCGAACTCGACCATCCTAATCGAACGCTGGTTCATTGTCATCCTCCCGCTGCTCAGTACTCAGTATGACCGCCCGCGCCACCACCCGCGAATCCCAATTGACGCACGCTGGTGGCCGCATCGTGCGCCGAAATAAAAAACCCCGCCTATGCGGGGTTTTTGCGGCAAGACGGACTCCAAGTGTAACGGAATTTACCGATGCCCGCCTTTACGCGTAGCGGCGCAGGCGCAGTGCGAACTCCTGCAATGCCTTGATGCCGCTTTGCTCCGCGCGATGGCACCAGTCCTGCAAGTGCGACAGCAACTGCTCGCGTGACGCGTTCGAGCGCTCCCATATCTGCGCCAACTCCGCCCGCAACTGGTAATACGTGCGCAGGCGCTGGCTGCTGGCGAAGATCTGCATCAGTTGCCTTTTTTGCGGCTCGTCCAGACCGGCCTCATCCTTGTGGATCCACTCGCGCGCGCCCTTGATCAGCGCGTACTTCTCACGCGCGCCCAATTCCTTCAAGTGCGCCAACTCCTGCCGGTACGCCCGCTTGACCGTTTTCGCGTAGCGCGCCATCACCTCATAACGATTGGCTAGCACCGCGTGCAATGTGTCCAGGTCGGGCACCGCCTTGCGCGCCGCCAGCTTCGGCGTCGGCGCAATTTTTTTCACCTTCGCGAGCCGGCATGCTGACATGAGTCGGATGTACATCCAGCCGATGTCGAACTCGTACCACTTGTTCGACAGCTTTGCCGACGTCGCATAGGTATGGTGATTGTTGTGCAGCTCCTCGCCCCCAATCAAAATGCCCCATGGGAACAGGTTCGTGCTTGCATCCGCACAGTTGAAATTGCGGTAGCCCCAGAAATGACCGAGGCCGTTGACCACGCCAGCGGCCCAGAACGGAATCCACACCATCTGGATAGCCCACACCGAAATGCCGACGATGCCGAACAGCGCCAGGTCGATCAACGCCATGATCGTCACGCCAAGCACCGCATGCTTCGCGTAGACATGCCGCTCGAGCCAATCGTCCGGCGTGCCGTGCCCGTATTTCTTCAGCGTTTGCTCGTTCTTCGCCTCGGCGCGGTACAGTTCGGCGCCTTCGAGCAGCACTTTCCATATCCCACGCGTCTGCGGACTGTGCGGATCCTCATCAGTCTCGCATTTCGCATGATGCTTGCGATGGATCGCCGCCCACTGACCCGTGACCATGCCCGTGGTCAGCCATAGCCAGAAGCGGAAGAAATGACTGGCGATCGGATGCAAGTCCAGCGCGCGATGCGCCTGGTGCCGATGCAGATAGACGGTGACACCAATGATCGTGATGTGCGTCATCACGAGCGTGTACAGCACGATTTGCCACCAAGACCAGTTCAACAGGCCATGGGCAACGAAATCAAGCGCGAAATTCAGCAAATTAATACCCGGAAAACAAAATCGGAAAAAAGCCCGATTGAAGTATCGGACGTGACCTGCCGCGGCGGCCGCGAAAGGGCTGAGTCAAGATTCTACCCGATCAGCCGCAATTGCCTGTCACAAAAATGATTCCCTGTTGCGCGGCACACAGTCGCAGCCTCTGACGCGCAACATACTCTAGTGCATGGCATAGGAAAAGGGGGAGGAATGCAGCTAATTTTCTCTTTTGACTGCGGCGACCGGCATCGGTTCAATAGCAGCGGACAACGGTTCGATGGCCGCGGCATTGAGGATCCGCACCTCGCGGCGCTGCGCGAGTGGAACGCGGATACCGTGCGCATTGAACCCGGCCCAGATATTGTAGTTGACGGCCGAGCGCACCGACGCGATACCGAGCGCCGCGTCGGCAATCCAGAAACCTAGCTCCAGGTCGATCCCGTTGGCACCGAATCCGGCAAAATAAGGGCGAGGCGCCGGATCCTGTAACACGCGTTCTACGCCCTGCGTAGCTTGGACGAGCACGCGCATCGCGAGGTCCACGTCCGTACTATACGCCACTTGGACCGACACCTTGGTCCAGCCGCGCGTGAGGAACGACGACTGGTTCTGCACAATGTCGGTGATTAACTTTTCGTTCGGCACCAGCGTCTCGACGCCATCCAGCCCGCGCACCACCGTGTAGCGGGTGCGGATCTGCGTGACCCGGCCTTGCAGACCACCCACGCAAATCGTATCCCCGAGCCGCAGCGAGCGGTCCAGCAGGATGATAAACCCCGACACGTAGTTGCTGGCAATCTTCTGCAATCCGAAGCCCAGCCCGACGCCGAGTGCGCCGCCGAATACGCCAAGCACGGTGATATCGATGCCAACGATCGACAGGCTCACGAGCACCGCGGCCAGGATCAACGCCGCACGACCGATGCGCGACAGCACGACCTGCAGGTTCGCATCGAGTGAGTTGGCCCGCAGCAGCCGCTCGTCCAGCGCGCGGCCCGCCCATAGCGCGCCGATCAATGCGATCATGACCCACAGCAGGCCGTTGCACAGCGACAATAGGCTCACGTGCGCGGTGGCCACGTGAAATTGCACGCTGGCCATCCAGTGCAGCACGTCGTCCTGAATGCCCATCACGGTCAGCACCATGCCGGCCCATACCAGCACGGTGACGATTTTCTCAACCAGGTACGCGAGCCCGTGCAAGTGCCCGTCCCGGGAAAACACCCGGCGCATCAGGTACAACGCCACATAGATCAGCGCAATACCGAACAGCGGTACCCGCGCGAGTTCCAATAGCGGCGTTTTCATCGCCTGGCCCAGCACAAGCCCCGTGCCGCCCACAATCAACCAGCCGAGGAACGGAAACAACGCCTTATTCAGTCCATCCGCGCCGAAGCGCACCGCCGCGTTGCGGGCGCGTCGATATGCATCCAGTCGCTGGCGGGCATAACCGGCGAGCCCCCATGCCAGCGCTAGCGCGCCGATCAGCGCAACGACTTGCCAGAGCATCGCCGGCTGGCCAAGGTCGCGCACCAAGTCGCCGAACCGGTGGGTCAGTATCCGATCCTGCATGTCACGCCACCCGTTGCATCACTGCCGCAAAGAAGCCGTCGGTGCTGTGCCGGTGCGGCCACAGCGTCAGGTCATCGCCGGTATCGAGCGCGATCTTTTGATCGGCCAGCACCCGGCTCGCCGGCACGCGTTCGAACATCGGGTGAGCCGCGATGAATGACTCGACAATGCCCTCGTTCTCGTCACCCAGCAAGCTGCACGTCGCGTAGACGAGCCGTCCGCCCGGCTTGAGCAGTCGCGCGGCGGCGGCGAGGATCGATGCCTGTTTCACCGTCAACTCAACGACCGATTGCGGCGTTTGACGCCACTTGAGATCCGGATTGCGGCGCAGCGTACCTAGGCCACTACAGGGCGCATCGACCAGCACGCGATCGATCTTGCCGGCCAACCGCTTGATCTTCACATCATGCTCGCTATCGATGACGACTGGGTGCACGTTCGACAAGCCGCTACGCGCGAGCCTGGGCTTGAGTTTGCCTAACCGCTTGTCGGACACATCGAACGCGTACAGCCGTCCGGATGAGCGCATCATCGCACCCAACGCGAGCGTCTTGCCGCCCGCTCCGGCGCAAAAATCGACAATCATCTCGCCGCGGCGCGGCGCGACCAGCTGGCACAACAGCTGGCTGCCCTCGTCCTGTACCTCGAACCAGCCTTGCTGGAAAGCGGCCAACGTATGGATCGCAGGCTTGCCGGCCACCCGGATACCCAGCGGCGCATACGGCGTCGGCTCCGCCTGCACGCCAGCCTCCGCCAGCGCGGCGAGCACCGTATCGCGATTGGCGCGGATCGGGTTGGCGCGCAGATCCAGCGGCGCCGGATAGTTCAGCGCCGCGGCGAGCCGCACCAGCTCCTGCGCCACCGCATCCGGCCCGGCATCGGTGGTGGCCAGACGGACGCCCAGCGCGGCCTCGATCCATGGCGGCAGGTTCGTGCGCACGCGCGCCGGCAAGCTCGCCGGATCGATCTTCGACACATGGTCGAGCCACGCGAATTCCTGTTGCGACACATGCGGGCGCAACGCGTTCAGGCCAGCGGTCTGCATCAAGCCAAGCAGCGCCAGCCGACGTGCTGGCGTGCCGCTGCCGCTCTCGGCCAAATGTCCATATTCCATCTTGCGGCGCAGCACCGCAAATACCGCCTCGGCAATCACCCCACGCTCGGCGTGGCCAAGCTTCGGATGCGCCCGAAAGAATCGGCTCGTGGCCGCGTCGGCCGGACCGGTAAACTTCAGTACGTCGGCGAGCAACGTCTCGGTCTGGCCGATCAAAAATCCATGTAGCTTCATACCGCGTCCCCGCCAAACAGCAGCCGTGGCTCGGCAGCCGCCAACTCCACCCGGCCGTCACGCACGCGCAGCCGGTCCTCGACAAACCAGCGCACCGCGCGCGGATAAAGCTCGTGTTCCAAGCGCAGCACCCGTGCAGCAAGCGCAGCGGCATCGTCGCCGGCGAGCACCGGC
Organism: Mycetohabitans sp. B3; assembly: GCF_021498065.1. Classification (NCBI taxonomy): domain Bacteria; kingdom Pseudomonadati; phylum Pseudomonadota; class Betaproteobacteria; order Burkholderiales; family Burkholderiaceae; genus Mycetohabitans; species Mycetohabitans sp. B3. The sequence goes on along the minus strand of NZ_JAHLKN010000010.1, from coordinate 47,047 downwards.
ACCACGCCCTGCGCAATGATCGGGCCATGGTCCAGTGCGGCGGTCACGAAATGGACCGTGGCACCGTGCACCGCGACGCCCGCGTCCAATGCGCGCTGATGCGTATACAGACCCGTGAAGCTCGGTAGCAACGATGGATGCACATTCATCATGCGAGCCGCATAGCGCTCGACAAACGCCGGCGTTAGCACGCGCATGAAGCCGGCCAGCACGACGAGGTCCGGCTCATGCGCGTCCAGCACCTGCGCCAGCGCCGCATCGAATGCATCGCGCCCGTCGAACTGTGTGTGGTCGACGACCGCCGTGGCGATGCCGTGCGCAGCCGCGAACGCCAAGCCTGCGGCGTCGGGGCGATTGGACACCACTGCGGCAACGCGCGCCGGCCAGCGTTGCGCAGCGCACGCGCGTACGATCGCCTCCATGTTGGAGCCGCGTCCGGAAATCAGGATGACGAGTTTTTTCATCCATGGATTTTATCATCGGCGCCCTTGCTGCCTACGTCGATCCGCCGGTTCCCGCCGAAACCGGGTGCGAGCGTTTATAATCGTGGGCTTTGCGGCAACGTGCCGGCGCAATGCGTCGGCGCGGCGATCGAACGCCGCAGCCCGACCGGCCAATCATCGTGAGAGTCTTCAGGGGTCTTCCAAATGCCGAGAGCCGCGCGCCCTGCGCGTTGACGATCGGCAACTTCGACGGCGTGCATCGCGGCCACCAGGCGTTGCTGGCGCGGGTTCGCGCCGCCGCCAACGCGCGCGCGCTGCCGGTCTGCGTGATGACGTTCGAACCGCACCCCCGCGAGTTCTTCGACCCGGCCGGCGCACCGCCGCGCATCGCGATGCTGCGCGATAAGCTCGAAGCATTGCAGCGCAACGGCGTGGACCGGGTCGTGGTCGAGCATTTCAATCACACGTTCGCCAGCCAGTCGCCGGCCGCGTTCGTCGAGCACATCCTCGTCAACGGATTGCACGCGCGCTGGGTGATGATCGGCGACGACTTCCGGTACGGGGCAAAGCGCGCCGGTGACTTTCTGTCGCTGAAGGCAGCCGGCGCACAGTATGGCTTCGAGGTCGAGCAGATGCCCACTGTGGCGGACCCATCCGGCGCGCGCATCTCCAGCTCGGCCGTGCGCGCCTCGCTCGTTGCGGGCGACCTCGCGGCGGCTCGCACCGCGCTCGGCCGGGCGATTGTCATCAGCGGCCACGTCGTGCATGGCATGAAACTGGGACGCGACCTGGGCTTTCCGACGCTGAATCTGCCGATCTCGCACAAGCGCCCCGCGCTGGCCGGCATCTTTATTGTGCAGGTGCACGGCATTGAGGCGGGCCCGTTACCTGGCGTAGCCAGCCTGGGCTGGCGCCCGACCGTGGACGATTCCGGCCGCGTCCTATTGGAAGTGCATCTGCTGGACTGGCATGGCGACGCGTACAGCAAGCTGGTGCGGGTCGAATTTCTTGAGAAATTGCGCGACGAACAGAAGTTTGTGGACCTGGAGGCGCTCGGCCGAGCGATCGCGTGCGATGTTGCCGCCGCCCGTGAATACTTCGCCGCGCAAGGCGACCGGGCACCAGCCGACCCCGACCGGACGTCGGCGTCGGTCCACCCCGACTGGGCGGCGGTGCCGACCCATCCCGCCAAGCAGCCCGAGCAACGAGGCGGCCCCAGCCCGGGCGGCGATTTTGCGACGTCCGCCACCGACCGAATTAGATAGCGCTGGGTCGCTGCGTACCGGCAAGGTGCGCAGTGACGCGTGTTGGGGCTGACGATATGTGCCCCACGCCCGCGCGACATGCCGTGCTTCGCCGATGCGGCCTGCATGCGCAGTCAGCGGCCGCCGAACTTCTCTACCATCCCAATCATGAGTGACAAGAAAGCCGATTCCAAGCAGCCTTCCAAGTACCCCGTCAACTTGCTTGACACACCGTTTCCAATGCGCGGCGACCTGCCCAAGCGCGAACCGCAATGGGTCCAGCAATGGCAACAGAACAAGGTGTACGAAGCGATTCGAGAAGCCAGCCGGGGGCGGCCGAAGTTCGTACTGCACGACGGCCCGCCCTATGCGAACGGGGATATTCATATCGGACACGCCGTCAACAAGGTCCTGAAAGACATCATCGTCAAGGCACGCAATATGGCCGGCTTTGACGCGGACTATGTACCCGGATGGGATTGTCACGGCATGCCGATCGAAATCCAGATCGAAAAGCGCTTCGGCAAGTCGCTGCCGGTCGAGCAGGTGCAACGTAACGCACGCGAGTATGCGGCCGAGCAGATTGAGCGCCAGAAGGCCGATTTCCGCCGGCTTGGGTTGATCGGCAATTGGGACAACCCGTATCGCACGATGGACTTCGCGAACGAGGCGAATGAAATCCGTGCGCTCGCGCGCATCCTCGAGAAGGGCTATGTGTTCCGCGGCCTGAAGCCAGTGAACTGGTGCTTTGACTGCGGTTCGGCACTGGCCGAGGCAGAAGTCGAATATAAGGACCGTGTCGATCCCGCCGTAGACGTCGCGTTTCCCTTTGCCGAGCCTGACCGGATTGCCGAGGCGTTCGGGATGCCATCGTTGCCCGGTGCCGACGGCGCGATCGTGATCTGGACCACCACGCCGTGGACCATTCCCGCGAACCAGGCGCTGAACGTCAATCCAGAGCTGTCGTACAGCCTCGTGGACACGCGGCGCGGATTGCTGATCCTGGCTTCCGAGCGCGTCGAGCCGTGCCTAACCACATACGGTCTAGACGGCACGGTGATCGCGTCGGCGCCGGGTGCCGCGCTGGGCGGGATCCGCTTCCACCATCCGCTCGCCAACCTGCACCCGGGCTACAAGCGTACTGCGCCGGTCTATTTCGGCGACTACGTGACCCTCGACTCGGGCACCGGCGTCGTACATTCGTCGCCGGCCTACGGCATTGAGGACTTCCAGTCGTGCAAGGCGCATGGCATCGGCGATGACGACATCCTGAGCCCAGTCATGGGCGACGGCCGTTATATCGAATCGTTGCCGCTGTTCGGCGGCCTGTCGATCTGGGAGGCGAACCCGAAGATCGTCGACGCGTTGCGCGATGCTGGCTCGTTGCTACACACGAACCATTACGCGCACAGCTATATGCATTGCTGGCGGCACAAAACGCCAATCATCTACCGCGCGACGTCGCAATGGTTTGCCGGCATGGACCTGACACCCGTCGGTGGCGGCAAGACGCTGCGCGAAACCGCGCTCGACGGCATCGAAGCCACTGCGTTCTATCCAGCGTGGGGCAAGCAGCGACTGCACAACATGATCGCGCATCGACCCGACTGGACATTGTCGCGCCAGCGCCAGTGGGGCGTGCCGATGGCCTTCTTCGTGCACAAGGAGACGGGCCAGTTGCATCCTCGCACGCTGGAATTGCTCGAACACGTTGCGCAACGCGTCGAACAACATGGCATCGAAGCATGGCAATCGCTCGATGCGCGCGAGTTGCTCGGCGACGACGCCGACCTGTATGAAAAGAACCGCGACACGCTGGACGTCTGGTTTGACTCCGGTACGACGCACTGGCATGTGCTGCGCGGCTCGCACGCCCAGCAGCTGCAGTGGCCCGCCGACCTGTACCTCGAAGGCTCGGATCAGCACCGCGGATGGTTCCATTCGTCGCTGCTCACCGGCTCGATGCTCGATGGCCGGCCACCCTACAAGGCGCTGCTGACGCACGGCTTCACGGTCGACGGACAAGGCCGGAAGATGTCGAAATCAGTCGGCAACGTGATCGCGCCGCAGGAAGTCTCGAACAAGCTCGGCGCCGAGATCATTCGCCTGTGGGTGGCCTCGACCGACTACTCTGGCGAACTGTCGATCTCCGATGAGATCCTGAAGCGCGTGGTCGAAAGCTACCGCCGAATCCGCAACACGCTGCGCTTTCTGCTGGCGAATCTGTCGGACTTCGACCCGAGCCGGAACACGGTGCTGCCCGAACAGTGGCTCGAGATCGACCGCTACGCACTCGCACGCGCCGCAGCGCTGCAAAAGGAGGCGCTCGATCACTACGACGCGTACGAATTCCACCCAGTCGTGGCCAAGCTGCAGACCTTCTGCTCAGAAGATCTCGGTGGCTTCTATCTCGATGTGCTCAAGGACCGGTTGTACACGTCGGCAGTCGACTCGCACGCGCGGCGCAGCGCACAGTCGACGCTGTACCACATCACGCAAGGGTTGCTGCGGCTGATCGCGCCCTTCCTGTCGTTTACCGCGGAGGAAGCGTGGAAGATCTTCCAGCCGGGGCGCACGACGATCTTCACTGAAACGTACTACGTCTATCCGCTGCTGCCCGACGGCGCGGCGTTGTTAGATAAATGGGCGCTCGTGCGCCAATTGCGCGGCGATGTCACCAAGGCGCTCGAAGCGGCGCGCGAAGCCGGCCGGATCGGCTCGTCGCTGCAGGCCGAAGTCGAGATCCGCGCGCATGGCGCACGCTACGATACCCTTGCGAGCCTGGGTGACGACTTGAAATTCGTGCTGATCACCTCTGCGGCTCGGCTGATCAAGGTTGACAATGAGGCCGACGAGGCAATCGACGTGATCGCGTCCCGGTACCCGAAGTGCGAGCGCTGCTGGCATTATCGCGAGGAAGTGGGCACGAACACCGAGCATCCGACGCTGTGCGGGCGTTGCACGGCGAACCTATTCGGGGATGGCGAACACCGGAGCATGGCATAAATGGCGAAGACCTCATCTCACAACGCCGCCCGTTCGGCAACGCTGATGCCGTGGCTAGGCATGTCGTTGATCGTGATCCTGCTCGACCAATTGTCCAAAATCGCGGTGTCGCGCCTGTTCGTGTACGGTGACCCGCATCCGGTTGCGTCATTCTTCAATCTGCTGCTGATCTACAACCGTGGTGCCGCGTTCAGTTTTCTGGCGACTGCCGGTGGCTGGCAGCGCTGGGCGTTCACCGCATTGGGCATCGTCGCCGCGCTAGTGATCACCTGGTTACTCAAGCGCCACAGCGGGCAGAAACTGTTTTGCACCGCTCTGGCATTCATTCTCGGTGGCGCGCTGGGCAACGTCATTGACCGGCTGGTGCACGGCCATGTGATCGACTTCCTTGATTTTCACATTGGCGGCTGGCATTGGCCGGCGTTCAACATTGCCGACAGCGGCATCACGATCGGTGCGATGCTGCTAGTGCTCGACGAGCTTAGGCGCGTGCGCGCGGTGCGCTGAAAACCTAGATCGGGGGACAATCCCGGCACTGGACACACGCAATAGCGGAAGGAACGATATGGATCTTGCGGGCAAACATCTGGTGCTTGGACTGACAGGGGGCATCGCATGCTACAAGTCGGCCGAGCTTACGCGCATGCTGACCCAAGCCGGTGCCACCGTCCAAGTGGCGATGACGGAAGCGGCCACGCAATTTATCACGCCGGTTACGATGCAGGCACTGTCCGGCCATCCAGTCTACACCAGCCAGTGGGACACACGGATCGATAACAACATGCCACACATCGACCTGTCGCGCCGCGCGGACGCGATCGTGATCGCTCCCGCGTCGACTGACTTCATCGCCAAGCTAGCCAATGGGCTGTGCGACGATTTGTTGTCCACGCTGGTCGTGGCGCGTGATTGCCCGTTGCTGGTCGTGCCGGCGATGAACCGCCAGATGTGGCAAAACCCGGCGACACAACGCAACGTCGCCCAGTTGCGCGCAGATGGCATCACGGTGCTCGGTCCGGACGCCGGCCCGCAGGCGTGCGGCGAGATCGGCGACGGCCGCATGCTCGAACCCGCAGCGGTGTACGAGGCCATCGTCGCGTTCTTTCAGCCGAAGAAGCTGGCGGGACAGCGCGTACTGATCACGGCGGGTCCCACTTTTGAGCCGATCGATCCGGTCCGCGGCATCACCAATCGTTCGAGCGGCAAGATGGGATTCGCGCTCGCGCGCGCCGCGGCGCAGGCCGGTGCGCGCGTGCACCTGATCGCCGGCCCGGTCGCGCTCGCCACGCCATGGGGCGTGAGCCGGGAGGACGTACAAACCGCGCAGCAAATGTACGATGCGGTCATGGCGACCATCGCCGACACCGACATTTTCATCGCCGTTGCCGCGGTCGCCGACTGGCGTACCATTCAAGTGTCCGATCACAAGCTGAAGAAGGCCGCCGGTCAGCCGGCGCCACCGCTGGACTTCGTCGAGAACCCGGATATCCTTGCCAGTGTCGCCGCTTTGCCCTCGCCGCCTTACTGCGTCGGCTTCGCGGCGGAAAGCGGCGAGCTGGGCGCAAACGGTGAAGCGAAGCGGCGGCGCAAGAACGTCCCGCTGCTGATTGGCAACCTGGGGCCGAAGACATTCGGCAAGGATGACAACGAAGTCGTACTATTCGACACAACTGGCTCGACACCGTTGCCGCGCGCGGACAAACAATCACTCGCGCGCACATTGGTCGACGAGATTGCGCAGCGCGTGCCGGGCAGTCTTTTCGCGTAAATCACGTCCGCGCACACGGCGCCCCTCGGCTCGCCACACGTACGGCACGCTATCCGGTCCTCCTATGACTCGACTGTCAGTACTCGATCAAACGCCGGTGATTGACGGCCATTCGGTCGCCGACGCCATTGCCGCCACTGTCGAACTCGCGCAGCTTGCCGACCAACTGGGCTATACCCGCTTCTGGTGCGCGGAGCATCACGGCTTGCGCTCGGTGGCGAATCCCGCACCGGAAGTGATGCTCGCGCGCCTGGGCAGCGTTACGCAACGCATCCGAATCGGCTCGGGCGGCATCATGCTGCCCTACTATAGTGCGTTCAAGGTCGCTGAGCAGTTCATGATGCTCGAGGCGTTGTTCCCGGGGCGTGTCGATCTCGCTGTGGGCCGCGCGCCCGGCGGCGATATGCGCACCGCGCAGGCCGTCGCGTCCGGCTCGTATAATCGTGGCGAGCTTTTCCCGCAGCAAGTGACCGAACTGTCGGGACTGTTTCGCGGGCAACTCGCCGAGGACTCGCTCGCACAAGACGTGCTGCTACAACCCCATGTCGCAACGCGGCCGCAGTTGTGGGTACTCGGATCGAGCGACTTCGGCGGTGCGCTGGCCGCGCAACTCGGCATCCGGTTCGCGTTCGCGCACTTCATCAACGCGTTCTTCGGCCATACGGTTGCGCAAGCATACCGGACGCAATTCAAACCCGGGTTTGAAATTCACCCCTATTTGGCCGCCGCGGTTTTTGTGATTTGCGCGGATACCGAGCAACAGGCCAGCGCGCTGGAAAAGGCCGTTGATCTGCGCCGCTTACAAATGGCGTATGGCTTGAACGAACCGATCCCGACCGTTGAGCAAGCGTCCGAGCAGACATATGGCGAGCGCGAACAGCTTATCATTGAGCGCGAACGGCCGCGCAGCATCATCGGCACACCAGAGTCGGTGGTACCGCGTATGCTGGAGATTCAGCAACAGTTCAACGCCGACGAGTTGATTGTCCTGACCGTTGCGGCTAGCTACAAGGCGCGCCTGCGTTCATATGAATTGCTTGCGCAGGCATTCAATCTAGCCGCGTAAACGCCCAAGACGGCATAATCGAGCCTTTTACGGGCTTGTCGTGCCATCGCGTCGTACCGCCCCGGCACCGCGACGGCATGTCATAGAGCATGCCGCGATGCCAGCACGCCCCGCTATTCCCACTACCGACTGATTGATGAACATCGACCTGAAGATTCTCGACCCGCGCATGCAGGACGCCCTGCCCGCCTATGCCACTGCCGGCAGCGCCGGTCTGGACCTGCGCGCCTGCCTGGACGAACCGCTGGTTCTGCAACCTGGCGCGACCGCGCTGGTGCCGACCGGCCTGGCCATCCATATCGGTACGCCAGGTTATGCGGCATTGATCTTGCCGCGCTCCGGATTGGGCCACAAGCACGGCATCGTGCTCGGCAACCTGGTAGGATTGATCGATTCCGATTACCAGGGCCAGTTGATGATCTCCACATGGAACCGCGGCGGGAGCGCGTTCACGCTGAACCCGATGGAGCGGCTCGCGCAACTCGTGGTCGTACCGGTGGCGCATGTGCAATTCAACGTGGTTAACGATTTCTCGCACAGCGAACGCGGTGCCGGCGGCTTCGGCAGCACCGGCCGGCACTGAGCGACAAAAAAGCGCGGGGCGTCGCCCGCGCCTTGTTATGACGCGATCGCCGCGGTCACTCGACTTCGGCCGTTTCCGGGTTTGTCGGATTGCGCGGCGCCGCGTTCTCATCGAACGTGAGTTGCACGTTGCCGTTGTCGTCGACGTTGACTGTCACGCGCCCACCGTTCATCAGCTTGCCGAACAACAGTTCGTCCGCCAACGCGCGGCGGATTGTATCCTGGATCAGCCGCTGCATCGGCCGCGCGCCCATCAACGGGTCGAAACCGTGCTTGGCTAAATGCTTGCGCAACGCATCGGTAAATAACGCATCGACCTTCTTCTCGTGCAACTGATCCTCCAATTGCATTAGGAACTTGTCGACCACGCGCATAATGATTTCTTCATCGAGCGAGCGGAAGCTGATAATCGCGTCGAGCCGGTTGCGGAACTCCGGCGTGAACATCCGCTTGATGTCCGCCATCTCGTCGCCGGTCTCGCGACGCGTCGTAAATCCGATCGTCGCCTTATTCATCGCCTCGGCGCCCGCGTTCGTTGTCATGATGATGATAACGTTACGGAAATCCGACTTGCGGCCGTTGTTGTCCGTCAACGTGCCATGGTCCATCACTTGCAGCAGCACGTTAAAGATGTCCGGGTGCGCTTTTTCGATCTCGTCGAGCAGCAGCACACAATGCGGCTTCTTCGTGACCGCCTCCGTCAGCAGTCCGCCCTGGTCGAACCCGACATAGCCGGGCGGCGCACCGATCAGCCGGCTCACCGCGTGGCGCTCCATATATTCGGACATATCGAAGCGCACTAACTCGATGCCCAGCGTAAAGGCCAGTTGACGCGCCACCTCTGTCTTGCCGACGCCGGTCGGCCCGGAGAACAGGAATGCACCGATCGGTTTGTCCGTCTTGCCGAGCCCGGCCCGCGCCATCTTGATGGCCGCGGCCAACGCATCGATGGCCGGATCCTGCCCAAACACCACGCTCTTCAAATCACGGTCTAGCGTCTGCAGCTTGCTGCGGTCGTCCTGCGATACACTTTGCGCCGGCACCCGCGCGATCTTGGAAATAATGTCCTCGATCTCTGTCTTGCCGATCGTCTTCTTTTGCTTGGACTTGGGCAGGATCCGCTGTGCCGCCCCCGCCTCATCAATCACGTCGATCGCCTTGTCCGGCAAATGTCGGTCGGTGATGAACCGTGCGGACAACTCGGCCGCCGCCGACAGCGCGCCGGACGAGTACTTGACGCCGTGGTGCTCCTCGAAGCGGGACTTCAGGCCCCGCAGAATCGCCACCGTCTGCTCGACTGTCGGCTCGGTCACGTCGATTTTCTGGAAACGCCGCGACAACGCCGCATCCTTTTCGAAGATGCCCCGGAATTCGGTGAAGGTCGTGGCCCCGATGCACTTGAGTTGGCCAGAGGACAGCGCCGGCTTGAGCAGGTTCGACGCATCGAGCGTGCCGCCCGAGGCGGCGCCCGCGCCGATCAGCGTATGGATCTCATCGATGAACAGGATCGCGTGCGGACGGTCCTTCAACTCTTTGAGCACCGTCTTGAGTCGCTGCTCAAAGTCGCCCCGGTACTTCGTGCCCGCCAGCAGCGCCCCCATGTCGAGGGAATACACTTGCCCATCCGCCAAGATATCGGGCACCTCGCCGCGCACGATCCGCCATGCCAGCCCTTCAACGATGGCCGTCTTGCCCACGCCGGCCTCGCCCACCATCAAAGGATTGTTCTTACGGCGCCGGCACAGCACCTGCACCATCCGTTCGACCTCGGGTTCCCGCCCGATCAATGGGTCAATCTTGCCGTCGCGCGCCTGCTGATTCAGGTTTTGCGTGAATTGCGCCAGTGGCGTTTCCCGCTGCGCGCTGGCCTCGTCACCGTCGACCGGCGACTCACCAGCCTTCGCCCCATCCGGCCCCGCGGTCTTCGCGATGCCGTGCGAAATGAAGTTGACCACGTCCAACCGGGTCACGCCCTGCTGCTGCAGGTAGTACACCGCGTGCGAGTCCTTCTCGCCAAAGATCGCAACCAGCACGTTCGCGCCAGTCACCTCCTTCTTGCCGCTGGAGGTCGACTGCACATGCATGATCGCGCGCTGGATCACACGTTGGAAGCCCAACGTTGGCTGCGTGTCGACGTCGTCGGCCCCCGGCACGATCGGCGTGTTATCGTGAATAAAGTTGCGCAGGTTCTGGCGCAGATCCTCGATGTTCGCGGCGCACGCGCGAAGCACCTCCGCCGCCGTCGGGTTGTCCAACAGCGCGAGCAACAAGTGTTCGACGGTGATGAACTCATGCCTCGCCTGGCGCGCTTCCATGAACGCCATATGAAGGCTGACTTCCAGTTCCTGGGCAATCATGTTTCCTCCATCACACACTGCAGCGGGTGTCCCGCTTGCCGCGCGTGCGTTACAACCAGCTCAACCTTGGTCGACGCGATGTCCCGCGTATAGACCCCGCAAACTCCGCGCCCCTCGAGATGCACTTTCAACATAATCTGCGTCGCAGTATCGCGATCCTTGTTGAAGTATTGCTGTATTACCATCACGACAAATTCCATTGGCGTGAAATCGTCGTTCAGCAAAACCACGCGATACATCGACGGCGGCTTCGCCTTTTGCTCCTGCCGCTCCAGTACTGTACTGTCCTGCTTGTCCGGGATAATGGCCATATACCCATTCTAAACAACTCGGCCACGCAAGCAATCCCGCCAAAAACCCCAACGGGCACCCGATACGGCGCGGCACACATCCTTTCGTCACCAGAGCGCAACAGCCTCTCCGGCACCCTGCCAACAGTAATCGCCCGCCCTGCAGCGAGGCACACAACGTTGCGCTGACCTTGCTTACGCAAACATCGTTCCTTGGTTATCTCGGTGCATTATGCGACTTTTCAAGCCCCCGTGCTGCATGGGCATCGGACAGAGCATGTTGATATGACGTCAAGATGACTATCGCGCGTTGTGCAGCCCTGCATTGGGGGCTCATAGAATGGGTTTTCGAGCGTTTCAAAATTTTCTTGACACTAATTTTTAGACCACCAACAATCAAGCTGGCACTTTTTTCGGTCGTGCACGAAGAAAAATGCCGGGTGAGCTGGTGAGAGGGATCCGGCCGCATGGCATGGCGCTTTTCGAACGGGCTCGTGTAGCAAGGGCAAGAGTGACAGGGGAAGTAGAATGGCGACTGGTACGGTCAAATGGTTTAATGACGCCAAAGGTTACGGATTCATCACGCCGGACGAAGGCGGTGAGGATCTGTTCGCGCATTTTTCGGCTATCCAGATGAACGGCTTCAAGACCCTCAAGGAAGGTCAGAAAGTCAGCTTCGAAGTCGTGCAGGGACCGAAAGGCAAACAAGCTTCGAATATCCAGGCGGCAGCCTGATCGTTCGAATCGCTTGCTCGTGAAGCAGAAAAAACCCGGTTGCGAGCCGGGTTTTTTTCTCTTTTAGCGCTGTTACAGTTTAACGCCGAGACGCAACCACACCGTGCGGCCGGACTCCATCACCGGTGAATTGGCCGGGTAACCAAAACCCGCGTTGCCCGCCAGGTTCAGATGTTCGGTGTACGCGTTGTCGAACAGGTTGTCCACGCCCAGCGTCAGCGTGGCCGCCTTGCCGAACGCGTACTGCGCATGCAATGACGCGACGCCGAAGCCGGCGCTCGGCCCGAAATCCTTGCCCACCACGTTTCCTTCATTGGGCACGTACCGGCGCTGCGCCGCCACTACGCGCCACAGCGCCCCGACCGACCACGTCCCGTGCTGGTAGTGTGCGCCAACGCGCGCCTCCAGCGGTGGAATCTGCGGCAACGGCCCACCCGTGGCGTTGTTGCGCCCCCACGTGTACGCGAGCGCGGTCTCGAACCGCCACGCCGGCGTGACGCGCCATGCGGCCCCCAATTCGCCGCCGAGGATCCGTGCACCCACCTGCGTCGCGCGATTGGCCGGCCCCATCGGGCCGGACACGTAGTCAAATAGGATGAAATCCCGCACGCTGCCAGCATACGCCGAAACCCAGGCGTCAAGGCGCTCGTCGCTGTACTGCGTGCCAATATCCAGTTGTGTGGTCTTTTCGGGACGCAACGACGAAAACGCGTTAACTGAACCCTCCGGACCGAGTTTCGGCGAGAACAGCTCCCAGTAATCCGGGAAACGCTCGGCATGCCCAATTCCGATGTACCACATCGCGGGCAACATGGCGAGATCGTGCTCGTAACGCACGAAGCCGCTGGGCAAAGTGTGCTCGCGTTGCACGTTGGCCGTCGGATTCGGCGCTTGCATCGCGCCGGAGCCGACGTTGACGCGCCGGTCGCGTGCCGCAGCGCGGTCTACCCGCAGCCCCGTCACCATCCGCTCGGACTGCGTCGCGTACCAGGTCAGTTCGCCAAATCCGCCCATGCTCCACAAGGTTGCGGACGGCTTCCATGAACCGTTGCCGTTGACGGTGGCCCGCTGCAACGATCGATTGTCGAGCGCATGGTGTTGCCCATCCACCCCGGCCACTAACTTGAACCGGTCTGTAAATCGCAGCGTCGCGGCGCTGCGAGCACCGAACGTGCGCCGCCGCACCTCGGATGCCATCGGCATGGACCTGCCGCCACCTGCCGGCGAGCGCAGCGTGAAGTTATCCATCACATGGTCGAAATCATTGTAGTAGACCTGTGCCTCGACGCGGTCCAGAACCTCGCCCAAATGCGAGCGCTCGGCACGCAAACCATAGCTTTCACGACGAAACCGTGCACCATCCATGCCGCGGCCGGCGTAGCGTGCATAGCCGTCGCCGGTACCGGCACTCGCTTCGATGCGGGTATGCTCGTTCGGTGTCCAGCCCAGTGACGTATCGACGTTCCATTTGTCCCACTGCGATGGCACCGTCTTGCCGTTGCCGTCGCGATAGTCTTGTTGATGCGCGTGATTCGCCATCACGCGCGCATAGCCTTCGCGCACGCCCGCGCTTAAATCGACATTCTGGTCGTTGCGGCCGAATGAACCGCCAACCAGGCTCCCATCGAAGCGCATGCCCGGCGCGTCGAAGCGGCGGGTCGTGCGCTCGAACAGCACCGTGCCGGCCGATGCGCCCGGCCCGTAGAGTACCGATTGCGGCCCCTTGACGACGGTCACCTTATCGTAGCTCTCCGGCGCGATATACGAGGTTGGAGCGTCCATGCGGCCCGGACAGGCACCCAGCATCGGCGCGCCATTGCTCAACAGGCTCAGCCGCGATCCGGACATGCCGCGAAACACCGTGTCTGCATTGGTGCCGCCGCTGCGGATCGCCGAAAAGCCCGGCACCGTCTTTAGATAGTCGGCGCCGTCGCTCGCAGGCAGCGGCTGGCGCGGCTGCTTCGGATCGGTCACTACGACCAGCGGATTCTTCGGCGCATTGGCGATGACCTCGATCGGCACGAGCACCGACGCGGCGCCCGCCGGGGGCGCGTCAGGCGGCGACGCATCAGCTTGCGCGTGAGCGCTCACTGTTCCCAACAGGCCCGCCACTGCGGCAAACACCGAAGGCGCCCAACGCCGACAGCGGTTGCTTTTCAATACAAGATACGCGTTGAACAGGCGACGCGACGCCGCCTGATCCAGGAAGGTGAATTTCATGCATACAACCCATGGCATGCCGTCCAGGTCGGCTGTGGATGGCCGGCCCGGCAGGCGTCGGTTACGAAACGAGCAAATGAACAGCCGTCAAACCGCGCCCGGAGGAGCCCGCGGGTAGGAAACAAGATGCCGCAACGCGGGCCGGGGTACGCCATCAATCACCGGCAGCGCGGCCGCACGCTGGCACTGCAGCATGAGCGTCGCGACCTGTGGTGCGCCGATTGCCGGACTGTGGGCGAGCAAGCTGCAATAGCCGCATGCATCCAGGTGCCCACCCACGTACGCCGCTCCGTGGGCCGGGGCCCGTTCGCCCATCGTGGCCGCACTGCATAGTACCGTGTCGATGCCGCCCCTAGCGTGGCTGAGCCACTGCGAGGCGAGCGGCATCGCGACGATCAGCCAGATCGCCGTCAGGCCGAGCCAGGCGGTCAGTTTTCGGGTGCGACGATCGGACATCGGACAACAGCGACACAAGCGTCGCAGACGCGACGGTGAAGAACGGACCGGTCGGCATTATCCGTCGCCCACGCCATTCTTTCAATTAAGTTTCAGCCACCGCCATGGATCAGTGGCGAATTGCCACAGCCCGCCATGCCTTCGGTGCCACGCCGTGAAAGGCTGGCGAATGACCGGCGCCACACCGTGAAAGGTCGACGCGAATGGCTGGCGCTATACCGTGACGGGCCGACGCGAATGGTTGGCGCTGCGCCGTGAAAGGCCGATGAATGGTCGGCGCAGCGCCGACGTAAAAACCCCCTGTGGCACATCACCTGCGCCACAGGGGTCCTGTCTTCCGGCGCGATACGCCGGCCCGTGCGAAGTGCCGTTACATATTTTCGATCAATACCTGACCGAAGCCGGAGCACGATACCTGCGTCGCACCTTCCATCAGGCGCGCGAAGTCATACGTAACGCGCTTTTGCAAGATCGACTTCTCCATCGCGGAAATGATCACGTCAGCCGCGTCGGTCCAGCCCAGGTGGCGCAGCATCATCTCGGCCGACAGGATTTCCGAACCCGGGTTCACGTAGTCCTTGCCAGCGTATTTCGGCGCGGTCCCGTGGGTCGCCTCGAACATCGCCACCGAATCCGACAGGTTGGCGCCCGGCGCGATGCCGATGCCGCCGACCTGCGCCGCTAACGCGTCCGAAATGTAGTCGCCGTTCAAATTCAACGTCGCGATCACGTCGTATTCGGCCGGACGCAGCAAGATTTGCTGCAGGAACGCGTCGGCGATCACATCCTTGATCACGATCTCGGCACCGCTCTTCGGATGCTTGATCTTCATCCACGGGCCACCGTCGATCAGCTCCGCGCCGAACTCCTTCTGGGCGAGCGCATAGCCGAAGTCGCGGAACGCGCCTTCGGTGAACTTCATGATGTTGCCCTTGTGCACCAGCGTGACCGACTTGCGGTTATTGTCGATCGCGTACTGGATGGCCTTGCGCACCAGCCGCTCCGTGCCTTCGCGCGACACCGGCTTGATGCCGATCCCTGATGTTTCCGGGAAACGGATCTTCTTGACACCCATTTCCTCACGCAGGAACTGGATCACCTTCTTGGCCTGCTCAGACTGGGCGGCCCATTCGATGCCCGCATAGATATCTTCCGAATTCTCGCGGAAGATCACCATGTTGGTCTTCTCGGGCTCGCGCACCGGCGAAGGTACGCCCTTGAAATACTGCACCGGACGCAGGCACACGTACAGGTCCAACTCCTGGCGCAGCGCCACGTTCAGCGAGCGGATGCCGCCGCCAACCGGCGTGGTCAGCGGCCCCTTGATCGAGACGACGTACTCCTTCAGGATCTGCAGCGTTTCTTCCGGAAGCCACACATCCGGCCCGTAGACTTTGGTCGCCTTTTCGCCAGCGAAGATCTCCATCCATGCGATCTTCTTCTTGCCGCCATAGGCCTTCTCGACCGCCGCGTCGACCACCTTGATCATCACCGGCGTAATGTCGAAGCCGATGCCATCGCCTTCGATGTACGGAATGATCGGCTGATCCGGGACGTTGAGCGAAAAGTCCGGGTTAACGGTGATCTTCTCACCGGCCGGAACCTTGATGTGCTGATACGGCATGTTCGACTCCAATGGTATGGACAGGCTGAAAGTATGCTGCGCGGCGACGCGCCAACATGCGCTATTCCTGCGTCGACTGCTAAGGCAACTCGCGGCGGCTCACCCGAGACTCGCGGGTCGCGGGTCGCGGGTCGCGGGTCGCGGGTCGCGGGTCGCGGGTCGCGGGTCGCTCGTAGCGAAGCACTATTCTAGCGCGCCGGCAAGACATCACGGCGTCGCAGCAATAGCCTTACTCTTATATAAGACACAAGACTAGTGTTTCGTATTATGCGCTAATATTCCGCCATTTGCCATAGGAAACGGGTCCTGGCGCCCGCGCATCGCCCATGCGACTGATTGCATTGAACAAACCATATGGCACGATTTGCCAGTTCTCCGCCCACGAGACGCGCGCATCGCTGGCCACATGGGTCGACGTGCCCGATGTCTATCCGGCAGGCCGGCTCGATGCGGACAGCGAGGGCCTGCTATTGCTGACCGACGACGGCGCGCTGCAGGCGCGCATCGCCGAGCCACGTCACAAGCTGATCAAGCGCTACTGGGCACAACTGGACGGCGCTGCACCCGCTTCGGCACTGGCCGCCCTGGAGCGCGGCGTAGACCTTGGGGACTACGTGAGCCGGCCCTGTCGCGCCCGTTTCATCGAGCCGCCCGCCGGCCTGTGGCAGCGCGATCCGCCGGTACGCTATCGCGCCGCGATTCCGACCACGTGGATCGAGTTGGCCCTTAGCGAGGGCCGTAATCGCCAAGTGCGACGAATGACCGCAGCGGTAGGCTTTCCGACGTTGCGCCTGATTCGCGTCGGTATCGGCGCGCTAGATGTGTTCGCGCTCGGCCTGGCGCCCGGCCAATGGCGCGCGCTGCCGCCGTCGGCGCCGTGGCACGGCACGCGCTGACGCGCACATTGTGCCACCTGCCCCTGGCGCTGCCCTCGCACCGAACTCTGCCCTGTGCCGCTTGCCGGCATCGGTTTTCATCAATTCGCAAAAAGCGCGTCAACCGGACCAACCGGCACCGCGTTATTGCTCCGGATGCCGCACAACGCATGCGCCGGCATCGGCCGACGTCGCCACCCCGCCGAACGCAGGGTGACACGAACGCAGCGGGCCCGAGCGAATTGTCGAACGGACCTGTCAACCGAAAGGTGGATCCCGCGTTGATTGACATGACTCATCAAAGCGGGTCATTGGTTAATTAACTAAGTTTGAGGAAACAACATGAACAAACTGATCGCTGCCCTCATCGCTGGCCTGTTCGCCACCGCTGCTTTCGCGCAATCGTCGGCTCCGGAAGTCGCCTCGGCCCCGGCTGCTGCTTCGAAGACCGAAGCGCACAAGAAGGCTCACAAGTCGCACAAGAAGGCAGTGAAGAAGGCTGCTGCTTCGGAAGCAGCTTCGAACTAAGGTTTTCGTCTCCCCAAACGACAAGAACGACGCTGCACTGCCGTTGCGACGGCATTCAAAGGCAGGTTGCCGCAAGGCGATCTGCCTTTTTGTTGACCTGTACTGCCCAGCGATTCGCGTAACATGCGCGTATTCACATTATGAGGAGTCTGCCGTGGTTGTTCCGGTGCGATCCGCGCTGCCTGTGTCCCGCCTGTTCCGCGTGCCCGCCCGGCGAGCGCGCCGCGCCTCACCGCAGCTTTGCATCGGTACCTCAAGGCCAGCGCCGCTGGCCCGTGTCGTCGCCACCCTGGTGGTCGGCGTCACGCTCGCGCTGGCTGCGTGCGGCGCGCTGGCGCAGCCGCTGCCGGGCGCACTGAAGCGCCCCGAACCATTGCCGCGTGCCTCGTTGACGATCGGCATGTACGTGGTTGACGCAGCTATTGCCGCGAACCCGGCCGATCGCGAGCAAGGACTGATGTTCCGCCAGTCGCTGGCGCCGAACGAAGGCATGTTGTTCGTCTTCGACGAAAACGCAGTCCATTGTTTCTGGATGAAAAATACGCCGTTGCCGCTGTCGATCGCCTTCATCCGCGCCGATGGCACGATCACGGATCTGGACGAGATGCAGGCGCAAACCCAAGATAACCACTGTCCGACCCACAATGGTGTCTACGCGCTCGAGATGAGCAAGGGGTGGTTCGCCTCAAAGGGCATCAAGCCGGGCATGCGCGTGCTCGGCTTGCCGCCCGCGCCCTGATCGCGTCCCACGACCGCGACGCCCGACCCGCTGCCCGCCCAACCCGCCCATCAGGCAACGCGTTTGCTCATCGGATCAAGCAAAACAGCCCGCGCAGCGCTATCCTATATCTCTTAGCGTGCGCGCTATTGAGCGCCCGCTCAGGCCGTTTTTCCCGGTTTGTCGGGCGGACGCGGTGTCCGATGCCTGCCGGACCGGCCATCCCATCGCGAAGGAGATTCAAGTGGCCCGCAAAACTCCCATCGAGCGCTACCGGAACATAGGCATCAGCGCTCATATTGACGCCGGCAAGACGACGACCACCGAGCGCATTCTCTTCTACACCGGCGTGAGCCACAAGATGGGTGAAGTGCACGAGGGCGCCGCGACGATGGACTGGATGGAGCAAGAGCAGGAACGCGGCATCACCATCACGTCAGCGGCGACCACGGCGTTCTGGAAAGGCATGGCGGGCAACTACCCGGAACACCGGATCAATATTATCGACACCCCCGGGCACGTGGACTTCACGATCGAGGTCGAACGCTCGATGCGCGTGCTCGATGGCGCATGCATGGTGTACGACTCGGTCGGCGGTGTTCAGCCGCAATCGGAAACGGTGTGGCGCCAGGCTAATAAGTACAAAGTACCGCGCATCGCGTTCGTCAATAAAATGGACCGTGTCGGCGCGGACTTTTTCCGCGTGCAGCGGCAGATCAGCGAACGGCTGCGCGGCGTCGCGGTGCCGATCCAGATTCCGATCGGCGCGGAAGACCATTTCCAGGGCGTCATCGATCTGGTCAAAATGAAGGCGATTATTTGGGACGAGGACAGTCTCGGTGTGAAATTCGAGTACCGGGACATCCCGGCCGATCTGGCCAAGCTCGCGCAAGAATGGCACGACAAGATGGTCGAGGCAGCAGCGGAAGCCAGCGAGGCGCTGCTCGAAAAATACCTCAACGACCATCATTCGCTGACCGAACAAGAGATTAAGGATGCACTGCGCAAGCGCACGATCGCCAATGAGATCGTGCCGATGCTATGCGGCAGTGCGTTCAAGAATAAAGGCGTGCAGGCAATGCTCGACGCGGTCATCGATTACCTACCCTCACCGGTCGACGTGCCGGCGATCCTCGGCCACACGCCGGACGACGAACAGGCCGAGCGGCATCCGGCCGACAACGAGCCGTTCTCCGCGCTGGCGTTTAAAATTATGACGGACCCGTTCGTCGGCCAGCTGATCTTCTTCCGCGTGTACTCAGGGGTCGTCAACTCGGGCGACACCGTGCTCAATTCGACCAAAAACAAGCGGGAGCGGATCGGCCGTATCCTACAAATGCACGCGAACGAGCGAACCGAGATCAAGGAGGTGCGCGCCGGCGACATCGCCGCCGCAGTCGGCCTGAAAGAGGCGACCACCGGCGATACGCTGTGCGACCCGAACAACGTAATCATCTTGGAGCGGATGATCTTCCCGGAGCCGGTGATCTCGCAGGCCGTCGAGCCGAAGACAAAGGCTGACCAGGAAAAGATGGGTATCGCATTGAACCGCCTCGCGCAAGAGGATCCGTCGTTCCGTGTCAAGACCGACGAGGAGTCAGGCCAGACGATCATCTCTGGCATGGGCGAGTTGCACCTGGAAATCCTGGTCGATCGGATGAGGCGCGAATTCAACGTCGAGGCGACGGTTGGCAAGCCCCAGGTGGCCTATCGCGAGACGGTACGCAACGCGGTGCAGGACGTCGAGGGTAAGTTCGTCAAGCAGTCCGGCGGCCGCGGCCAATACGGGCACGCGGTGATCACACTGGAGCCGCAGCCGCACGGCAAGGGCTATGAATTCGTCGATGCGATCAAGGGCGGCGTGATTCCGCGCGAGTTCATCCCGGCAGTGGACCGGGGCATTCGTGAAGCCATGCAGGCCGGCGTGCTGGCGGGCTATCCAGTCGTGGACATCAAAGTGACGCTGACGTTCGGCTCATACCACGACGTAGACTCGAACGAAAACGCGTTCCGAATGGCCGGCTCGATCGCGTTCAAGGAAGGCATGCGGCGCGCGCGGCCCGTGCTGCTCGAGCCGATGGTGGCGGTCGAGGTCGAAACGCCAGAGGATTTCATGGGCAACGTAATGGGCGATTTGTCCAGCCGCCGCGGTATCGTCCAGGGCATGGAGGACCTCGCGGGGGGAGGCGGCAAGGTGGTGCGCGCCGAAGTGCCGCTGGCCGAAATGTTCGGCTATTCGACCACGTTGCGCTCGCTAACACAGGGGCGCGCGACCTATACGATGGAGTTCAAGCACTACGCGGAAAGTCCGCAGAATGTCGCCGACGCTGTCATCAACGCGAAGTCGGCACGCTGAGCCCTGCCCCCCATGACGCATGCCCCTGTCCGCGCCGCGGCGCTGTCGGGCATGCTGCGCGCCGCGGCGTGCGGCCCGCTGCGGCGCCATGCGAGCGCCGGACCAAAGCCGTCTAAAATAGCGGCTTGTGTTGCGAAACCGTCCGATTGCCCATGTCCGGATCCTCGTCCCGGCCCATCCGCCACACCGTTACACCGGAGCGCAAGCTAACCATCATGCTGTGGCTGGTCGCGACGGGATTCTTCATGCAGGCGCTAGACACGACGATCGTCAATACCGCGCTGCCGGCCATGGCACACAGCCTCGGCGAATCGGCATTGCGGATGCAGTCCGTGGTGATTGCGTACTCGCTGACGATGGCGTTGATGATTCCGATTTCTGGCTTCTTGGCCGACCGATTCGGCACGCGACGCGTGTTCTTTAGCGCCATCCTCGTTTTTACCCTCGGCTCACTAATGTGCGCGAACGCGTCGGCCCTGTGGCAACTCGTCGCCTCGCGTGTGGTGCAGGGGATAGGCGGTGCGATGCTGCTGCCCGTCGGACGGCTTGCCGTGCTGCGCAGCTTTCCACGCGAGCGCTACCTGCCAGCCCTGAGCTTTGTGGCGATTCCCGGACTGGTCGGGCCATTGATCGGGCCAACGCTAGGCGGCTGGCTGACCGACGTCGCGTCATGGCATTGGATATTCTTGATCAACGTGCCGGTCGGCCTGGCGGGCTGCATCGCGACGGCGCTGTTCATGCTCGGTGAACCGCTGGACAAAGTCGGGCGCTTCGACGTGAAGGGCTACTTGTTGCTCGCCGTGGCCATGCTGGCATTGACGCTGGCATTGGACGGGCTGGCCGAGTTGCGGCTGACGCACGCGCTCGTGCTGATATTGCTGGTGCTGGCCTTCGCGTGCCTGTCGGCGTACGGACTGCACGCGACGCGTAGCCCGCACCCACTGTTCTCGCTCGAGTTGTTCCGTATTCACACGTTCAGCGTCGGCCTGCTGGGTAATCTATTTGCGCGCATCGGCAGCGGCGCGATGCCCTATCTGTTGCCGCTGCTGCTGCAGGTGAGCCTCGGCTACGCGCCGTTTCATGCGGGTCTAATGATGCTGCCAGTGGCCGCGGCCGGCATGGTGTCCAAGCGCATTGTCACGGCGTTGATCATGCGCCACGGCTACCGCCACGTGCTACTGACTAACACCGTCCTGCTCGGGGCAACCATGGCCAGCTTTGCACTGATGTCGCCGGATCAACCGCTGTGGGTCCGGCTCGTACAACTGGCGATCTTCGGCGGCGTGAATTCGATGCAATTTACCGCGATGAATACGTTGACGCTGAAAGACCTTGGACGTGAAGGGGCAAGCAGCGGCAACAGCTTGTTTTCCCTTGTGCAAATGCTGTCGATGAGCCTGGGGGTCACCATCGCCGGCGCGCTGCTCGCCACATTCACGGCGCTGTTCGGACACATCGCGCCATCGCAGACGCTGCCGGCATTTCATGCGACATTCGTCTGCATCAGCGTGATCACCGCGTTATCCGCGTGGATCTTCGGACAGTTAGCGCCGGACGTGCGCAGCACGGGAAGGCACGATAGCGATGCCAGGACCCTCTGAGCAGCACACTGCAGATTGGCGGGGTGACCGCATCGATTGCGGTACAGGTGGCGGGACACCTAATGGTGCTGTGTGCGGGCATCGACTGGAATGGCGCGTCGCTCGCGTAGGAGCGACGCGTTGCGGGTACGCGCACGGCGATGCCGCGCGCGAGCTTCACACGCCGAAGTTCTTGGCGGCGAAATCCCAGTTCACGACGTTCCAGAACGCCTCGACAAACTTCGGACGTGCGTTGCGATAGTCGATGTAATACGCATGCTCCCAGACGTCCAACGTCAGTAGCGGCGTGGCGTCGGTCGTCAACGGCGTAGCGGCGTTGCTGGTCGAGACGATGTCCAGCGAGCCATCGGCCTTCTTCACGAGCCAGGCCCAGCCCGAGCCGAACGTGCCGACCGCCACCTTTGTGAAAGCTTCCTTGAATGCGTCGTACGAGCCCCACTTCGCGTTAATCGCGTCACCGAGCTTGCCGGTCGGCGCGCCGCCGCCCTGCGGCGACAGACTGTTCCAGAAAAATGTGTGGTTCCACACTTGTGCTGCGTTGTTAAAGATGCCGCCCGACGATTTCTTGACGATCTCTTCCAGCGACAGGTTCTCGAACGCCGTACCCGGGATCAGGTTGTTCAGGTTCGTCACATAGGCCTGGTGGTGTTTGCCGTAGTGGAATTCCAGCGTCTCTTCCGAGATGTGCGGAGCCAGCGCATTCTTCGCGAACGGCAGGGGGGGGAGTGTATGTTGTGCCATCGTGCAAACTTCCTTTATAACGGATTGGGGACCAGGGAGAGTCATGCTGCCGAGCATTCGATTCTAGGTGAGTTGGAATAACCTCGCAAATCGTCGGCCCTTTATGCGCAGCATTGCTTTGCTTGTTCCTATAAATGAGTCAGAACTGCTCGGCAGTGCGCGATCCTGCGCGACAGCCAGCGCCGATATCGCCAACGCCGCCCTAGAATTCCTCATCCAGGCGAGGCTGTACTTGCGCAATGCCGAGATCCGCGCTGCCGTGCGCGAGGTGCACCGTTACGCGGCGACCGGGTTTGAGCGCGTCCGGCGCGCGCACCGCCGCGCCGCTGTGTGGGTCGATCAGCGCCGCATAACCGCGCTCAAGCGTGCGCCGCGGACTGAGCAACTCGGTGCGAGCGGCCAGCTCGGATACCTGCGCGCGTCGACGCTCGTGCTGCCTGCGCAGTGCATCGCCCAGGCGCTGCTCGAGCCGCTGCACACGTTCGGCCGCCCGCTCCATGTCGGGTCGACTGCGCCGCCAGCGCAACTGAACCATCGTCAGCTGCGCGCGCGCATCCCGCACCGGACGCGCGCCGGCCGAGCACAACCGCAGCGACAGTTGCCGCAGGTGCTGGCGCTGCCTGGCGATCCGCTCGGATGGACTCACAAGCCGGCGCGCGAGCCAGTCCAACTGCTGCGCGCGCCGCTCCATCATCCGGCCGAAGCCACGCGCCAGCGCCGCGTGGCGCTGGTCCAACTCGCGCAATAACACGGCGCGCTGTTCACTGACCAGTTCCGCTGCCGCCGTCGGCGTCGGCGCGCGGACATCAGCGGCGAAGTCGGCAATCGTGAAATCGGTTTCGTGCCCGACGCCGGACACGATCGGCAACACACTAGAGGCGATTGCCCGCGCGAGCGATTCGTCGTTGAACGCCCACAAGTCCTCGATCGAACCACCGCCGCGGCACACGATCAGCACATCGACTTCGGCACGGCGGTTGGCCGTGCCGATCATCGCCGCGACGCGCGCGGCCGCCTCAGCGCCCTGCACCGGCGCCGGGTAGACGATGACCGGCACATGCGGGGCGCGCCGCGCAAGCGTGGTCAACACGTCGCGCAGCGCCGCAGCTTGCAGCGACGTGACGATACCGATGGTGCGCGGGTGCGACGGCAACGCGCGCTTGCGCTCAGCGGCGAACAGACCCTCGGCCTCAAGCTGCGCTTTCAGCTTCAGAAACGCTTCGTACAGTCGGCCTTGCCCGGTGCGTCGGACCGCCTCCACGTTCAGTTGCAACTCGCCGCGCGGCTCGTACATCGTCACCGTGGCGCGAACCTCGATCCGGTCGCCCTCGCGCGGCGTAAACTGTGCATATTGGGCACGGCCACGGAACATCACGCAACGAATCTGCGCACAATCGTCCTTGATCGAGAAATACCAATGGCCGCTGGCTGCCCGCGTAAAGTTCGAGACTTCGCCGGCGATCCAGGCGAGCGCAAACGCACGCTCGAGCAGGGTGCCGATCGCGCGATTCAAGGCGGACACGGAAATCACCGCGTCGCCGCCGACAAAGGGGGCCGAGGGAGAAAATTCTGCTGTCATCGGGCGGTATTGGGGAACGGGAGGCTCCGCTACGGCCCGGCGGGGCCGCAGCTGTCCACACAGTCGATTCTACCGGTCTTTGCGCCGCACCGGCCGGCCGTCTCCGTGCGGCAGCGTCAAACCTTTGCCACGCAAGACTTTGCACACTGCCCCAGTTGGCAGCAAATCACTGAAAAACTTTTCGCCCCATGGGCTTACCGGCGATAACCTCGAGATTCCCACAAAGTTATCCACAATAATTGGGGATAGTATGCCGGCATCGAACCCATTATGGACAAATGATCAGCGTCCCCGTGCGGGCATCGGTCCGGTCTGGCCTTTCAGCCGGCTTGCCGCGCACGCCTGTGCCACGTTAGAGTTGTGGCCTGCCGTGCCGTTGTCCGACGCCCTACCCCATTTGCGTACCACCGCGCCATGCTTATGCCACTGTCCCGTGCCATCATCGCCCGTTTCGAGCCTATGTTCTCGCGTGAATGGCAGCGCCGTGGCGTGCTCGCGTACACGCTATGGCCCTTGTCTCAGTTGTTTGCCGCCGTCTGCGCGCTGCGCCGGCTCGCGTATGCGCGCGGCTGGTGCAAGACGTGGCGCATCAGCGTACCGGTCGTGGTGGTGGGCAACGTGACGGTCGGCGGCACCGGCAAGACGCCAACCGTCATTGCGCTGATCGAGGCGTTGCGCGATGCAGGCTTCACGCCTGGCGTGGTGTCGCGCGGCTATGGCGCGCGCATCGTGCGGCCCACCGCAGTCAGCCCCGCGGCGTCGCCTGCGCTGGCGGGCGATGAGCCGCTGCTGATCGCCCGCCGCACCGGGGTGCCCGTGTGGGTCTGCCCGGACCGAGTCGCGGCCGCCAGCGCGCTGGTGCAAGCCCATTGGGAAGTGGATGTCATCGTCAGCGACGACGGCCTGCAACACTATCGGCTCGCGCGCGACGTCGAGCTGGTGGTTTTCGATCACCGGCTAGGGGGCAACGGGTTCCTGCTGCCCGCCGGGCCGCTGCGCGAACCGCTGAGTCGCGTCCGCGACGCAACGTTGATCAACAACCCTGACGGGCGCAGTCTGCCGCCGTGGCCGTCGACTTTCGCGCTGACGCTGCAGCCCGCCGACGCCTGGCACCTGGATAATCCACACCTGCGCCGGCCGCTAGCGCAGTTCGCCGGCGAGCGTGTGCTGGCCGCTGCCGGCATCGGCGCACCGGAGCGTTTCTTCGCGACACTGCGTGCGAGCGGCCTTGTGCCCGCGACACGCGCGCTGCCCGACCACTATCCTTTCGATGAGAACCCGTTCGTGACCGATACAGCCGATGCGATCCTGATCACCGAAAAGGATGCGGTAAAATGCACGGCTTGGCGTGACTCACGTCTATGGGCGGTGCCCGTCGACGCCACGCTCGACCCTCGCCTAATTGCGCTCGTTGTGGAGAAACTTCGTGGACGCTCGCCTGCTTGAAATCCTCGTCTGCCCGCTGTGCAAGGGGCCTCTGCACCATGATCGCAACGCGCAGGAGCTCATTTGCCATGCCGACAAGCTCGCGTATCCGATCCGCGACGGCATTCCAGTGATGTTGGTCGATGAGGCACGCCAGACGGTCGAAGGCACGCCGGTCGAGCCCGCCAGCAACTGATCCGATGCACGCCGCCGTTCCATTCATCGTCGTCGTTCCGGCCCGCCTCGCGTCCACCCGTCTGCCGGGCAAGCCGCTCGCCGACCTAGCCGGCAAACCCATGGTGGTACGCGTGGCCGAGCAGGCCCGCGCGTCAGGCGCGAGCCGCGTGTTGATCGCCACCGACGCCGAAGTCGTGCTCAATGCGTGCCGAGCGCATGGCATCGAGGCACTGCTGACCCGCACCGACCATTCGACCGGCACCGACCGGCTGGCCGAAGTGGTCCACACATGCCGCCTGCCGGACGACGCGCTGGTGGTCAATGTGCAAGGCGATGAACCACTGATCGAGCCGCGGCTAGTCGCCGGCGTCGCCGCGCACCTGGCCGCCAATCCCGATTGTGCGATTGCCACCGCCGCCCATCCGATCGCCGAGCCGGCAGAGGTCTTCAATCCGAACATTGTGAAGGTGGTCCTCGATGCCCGCGGTATCGCATTGTATTTTTCCCGCGCGCCGATCCCGTGGTCCCGCGATGCGTATCAGCCGCAATGGAGCCCGGAGGATGGCACGGCGCCCGTGGTCGACATCGCGCGGCTGCCGGCGCCAAGTATTGCGGTGCATCGTCACATCGGCCTATACGCATACCGGGCTGGCTTCCTGCGCCGCTACCCCGAGCTTTCGCAGGCGCCGGTCGAAATCGCCGAGGCACTCGAGCAACTGCGGGCGGTGTGGCATGGGGAACGGATCACGGTGTTGCTGACGCCACACGTGCCGTCGCCCGGTGTCGACACGCCGGCGGACCTAGAGCGAGTTCGCGCGATTCTCGCCCAACGAGGCTGAGGATCGCGCGCCGCGTGGCATAATCGGACGCTTATGCTACGCCCCCAATAGCGACAGGCGGCATGTACGGCGCCCATTGGCGACGAGTTGTCCGCCGCGCTACGCACCGTGCGTCAGGCTACAGTCAGATTCGCGTGCGACGCTGATGGCCTGCCCGCTCACAGCATTCACAAGCAATCTCGGAGATAATCATCATGCGTTTGATCCTGTTAGGCGCCCCTGGCGCGGGCAAGGGCACCCAGGCAAACTTCATCAAGGACAAGTTTGCAATCCCGCAAATTTCGACCGGTGACATGCTGCGCGCGGCCGTGAAGGCTGGCACGCCGCTCGGCGTGGAGGCCAAGCGCTACATGGACGCGGGCGAGCTCGTTCCGGATACGCTGATCATCGGACTCGTCAAGGAACGGCTTCAGCAGGCCGATTGCAAGAACGGCTACCTGTTTGACGGCTTTCCGCGTACGATCCCGCAGGCCGACGCGATGAAGCAGGCTGGCGTGGCGATCGACTACGTGCTGGAGATTGACGTACCGTTTGACGAGATCATCGAGCGCATGAGCGGGCGCCGCACGCACCCGACATCGGGACGCACATATCACATCAAGTTCAATCCGCCGAAGGTCGACATGGTCGACGACGTGACCGGCGAGCCCCTGATTCAGCGCGACGACGACAAGGAAGAAACAGTCCGCAAGCGCCTGGACGTCTACGTCGCGCAAACGTGCCCGTTGATCGACTACTATATGCAATGGGCGCAGCGCGGTGACGAGAATGGACTGCAGGCCCCCCGATACCGGAAAATCTCCGGGCTCGGCACCGTTGACGAGATCCGCCAACGCGTGTTCGACGCACTGCAGTAACCGGCACAGAACGGCGCGATCCAAGACACAACGATCCAGGACATAACGATCTAGGATCGCCACGATCGTGGCGCCGCCCATGCGGCACGGCTCACGAGGCTGCACGCGTATCGACAGCAGGAGACCATCGACATGCAGATCCGCGACAACGTTTTTGTCATCACGGGTGGCGCCTCAGGCTTGGGCGCGGGCACAGCCCGGATGCTGGCCGAGCACGGCGGCAAGCCGGTCATCGCCGACCTGAACAAGGCGGCGGGCGAGGCGCTCGCCGACCAACTCGATGGCCGCTTCGTCAAGTGCGACGTGTCGCGCGAGGACGACGCACGCACCGTGATCGAGACCGCCATGCGGCTTGGAAAGTTGCGCGGCCTGGTCAATTGCGCGGGCATCGCGCCGGCGGTCAAGACCGTTGGCAAAGACGGCCCGCATCCGCTCGATCTGTTCGCCAAGACGATTGGCGTGAACCTGATCGGCACGTTTAACATGATCCGGCTCGCGGCGGCCGCGATGTCGGCCAACCCGCCCAATGAGCATGGCGAGCGCGGGGTCATCGTGAACACCGCATCGGTCGCCGCTTTCGATGGACAGATCGGCCAGGCCGCCTATGCGGCATCCAAGGGCGGCGTCGTCGGGATGACGCTGCCGGTTGCTCGCGACCTGTCGCGCAGCGCAATCCGTGTCATGACGATCGCCCCCGGCATCTTCGAGACGCCGATGTTGTTAGGCATGTCCGAAGAACTCCAGCATGCGCTCGGCGCGATGGTGCCATTCCCGCCCCGGCTCGGTAAGCCATCCGAATATGCGATGCTGGTCAAGCAGATTCTGGACAATCCCATGCTCAACGGTGAAGTGATCCGGCTTGACGGCGCGATCCGGATGCAACCGAAATAACCGGTGCAGCCGGAGTAACCTGGGCAACCGCAGTCGCCTGCGCGCGACCGAGGCCGGACCGGTTGCTACCGTGTCGGAACGTCAATCGCCGCGACGCGTACGCTGGCGCAACTCCTGCAATTGCGACTCGATGACAGTCGCATCGGCCGCGTCGGGTTCTTGCTCCAGATAGCGCTCCAAATCCTCCAGGGCAGGTCGCAGATAGTCCAGCCGCGCATACGCGAAGCCGCGATCGCGGATTTCCTCGATGCTCTCCGGCAGCAGGATGACGAGTCGTTGTTGGACGGCCAGCAGCCGTTGCCAGCGTTCGGTCTGCAGGTAGATCGTTTTCAGGTTACGCAACATCCGCGCGACGATCTCCCGCTCGGTGGCCGGTTGCAGCAGCGCGTGCAGCGTGCCGGCGATCGATTGCCCGCCTTTGTCCAAATACGGCTCGAGCATCTCGACCATGCGCGACTCGGTCAGCGACTCACCGGTCGTCGGATCCAGCATCACTTCGCCTTCTGCAATAGTCGCCCGCAACAGGAAGTGACCCGGAAACGACACGCCCTTGACGGGTAATCCGAGCTGCCCGGCCATCTCCAAGTAGATCACGGCGAGCGAAATCGGAATGCCGCGTCGCTTCTTGAGCACCATGTTCAGATGGCTATTGTCCGGATCATAGTAGTCGTTTAAGTTCGCGCAAAACCCCAACTCCCGGAAGAAGAAGCGGTTCAACTCCGACAACTTCTGCGTCACGTCGGCGCCCTGCGGCAAACGTCGACGCAGCCGCACCACCAACGCGTCGATATCCGTGAGGGCACCCTGCACGTCCAGGTCCGGATAGGCATCCTGTGCTAACGACAAGACGGCTTCGGTCAGCGGCAGGCTCTCGTCCTGCGCAACCAATGCGGTGAAAAAATCGAGTATTCGGGAAGTCGTCATTAGCTCGTTATTTCACGCGGCGGCGGAAGTAGGCATATTTGAAGCCCATCAGAAACAATATGGCAAAATATAGCGCGGCAAGGATGACCAGCGTCGCGCCCAATGCTGCAATGCGCATACCCGGATGGTGCCCCAGTGCCACCCAATCGAACGACTGGTTAAACCAGCGCATCACGCCGGCGAGCACAAGGCACGCGCCGACCAACTGCACGAAAAACAGCCCCCATCCGGCCGATGGCACATAGATCGAGCGCCGACGCAAGCCGGCGAACAGCAGCAGCGCATTCACGCATGCACCGATGCCGATGCTCAGCGACAAGCCCGCATGTGCAAGGTGGGGCACGAACACGACATTGCACAATTGCGTGACAACTAGTACCGCCAACGCGATCTTCACCGGTGTCTTGATGTCCTGTTTAGCATAAAAACCGGGCGCGAGGATCTTGATCAGGATCAGCCCGAGCAAGCCCACCCCATAGGCAGCCAGGGCACGCGACACCATCACGACGTCATGGCCCGAGAACCGTCCATAATTGAACAACGTGGCTGTTAAGGGTTCAGCGTAGACGAACAGCGCGACAGCACTGGGGGCGGCCAACAGGAAAGTGAGCCGCAAGCCCCAGTCGAGCAGCGCTGAGTATTCCGCCGCATCGGCATCCGCGTGCGCCTTAGATAAACTGGGCAACAGAATCGTGCCGAGCGCGACACCCAGCAACGCGGTCGGGAACTCCATTAGCCGATCCGCGTACGATAACCACGATACGCTGCCGGGCGCCAGGTGCGAAGCGATATTGGTATTGACGATCAGTGATAGCTGGGCGACCGATACCGCGAAGCTGGCAGGCATCATTTTCCACAGGACCCGCTTGACCCCGGGATGGGCCAGCGCGCGAACCGGATTAAGTCCGATCCGGGGCATCATCTGGACGCGTTTCAGCCCTGGCAGTTGCACGAGCAGCTGCAGCACGCCGCCGGCCAACACCGCGAAAGCGAGCGCGTAGATCGGGGTGTCCAAGCGCGGCGCAACGACCAACGCCGCGACGATGAAGCTAACATTGAGCAGGACAGGCGCAAATGCCGGCAGCGAAAAATTCCGATAAGTATTCAAGACGCCGGACGCCAGCGAAGTCAGCGAGATCAGTGCGATGTACGGAAACATGATCCGCGTCATCGTCACCGCGAGTCCGAACGCTTGAGCGTCGTGACGCAACCCCGATGCGACCACCCACACGACGAACCCGGAGCCAGCGATGCCCAGCACCGACAAGCCGACCAGCACCCAGGCCAGCACGGTGGCGGTCGCGTCGACCAGCGTACGCGTCGCCTCGTGCCCCTTCTGGCTCTTAAACTCGGCCAGGATCGGCACGAACGCCTGCGAAAACGCACCCTCGGCGGACAGTCGCCGCAACAGATTCGGGATACGGAACGCGACATTGAACGCGTCGGTGTACGAGCTGGCGCCAAAAGCGCGGGCAATCAGCGTTTCACGCGCCAATCCGGTGATCCGGGAAAGCAAGGTGAAGCCACTGACGGTGACGAGGGCGCGGAGTAGATTCATGCGGCGGCATTATACGGACCCTATGCGACGAACACGACCACGGCACGCTGCGGTAGCCGCGCTTACCGATGACAGCGCGGCGTGGCACTCGTCTCCGGGATCCATGGCAGCGGTCCCGTGTCAGCAGCCCATGTCAGCAGCCCGTGTCAGCAGCCCGTGTCAGCAGCCCGTGTCAGCAGCCCGTGTCAGCAGTCCGTGTCAGCAGTCCGTGTCAGCAGTCTGTGTCAGCAGTCCGTGTCAGCAGTCCGTGTCAGCAGTCCGTGTCAGCAGTCCGTGGCGGCGGTCCCGGGGCGAGGGTAAATGGACCGCCCGCGCCCGTCGCCACTGCAGCTAACCAGACACTTCTACCTAGTTCGATCCGGAAGGGGGACGCCAATTGCGCATCCCGTTGTTTTATTGTTATAATCCGCCGTTTCGATAGTCCGCCGGGCAACCGTTCCCCGCGGCTCATACTCCAATACCGCTGGAAACAGGATAAGGAACCGTCATGGCTAACTCCGCACAAGCTCGCAAGCGTGCCCGTCAGGCCGCGAAAGCCAATTCACACAATTCTGCGCTGCGCTCCAAAATGCGTACCGCGATCAAGGCCGTGCGCAAGGCGATCGAATCCGGTGACAAGGCAAAGGCTGCCGAGGTGCTGAAGCAATCGTCGAAGACGCTGGACATCATCGCTGACAAGAAGATCATCCATAAGAACAAGGCCGCTCGCCACAAGAGCCGCCTGGCCGCTGCCATCAAGGGTCTGGCGCAGGCTGCAGCGTAAAACCCCACGCGCCGGTTGATCGCCCGCGGCGCGGCCCGCCAAGCGGGCGCGTCGTGTGAAGACCCGGTTTCGTCAAAACACACCGAGTCGGCCCAGCGCAACACTGGTGGCGCAGCGATGGAGTAGAGTAGTCGAAGCAAAAGCCCGCAATCGCGGGCTTTTTGCGCTGAGATGGCAGCCCAAACCGCAGGGCGCTACGCGGCCACGCCAATTCGGCGGCAGGCGCCGCCCGCAACCGTCGCTCGCCATCGCCGTTTAGCCGACCTCACGTTTGGGCGCGGCGCGTTGCACTGGATGTTCGATCGGCAGCTCGCAGGCTTCGGTCACCACCAGATCATTGTCCCGGGCGAAATTCATCACGAAATCGAAAGCCATCGGCTCAATGTCGCGCAGCCGCGAATCGACGATCACCGTCTTGATGTCACCGAGCATCACAGGCCGCACGTATAGCGAATACTTCAGCTTCGCGTTCGGCCCCGTCGCCCCAGGACCAAACGACGACATCACACCACACAGCCGCTCCGACCAATCACTCGGCCGAAACTTCTTTCCGTTCTTGGTAATGCCTTGAATGAAGTATTCGGTTGAGGATGAGTCGCCCATGTGGAACACCTGAAAGACAGCCCCGCCAGCACCGGCTCGACGGCACCCGCGAATAGGGCAAATGAGGCTCCGCGACGCACGGACGTGTTTTCCCACGCCGTACTGCCGCGCGACACCACGGCGGCAGGCTCGTCGCGAAAGTCATTCATTATAGCGCACGCGGTCCCTTGCCGCAGCGCACTACCCTGCCCGGGATACCGAATCCGCGCTTCCCCATCGTTCTCGCTACCGTCGCACTGAGCCTGCCTGCGCGCTGAATAGTCGTCGAGCCGAACCGGGAGCGCGCAACGCACAAGCTGGCGCGCGCCGCCTTTGTTATCCGCCGGTGACCCGGCCGTTCGCCCGCAAATGAGAACCGTCCGGTGCAGTGCAAAGTAAAGCGATGCCCGGTCCGGCGCGGCAGCGGGCGTAGGCCGGCTCGTCAAAGGCACCGAAATCCTTTATGCTGGATGGAGTGATCCACATGGCAAGCAGCGGCGCCCGGCGTACTGACCGGCTTAGTCCGCCATATTTGTTTTTATGACCTCCACCAAAACGATTCGCCACTACCTGCAGTTCCGGGATTTTTCTGCCGACGATTACGATTACGTGCTGGAGCGCGCCCGGATTCTGAAACAGAAGTTCAAGAATTACGAAACCTATCACCCGTTGCACGATCGCACGCTGGCCATGATCTTCGAGAAAAACTCGACGCGCACGCGGCTCTCGTTTGAAGCCGGGATCTTCCAACTGGGCGGCCACGCGGTCTTCATGAGCACGCGCGACACACAACTGGGTCGCGGCGAACCGATCGAGGATGCGGCGCAGGTCATATCGCGAATGGTCGACATCATTATGATTCGCACGTTCGGTCAGGACATCCTGCGGCGCTTTGCACAGAATTCGCGCGTTCCGGTCATCAATGGGCTGACCAACGAGTATCACCCGTGCCAAGTGCTGGCAGACGTGTTCACGTTCCATGAGCACCGGGAACCGATCCGTGGCAAAACCGTCGCGTGGGTAGGCGACGCGAATAACATGGCCTATACATGGATCGAGGCCGCGCACATCCTCGGTTTCAAGCTTCGCGTGTCGACACCACCGGGATACAGGCTCAATCACGCCTTGATCGACCCGGCACACCTGGCATCGGTTGAGGAAACCGACGATCCGCGCGCCGCCTGCGAAGGCGCCCACCTGGTCACGACCGATGTGTGGACCAGCATGGGCTTCGAACAAGAAAACGACGCGCGCAAGACCGCGTTCGCGGATTGGTGCGTCGATGCGGAACTGATGGCGCTCGCGCAGCCTGACGCGCTGTTCATGCATTGCCTGCCCGCACATCGCGGCGAGGAAGTGAGCGCCGACGTCATCGACGGTCGGCAGAGCGTCGTGTGGGACGAGGCCGAGAACCGGCTACACGTGCAAAAGGCGCTGATGGAGTTCTTGATGCTCGGCCGCCTGAATCATTAAGTCCTATCGTCGGCCGTGCACCGCGACGGCGGAACGAACCGTCGAGCCGGCCGTTGCAGGACGCCGCACAAATCCAGCACAACACGCCGCTCGCCCATATCGCGGCGCATGGCTGACGCGAGTCGGGATCGGCGCGACACGCCGTGCCTAGCACCCGATGCGCAACAGCCGCCCCGCAGTTCCGGCGGACAGCCGCAGGCTCGCCAGTACCAACGCTGGGGGATGCGCGGATTCAGACGACGAGCGGCTCCATGTCGAGTTCCACGCCGAAGCGCTGGCTGACATCGGCGCGGATCGCCTGCGCCAACGCCAATACCTGTTCGCCGGTCGCGCCACCGCGATTGACCAGTACCAGGGCTTGGCGTTCGTGCACGGCGGCCGCGCCGATTGAGCGCCCTTTCCACCCGCAGCGATCGATCATCCAACCGGCGGCCAGCTTGACGCGGCCATCGTGCTGCATGTAGTACACGATATCCGGCTCCTTCGCGCGCAGCGCCGCAAACTGCTCGGCGTCGACAATCGGATTCTTGAAAAAACTGCCTGCGTTACCCAGGATCGCCGGGTCAGGCAGCTTTTCATGCCGGATCGCGGTAACCGCGTCGAAGATCTGTCGCGCCGTCGGCTTGCCAATCCCGCTCGCGGCGAGCCGGCTTGCCACGTCCGCGTACGAAGCACGGGCACGCCATCGCTTCGGCAAGCGAAACGCAACGGACAGGATGATCAGCCGGTCACGCGCAGCATGCTTGAATACGCTGTCGCGATAGCCGAACGCGCAGGCTTGTGCATCGAGGTCCACGATACGCCCGTCAACCATGTCGAGCGCGCGCAATCGTTCAAAGCGCTCGGCAAGCTCGAGGCCATATGCACCGATATTCTGCACCGGCGCGGCGCCGACCGTACCGGGAATCAGCGCAAGATTCTCCAATCCGGCCATGCCTTGTTGCAGCGTCCAGTCAACGAAGTCGTGCCAGCGCTCGCCGGCAGCGGCCTCGACAATGTAAGCATCGTCGGTCTGCGCGACGACGCGCTTGCCGCGCAAGTCGATCACGAGCGCCAAACCATCGAAGTCGCGCGTGAACACAACGTTGCTGCCCGCGCCCAGCACCAGGCGCGGCATGCCGGCGATCCGCTGATTGGCACGCAGCACAGCGAGGGCGGCTTCCGAGCGGATCGCACCGCCCAGTCGCGCGCGCACGTTAAAGCCAAACGTATTGTGATCTCGCAGTGAATAGTCCGCCTGCAGCGCATTGGGCGCCAGGTCAGCGTCAGTCAATCGGGACATCGCAAAGGCCATCATGGGTCAACGCCGCCGACGCGCATACGATCCGCTTTGGCGCGGCAGGCATGGCGCGCGATTGGCAAAACGCAGGCCATCGGTAAAATGACAAAATGTGTCGCATTATAGCGGCTCGTCACGATTGTCCCGGCATCGCGCACTGGGCGTCGCGCAGCCGTGCTGGCAATTCTTTCGGGAGAAAATGCAATGCCGTCGTTCGATGTAGTCGTGGAAGCCAACATGGTTGAGGTCAAGAACGCGGTCGAACAGTCGAACAAGGAAATCTCGACGCGCTTCGACTTCAAGGGATCGGATGCGCGCGTCGAGCAAAAGGAGCGGGAGCTGACGCTGTTCGCCGACGATAATTTCAAGCTGGGCCAGGTCAAGGACGTGTTGCTGCAGAAAATGGCTAAGCGCCAGGTCGACGTACGCTTTCTCGACTACGGCAAAATCGAGAAAATCGGCGGCGACAAAGTCAAGCAACTCGTCACCGTTAAAAAAGGCGTGGCGGGCGATCTCGCGAAAAAGATCGTCAAGCTAGTCAAAGACAGCAAGACCAAAGTGCAAGCTAGCATACAGGGCGACGCGGTGCGCGTGAGCGGCGCCAAGCGCGACGATCTGCAATCCGTCATTGCGATGCTGCGCAAAGAGGTGAGCGACGCCCCGCTCGACTTCAATAATTTTCGCGACTGAGCGGCGCGTTGCTTAGCGGCCCCGGCCGTCACCGCCGTGCATCGGATGCGCCTTTTTTGTCGCCAATCCGGCTCTCCTGTCCGGCCAGGAGCTTGCTGATATTCGCGCGGTGCCGCCACACCAACAACACGCTCATCGCGATAATGGCCCCGGCGATCGGGTTGCCACCAAACATGAAAAGGTCGAACAACGGCGCGAACAGCGCCGAGATCAGTGCGGCCAACGATGAATAGCGGAAAAAGAAAGCAATGATCAGCCACGTGGCGGCAGTCGCGATGCCGAGTACCGGGTCGATTCCGAGCAGCACGCCAGCCGCGGTGGCCACGCCCTTACCACCCTTGAAACGGAAGAACACCGGATACAAGTGGCCGAGGAATACGGCGATCGATGCCAACGCCACCGAGAATGCGTCGAGCCCGTATGCGGCGCCGACATGCTTGACGAGCCACACGGCAAGCCATCCTTTGAAAGCGTCGCCAAACAGCGTCAGAACCGCCGCCGCCTTGTTGCCGCTGCGCAGCACATTGGTCGCGCCGGGGTTCTTCGAGCCATAGGTGCGCGGGTCGGATAGTCCCATTGCGGCGCTGACGATCACCGCGAACGATATCGAGCCGATTAGGTACGCCGCGACGGCGACAAGCAGGTTAGCCATGGAGGAGGATGTGCAACTCGTTCAAAGCGCGTCATTCTACCTAACCCCGGTCGTGCCCAGGCGCGCGCGAAAACTTGCTGCGCCGACGCATAACGCATAACGCATAACGCATGGCGCACGAAGCACGAAGCATGGCACATGACGCAAGACAGCGCGCTGCATGTCGCAATCCCACGCGTTCAGTCAGGGCTCGCGCAGTCTACTGGCGTGGCGGCCAGCAGTGTCGTGAGTACCGCCGGAGCAAGGCTCACAAGGTAACCGCGACGCCCGCCGTTCAGGTAAATCCGTTCGAGCAACAGGATCGTGCGCTCCACGTACACTGGCAGCGGCTTGCGCGTGCCGAATGGTGACGTGCCGCCGACCAAGTAGCCCGAATGCCGGTTCGCGACGTCGGGCCTGCACGGCTCGATACGCTTGGCACCGATTTGACGCGCCAGGTTCTTGGTCGACACCGTGCGATCGCCGTGCATCAGCACGATCAGCGGTTTCGCGTGCTCATCCTCCATCACCAGCGTCTTGATCACACAATGCTCGGGTACACCGAGCTGCCGCGCGGATTCGGCGGTGCCGCCGTGCTCCACGTACTCGTAGAGATGCTCGCCGAACTCGACATGGTGATGTCGCAGTAGTTGGGTGGCCGGCGTTTGTGAAACGTGTTTGTTCTTCGCCATAAAGATCCGTCTTGACATCCTCCCCCGCTTAAATTCTGGGGATTCCTACGGCGCTCGCCTCGGCATTGAGCCGCAGTGAGTCGCTTCGGTGGGTTCCTATTGCTGGTGGCATGACTGCAACGCTCACTTCACAGGCAAGGCGGGCATGTCCCGCCCTTAAAATGTTAATCGCGCCAGCCATTTTCGGCCACGAGTGCGATTGAGATTGTGCGCATCATCGACGCACAGCAGGGCTATCCAAAGGGGAAGCGAAAATGAGGACGCTGTGCGCGCTCATCTTCGTGGGCGCGGTTTTCTACATTCTCATCCGGTATTCAAAGCGGCGTGCGCCGATGCATCCGTGACGTTTGCTTGTTGCGGCCTGAAATTGAAACGAGTCGACCCCACTGACGCACGCGCGAACCAGGATTATCCGTGACCAGCCGAAAACCAAGGTGGCCGTCTCATGCGCGGCTCACTTGGTCGATTCGATAAACGCGCCAAGCTTGTCGAGATCGTGTGACCAGAACAGGGAAAGCCCGCGCGCTTGCGCTTGTTCGAGGTTAAGAACCTTGAAAACGCCCGCCAGCGCGGCGGCCGGTACGACCTGCGCGGTGCCGAACTGTTTGATCCAGTATTCGGCCTTCACGGCGGCATCGTTGTTCAGGCGCTTCACGCTATTGGTGGCGCTGTTCGACACCTTGCACTCGATCGCCATGAGTCGCGTGTCGTGCAAGCGCACGACGACATCGGCCTTGCGCTCACCGAGCTGGCACTCGGCGCAGAACTGCATGGCCTGCGGACCCTTGACAATCGTATTGATCGCTACGGCTGGGGCCTCGGTGAAGCCCAGGCTGCGAAGGTAGCCCTTAACCTTGTTTTCTTGGTTTTCCTTGCCCTCGTTGCGGCGCTCGGTGGCGATGCGCTGCGCGGCCAAGAGCACGGAGGAGGCCAGCAATGCCGCCTCACGCTGTTGCTCGGTGGGTGCGCCACCGGCGTCTATCCACGGGAACCGATGCGGGTCGATCACCCGCTCAATGACCTTGAACACCTTGCGCAGCGCCTCAGGGTTCTTCTTCAAGACGCCCGGAGCAATCGAGTCGACATCGGCAATCACCTGCAAGTCGTCGTCCGAGATCGGCGGGCCGGCTAGGTAGCGCAGCGCTTCACCAAGACCCAGGTTGTAGGCTTCGGCTAGGTTGTCGTCGGTGATCGCGCCTGGGTTGAGGTCGCTCAACTTCTTAAAAAGCAGCTCGAACTTGCTGCGCGCCTGGGTGTAGTGCGTTTCCCAGGAGTCAGAGACAGCCAAGCGCTCGGCCCGGAACTGGCCAGCAGAGGTAGCAGCGTCTTCGGCAAGTTCGGCTATGGTCCATCGAGGTGGTGCGCTGGTCATGCAAGAAGTGTTTCCAGGCTTGGGATGCGCAGGCGCTCGATCTCCTTGGGCTCGAACTTGGTCAAACCGCCGGCATACGTTCTACCGCTCCCCGTGTTGATGTTCTTGTTAAGCCACGTCACCAGCCGAGCCATCACGCCATCGGCCAGCGGCTCACGCGGGTAAAGGCCGTGCGCGACGTTGATGTGCCGCGCGTCGCAGGCGTTGAGCGTGAATTGCGGCGGCCGGCGAGCCATGTAGGTGCAAAGGATCGGGGCCGGAGCCTTGAGCCCCACCGACCACCAGACTTTGCGGTGTCGCGCAATGTAGCTCTGATCGGCACCGTTCAACTTCGCCCACGAGAGGAAGGCGCTGATGCGGCAACACTCTTCCTTAGTAAAATTATCCAGCTCGGCAGGAAGATCAATCACACGCCGTAGAGCCTCTGCCGACTGCAGTTGAGCGCCGGCCAGGATTAAATCCTTGGCCTTAGTGACTGCCGGCAGCTTGACGCGCTCGGGCAGATCCTTTGCGTGCTCGCCTGCAATCCAGATATCGTTTGCGCCTGTGACCTGACCTCGGTGCACGCGGAACAGCTCGCCAAGCTCGATGTCACCGGCCGTAGCAGGCTCAGACGGTCGAACAATGATCGACCAGCGCGGAGCGGCTTGTAGCCGCTCACGCGGAATCTCGGTTCCCTTGGTCAAGCCGTTAAGTTGTTCTAGCTTGCTGACGTCGCGAACGCGCACTGGCTCATCCATCTCCCCGACGCGAAAACATGTGATCGCAGCAGTCGTCGCCGTACCAGGGAAGGCTTCGACGGTTGGCTCAAGCACGTGCAGAGCAATGCCGCCCAGTTCCTCAAGTAGCAGCCGGCGCAGCGCTGAACCGTAGTTCACGTCCATCCACTCAGCCGAGGTAATGAACGCGCCCATGTCGCCCGGATTCGCGAGTAGCCGAGTTTGCAGGAAAAAGTGCAAGTGCAGACCAGCAAGAGCGCTGGCCTTGATGCCGAATTCGGCGAAGTTCGAGGCGTACCAAGCTTTCCAATTTTCAGCGATGTCGTGATGTCGCACATAAGGCGGATTGCCGATGAAGGCCGTCATCCCGGTGCAGCGAGGAAGCTTGATCTCGCGATAGTCGTTGACCAACACGGTCGCCCGGTCAGTCCAGCCGCGTGCGCTCAGATTGGCTCGCAGCATCAGCGCGGCCAGGGGGTCCATCTCGACGGCGACGAGCTGGGTATCCGGAAAAGTTTCGCCTGCGGCGAGGATGAAGCGACCCGAGCCCGCACCCGGATCGACGATGCGGCTCGGTGTGCTTTGAGCAGATAACCAAGCCATCATCGAGCGGACGATTGGCAGGGGCGTGTAAACGGCCCCGGTCGCACGACGCTCGGTGGCAGAGCGGATAGCGGCAAACGCATTACCTAGCGGATCGTTTCCGGCGAGGATGTCGTCGCGAATAGTGCCCAAGAAGGCCGGCTCAATAGCTCGCCTGGAGACTTTCTTTTGAAGCGCCTTTTCGCCCGGAGAGAGCACGATCGAAGGCTCGATCAATGCCGCGGCGACGGCGATCAGGTCATTTTCCGTTTGGATGCTATTCATGACTGGACACGGTGCTTGCGGTTTTCCCACAGCTCAGCGAAGAGAACTTTCAGCGTAATGCCGCGCTTAGTAGCTTCCATCTTGACTTCCTGCGCGAGCGCCGGGGTCATACGGATGCCGACGATCTGCGTCTTGTCGTCGTTCTTGGCATTTTTGCGGACTGTTTTTGCCGTGGTCATACTCAAGCCCTCCCTTCTCTGGCCGTCGACTAGTCGACAGTCTAGCTGATTGATCGAAAGATCGGGGACGAGCCAAATGGTTGCTGAACCGCTACTCAATCTTGCACCTTACCCGTTACCGGTGACATGATAGGCTCCGGCCAGCAGAAGGCGGCTAGCCATACAGGTGATGAGCGTCGTCGGCGAACCATCGTCGATTAGATAAGAGCGCAAATGGGCCGTCGATAATATAACGACAGCCGATCACCTTCGAGAGTATGAAGGCACGTGAGGTTGACGCAGTCCTGTTAAGCCGCCCTCTCTACGCTCAGGTCCAGCGAGTAGAGCAAAGCTTTGATGTCGTGACAACAATCATCGAGCAAGCTGTCTTTGACTTCAACGCAGTTCTGCCGCTGAGATCCGGTGGCTCGCTATCTTACCCTATCGCGTTGATGCGACAAAACCAGGATAACCGACTTTGCACATGCCTTACCAGCAATGGTTCGGGAATTGCATTGGCTGAACAGCGCTGTACGGCCGACACGCCTGCGCGGACCGCTCACGATAAAGGCATAGAGCTGCAGGCCATCAAACTGCCCGAGGCAAAAAGGGCTTCGTGCTGTTGCCCCGCCGCTGGGTGGTCGAGCGCAACTTCGCCTAGCTGAACCGACTCAGGTAACTGGCACGTAACAGCGAGCGCCTGTCCAAAACCCGTGGCCGGCATGCATTTCGTCATCTTCGCTATGCTCATGCTCGTTCATACTGTACTCGTTATAAAAAGTGCACAATACGCTCTAGGCTTTTTAATTACCGCCCCCTTCCTTTTCCGCATCACCTTTCTTATAACTTTCCCTCGCCTTTTTAAATGAATTGTCGAACGGTTTTATTCTTAGCATATGCGCTCGACTTGAATAGCCCCCCACAGCAGCCAAAAATAAACCACCCCCTAACAACAGCATTGAATGAACATAACAGGCACTTATATATACGATAACCGCCCCGATCAGGCACAATACTGTACGAAGCCATCCACTCAAATTCCCATCTTGAATAAATTTGATATTTTTCATTTCCAATTATCGGGATCTTTCGCCCTTTCCAACCAATATGATTCTTTAACAAAATTCCCAACTTCGTTTATGACTGGCCCCAAAGAGGATACTTATCCGCAGATCGGAACAGTAATAGATCAACAGCGCTATTTACGCCAAACGCAACCGGATTCGGCCTGAACACTTGCTCCACGGCACTAGCTCCCAAACCAACCATTGCCGCACTGAGTGTAAGTGTCGTAGCAGCAGGAGCATACGGCGAAGGTATGGCCGCAATCGCACCCGTTGCCGCACCAAATCGGCCAGCTGCTGTCGATAAAGCAGCAGCAGTATCCGCAATCTGCTCCTTCGGCAAATCCGGCGGATAATAAAGCATTCCCGCTGGCGCTAGTTCCGCTGCACACTCTGCCGTCGCACAGGGCTTCGCCGGGGGCTTGAGCGCATACCTTCGCGGTCCTAGCTCTGGTTGCATGGGCGCCGCGGTGTAGCTGGTCGTGCTTGGCACATCGCTGCTGCTCATCGCATCCACGATATACCGCTGCAGCTCAGCATTATTCGTTACCGTCGCCTGAGTTAGGATTGGCTTACCGTCCGCAGTCTCACCTGCATATACCCACTTGGCCTCTGCATCCGCCGGACGCTGTTCACCGATCAAGGTGTCGGGACTTCCGGCATAAGTTTGGCCACCTTCTGTCATCGACATCTGCCGCATCTGGTCTTCGATCTGCTGCTGGCTGTATTTGTCACCACTCTTTTCCGCAAGCTGTTAATCTAAGGTCTTTTTCTGCGGATGCAACTGCCGATTGGAGCGGTTGGAGAACACTCGTTATAATTTAGATTTAATAGATTGTATTCGCTTCTCTTCTTGCACAAAGCGTTCAACAAGTCTCGAAACTCTCTGCGGAAAGAGTTTCAGTAAATATTTTTCGTAGCTAGGTAAGCGTATCTCCTTTTCATAAACGGCCCAAGCAGCATCCCTTGCTGGGACAACGATACTCAGCACATAAGAACCATCCGCATCTTCGAAAAGCGTATAAGCCCAGTTTACTTGAGAAATAATTTTCATTGTGGCGGCCGTTCGACAGGTATTGGCTTAACTTGTTTAATCGGAATTGGATCAACGATGATTTCTGGCGCACCACCAGTGGTATAGCCACCACGTGTAAAATGACTATTTGCACCTGCCTCAAGCCCTGTAGGCAACCTCGGATTGTTTTGAAGAGGGTTCGGAATATCAACTCTGAACAAGGGACCATTCCAATACTGGGGCTCAATTCCCAATCGTTGTTTGATAAGTGCGTTATCTCCTCCTGTTTGCCTGAGCAATGACGCTATGTAGTCTGGCGTCGATACAAACAAGCCATCTGGACGACCCATCATTGGATATTTCCCAAAGCTCTCTACTGGTGTCAGTAAAGATGCCCCATCTGCAAAGCGCCCAAAGTGCTCCCCAATATCTACGATACTGCCATCTCGGTAGAAATTTCCTTCTGCCCGCGCGGCATCAGTAAATTTATTTGCCTCTGCTGCCACTGCGTTCGCACTACGGATATTGTTTATTGCCCCCGTCGTCTTTGAGACAGCGAAATTAAAAGTAACCCCCGTCGTTGTACCAACTACTGTGCTTCCAAGCTGCTGCCCTACCTGTCGCCCCGCCGGAGCATAATCTCCTCCACCCGCCTGAATAATTACATGACGCGTCGCCGCCTGCATTTGCTGCGCCGTGTCTTGAGGATCCGTGATGAGCCCATACGCGCCTTTAACCCCGCCCCACAGCGTATCTAACGGATGCCCGATCGTGTCAGCCAACCCTTGCTCCATCCCGGCCAAGTATCCTCCAACCGCACCCAATCCCAGTTGAGGCGGCGGGTCCGTCGTCTGCGGCGCCGCACTGAAGATCGTACTGTCGTTGCGCTGATATCCAGACGCCGTGCCAAACAACGGCACCGCATTGCCCCACTGGTCTTTTCCGATCGTCTCGCCAGGATGGGCCGCCGCATACGCATTCAAATAATTCGATGCATCCTGATCCCAACCGCCCTGGCTCGCCGCTGTCGTGTCCACCTGACGCAATAACTGGGCCGCGAGCCTATCGGTAGCTTCCTCTACCGTCATTCCAGCATGCGCCGCCGCGTACGCAGGTGCGATGTCTTGTTCGATGCGCTTTCTTTCGTCTTTGCGCGGATTCGCATCCTGATGCAACTGCCGGTTGATGCGACTGTTATCCGAAACCACCCTTGACCTAAGATGTGTACGAGGTAAGCTTAGTTAAGCCTCGTATCTATT
This sequence comes from Mycetohabitans sp. B3, assembly GCF_021498065.1. Classification (NCBI taxonomy): domain Bacteria; kingdom Pseudomonadati; phylum Pseudomonadota; class Betaproteobacteria; order Burkholderiales; family Burkholderiaceae; genus Mycetohabitans; species Mycetohabitans sp. B3. The sequence continues at coordinate 3,623 of NZ_JAHLKN010000010.1, read as the reverse complement.
TTGTCCTGTCCTTCTCAGTATCCCCCCCTTTTCTTTATAGCTCTCCCGAGCTTTATGATAAGAGCTGTCGAGCGGCTTAATATTGAGCATGGCCGCTCGACTAGAATACCCTGCTATCGCAGCAAAAAACAGACCTAATGTAAAAAGTAGTGCTGAGTGCCAGTACTCCAAACTTATGTATCCAAGCCCTACACCGATTGCGTAAAATCCAATGCGGACGCTCCTAGTTAGGTTGCCGTTGTCAATAATCTTAAATCTTTTCATTTTTTCAGAATTTCTGAATTTTTTTGCTTGATTACCCAGTCCGATCCTTTTATGTAATTTCCTAGCTCGTTGATCACTGGCCCCCAAAGCGGATACTTCTCTGTTGCAGTGAAAGTTCCAAGATCGATAAAACTATCAACCCCAAACGCAACCGGATTCGGCCTGAACACTTGCTCCACGGCACTAGCGCCCAAACCAACCATTGCCGCACTGAGTGTAAGTGTCGTAGCAGCAGGAGCATACGGCGAAGGTATGGCCGCAATCGCACCCGTTGTCGCACCAAACCGGCCAGCTGCTGCCGATAAAGCAGCAGCAGTATCCGCAATCTGCTCCTTCCTTTTCCAACTATCTCACCGGGATGAGCCGTCGCGTAAGCATTCAAATAGTTCGATGCGTCCTGGTCCCAACCGTCCTGGCTCGCTGCTGTCGTATCCACCTGACGCAACAACTGGGCCGCAAGAATATCGGTGGCTTCCTCCACCGTCATATTATTAAATATTTTTAATTAACAGAATTATTTCTTGCAACAACGCATTACTCACTCTATTACGCGGCTCAATAGATAAACCTTGCGGCCAGTCTTCGTAAACAATTCTAAATTTCCCAAATTTGTACGCAAATTCCCACCATTTTGTATCAACAGAAACCGCCTCATCGTTTGCAATTGGAAAAATATCCGTAGCACCAATTTGAATCATGATTTTATGAATTAATACAGTCGAACTTTGCCAATCCACAGTTTCAGATACTGCAATGTACTTGTAACCCGTTGGAGACACTTCAATCTTCGCTTTCATTCCTTACTAAACCCCATATCTTTCCCCCCAGGACTAGCTGCTGAATCAGCAATCTGCCTCCAGCTTAACCCCTTAGATCTGAGTTGATCCACTGTAGGACCAAGCGGGTTACCATATTTTTCCATATTCCTCGCCTCAGCAGCTTTCACAAATTCAGGTGGCGATATATCACGATATCTGATCTTTAAATTATTTCTCTGATCAACTGCCCACTTAGCAATTGCTTCTTCTTTAATACCTGTGGCTCTCATCCCACTAACGGCATCATTAATCCTTTTGGCATCCGCTTCATACGCGATCCGACGAATATCATACGGAATTCCATCCCGATAAAAATTATTGCGAACCTGTGCATCGCCGATTGCATGGCTTTTGCTTGTTTTACTTTCCTTAACCGTGCCAATGCTTTCGTCCGCTGCTGTAATTTTAGCTGTAGTTAAAGCACGCCTTCCTTCGATCCCAGCAACAGCTTTCCCTGCTCCAACACCTACCACTGTACCTATAACCGTCGAGCCAACCTGCTGCCCCACCTGCTGCCCTGCCGGTACGAAGTTCCCATCTCCCGCTTGAACGAGGACGTCACGCGTCGCCGCCTGCATCTGCTGCGCCGTGCCTTGAGGATCCATGATGAACCCATAGGCGCCTTTAACCCCGCCCCACAGCGTATCTAACGGATGCCCGATCGTGTCAGCCAACCCTTGCTCCATCCCGGCCAAGTATCCTCCAACCGCACCCAATCCCAGTTGAGGCGGCGGGTCCGTCGTCTGCGGCGCCGCACTGAAGATCGTACTGTCGTTGCGCTGATATCCAGACGCCGTGCCAAACAACGGCACCGCATTGCCCCACTGGTCTTTTCCGATCGTCTCGCCAGGATGGGCCGCCGCATACGCATTCAAATAATTCGATGCATCCTGATCCCAACCGCCCTGGCTCGCCGCTGTCGTGTCCACCTGACGCAATAACTGGGCCGCGAGCCTATCGGTAGCTTCCTCTACCGTCATTCCAGCATGCGCCGCCGCGTACGCAGGTGCGATGTCTTGTTCGATGCGCTTTCTTTCGTCTTTGCGCGGATTCGCATCCTGATGCAACTGCCGGTTGAACCGATCGACGTTGTACGCCGCCTGCGCGCCCTGCGTTCCCCCAATCACGCCCCCCGCCACGCTCGACATCACATTCGCCACCAAGTTGCCCAGCGTCTTGTCCAAGTCCGCATTACCGGTCGGCTTCTGATCCGCAATCTGCCGGCTCACCGCATCAAGCTTATTCGCCAGCAACGCCGACACCAACGACCCCGCGCCACTTTGCGCCGCCCCCAACAGCCCTCCACCAATGCCTCCCACCAGCGAGCCGCCCGCACTCTGCAGACCAACACGGTAGCGCCCGCTCTCATCCCATTGCTCCGCTTCAGCCAAATACTGCTGTTTCTGTTGCGGATCGTCGCTCTCGCTAGCCGCCTGGAGCAAGGCGTCGCGCTTGGCATCCGCCACGTCCCCGATCCGCCGCGCAACCGCCTCGCCGGCGTCACGCATCGCGCTCATCAGCTCGCCCTGATTCTGCAAGCTCTGCTGGATGTCCGGCGTCTTGTCCACCCGACCGTTCAGATTCGTCGCATCGCGGCTCAGCTCCGCGACAGCCTGCTTTTGTTGATCAGGGTTCGTGATCTCGATCTCAGCAGCGCTGATCGCGCTCTGCGTGCGGGCACGACTGCTGCCGCTCTCGCTCAGATACAACGGCGACGCTCCCCCGGCATTCTTGCCCGAGCTCGATCCGGTCGGCTGGTATACATTGCCGCCGTCGCCTGTCGTCGCGCCACCACTGATGCCCAAGGTGCTTGCCTGGTAATCCGAGTGGTTCTCAATCGCCGAGTAGCTCAGCGTGCCAGTCTTCAGACGATTCTGCGCTTTCACCGCCTCACTCGCAATAAACGCCCCCTTTAGATCGGTGTTGCCCTTCACGGCAATGTCAAAACCGCCTTCGCCAGCCTCGATCCCCGCCTGCTCGGTAACGCTCGCGTAGTTGCCGCGTGCGTTGCCGTTCTGCACGTTGAAACTGGCACTGCCCCCGCCCTGGCTCACGTTCAGCCCGACGCCCGCGCTATGCTGGCGCGCCGCACTTACGCTGGTGTCCTGGACGCTCGCCACATTCAGGTCGCCCTGCACGTCGGCGACCACCCGATTGCCCTTCACGTTCGCGCCCACAACGTTCGTATCGCCACCGCTCTTAATCGTCACGCTCTCGCGTGCGCGAACGTGCGTGTTGTTCTGCATCGCCCCGTCCGAGTTGCCGTCGCCGTTGGCACGCGCGGCCGACGCCGACACGCCAAGCCCCTTCGTGCCGATCGATACGCCGACGCTGCCGCTTGTCGAGCCATTGTCGTGACGCACACGCTCAGTGTCGGTGCTGTTGAGCAGATCGACCCGATCGGTGGCCGCAAGGTGCACGTTTTTCGCATCAATCTGCGAGCCGCGAATGATTACGTTCCCCTGGCCTGGGTCCTTCTCGCCCGTTGCCTGGAATTTTGTGAGCCCGCCTGCCTGCACGCGATTGCCGCGCGCCTGCGTA
>NZ_JAHLKN010000009.1:0-2258 GCF_021498065.1 Mycetohabitans sp. B3 | reverse complement strand
GCCAACAGCCCTCCGCCAATGCCCCCCACCAGCGAGCCACCCGCGCTCTGCAGGCCAACACGGTAGCGCCCGCTCTCACCCCATTGCTCCGCTTCAGCTAGATACTGCTGTTTCTGTTGCGGATCGTCGCTCTCGCTAGCCGCCTGGAGCAAGGCTTCGCGCTTGGCATCCGCCACGTCCCCGATCCGCCGCGCAACCGCCTCGCCGGCGTCACGCATCGCGCTCATCAGCTCACCCTGATTCTGCAAACTCTGCTGGACGTCCGGCGTCTTGTCCACCCGACCGTTCAGATTCGTCGCATCGCGGTTCAGCCCCGCGATAGCCTGCTTTTGTTGATCAGGGTTCGTGATCTCGATCTCAGCATCGCTGATCGCGCTCTGCGTTCTTGCCCGCCGACTTGCGAAACGCAAGAGCGTAAACAGCACGCTCACCCAGGCCCGACGCATCGTTTCCCGTGGATGCAGATCACCAATGACCTGCTTGCTCACGCCGGATTCCTATCCGGTCAGCATGTCCTCTTAGCGTCAGTTATCGGCACCCGCGCATTACCACCACATCAGACATCACTACATGATCGCCGGCGTGCCCATTATCCCCTGACACCGCAGCAGGCAAACGCCGCAGACGATGAACTCAGCATATGCTGGTTGTTCACCATTTCAGACTATCGGCCTGATGACTTCTTTTCACTGAACCACGTCACTGTTCCTGCGAACAAACTGAACAGAACAACAAACACTGCCATTCGGCCAGCCCGATTCCACGTTGGCAATTGATACGGAAAGTCGTACAGCAGCCATAGCACCGCAGGGCCAGCGGCAAGTTCGATGATAGTGATGCAAAGCCCCATCCCTATAAACCAGAACAGAAAATAATATGTCCAACGAAACAATTCAAAGCTTGTCTTCGGCTTCATTTCTTTGCAGCTTCTTCGTCAAGCTTGTTCTGCACAGTAGCACCCATTTTTTCTTGCGCCGCGCCACCAGCAGCCCCGCCCAACCATGACGGAAGCTTACTTGGCGCAACATACTTCGACATCCCCATCCCAACATCCACCCACTCCTGCCGATACCAAGGATTCAGCACGTCATTGAGCTTGCCCTCAATTTTGGCTCCAATCGGATACCCAATCACCGTCCCCACCGCCGCGCCCCCCATCGCCGCATTCGGGTTCTGACCTTGCAGTGCTGAGCCGGTCAACGCACCGCCGACTCCCGTCATGAACACCGGAGCAAATTTCATCCCCGTCGATACCGCGCTCGTCACTCCCGACAACGCAAAGCTCGTCCAGTCAAACGGCTGATCACCCATGAGTTGGACACCTCCATTAGCTCCCAGCCCCAAAAGCGCACCCGCGCCCATCATGCCCGCCGGAGCCAACGAACCACCCGCGGCCAAACCTAGACCCATCATCCCCGTGCCCGCCACCGTTGCACCAACCGGATCCTTATTGATGTTCGACGTCACTAGCTCGTTATACGTCTGTCCCCGCCCAAGCTGGCTCTGCCCTGCGTCATATGCCCCTTGGTTCGGCTTGATGTACTGGCTGTTGTAATCATGATCCGCATACTGCAGATCCTTCTTATCACCGTAGCAATTCAGATTTTGGCAACCTACAATACTGCGAATCTCGTAATCATGCTTGCTGCCTGTCGCTTCCGCCGCCTGCTGATCCGAATTGCGCAGTATTTCCGCTACGATCCGGCCTTCCGCTTCCTGCTCACTAATCTTGAGCTGCTGCGCCACCAGCTTCGCATGCCGCTTCGCTAAATCGTATTCGCCCTGATGCAACTGCCGATTGAACCGATCGACGTTGTACGCCGCCTGCGCGCCTGGTGCCCCGCCGACCACGCCCCCCGCCACGCTCGACATCACATTCGCCACCAAGTTGCCCAGCGTCTTGTCCAAGTCCGCGTTGCCGGTCGGCTTCTGATCCGCAATCTGCCGGCTCACCGCATCAAGCTTATTCGCCAGCAACGCCGATACCAACGACCCCGCGCCGCTTTGCGCCGCCCCCAACAGCCCTCCGCCAATGCCTCCCACCAGCGAGCCACCCGCGCTCTGCAGACCAACACGGTAGCGCCCGCTCTCACCCCATTGCTCCGCTTCGGCCAAATACTGCTGTTTCTGTTGCGGATCGTCGCTCTCGCTAGCCGCCTGGAGCAAGGCGCCGCGCTTGGCATCCGCCACGTCCCCGATCCGCCGCGCAACCGCCTCGCCGGCGTCACGCATCGCGCTCATCAGCTCGCCCTGATTCT
>NZ_JAHLKN010000008.1:0-523 GCF_021498065.1 Mycetohabitans sp. B3 | reverse complement strand
ACGTTCCCTTGGCCTGGGTCCTTCTCGCCCGTCGCCTGGAATTTTGCGAGCCCGCCTGCCTGCACGCGATTGCCGCGCGCCTGCGTACTGTCCTCGCTGAACACTGAGCGGCTGCCGGACGAGCCGATGCTCACCGTCAGCTTCGCTTCGGGCATCTCGCCCTTGGCCAGCGTGCCTAATTCGCCCGGCACTGACTGGTACGCATCGTACAGGCCACTGGCCCCGGCTAGCCCGCGCAGCGCCCGTACCCGATCGTCTTGACTGTGGGCACCCGCGCTGGCCTGCTGCACGACATTATTCACCGCTGCGATGCCCGGCGTTTGAACCCCGAGCGTCACGCCGCTTTGCCGCATCGCCTGTTGTCCGCTATGGTGCTGTTCATCAGTCGCAGTCTGCAGCGTCACCGTCTTCGCCGTGCCCACCACGTCCTTCGCGGCGATGAGGTCGCTGCCTTTCACGTGCAACTCGTTGCCCGCCTCGATCGTCACGCTGTCCTTGACCGAACCGACCACGCTGCCGTGAT
>NZ_JAHLKN010000007.1:0-5789 GCF_021498065.1 Mycetohabitans sp. B3 | reverse complement strand
CGATGAGGTCGCTGCCTTTCACGTGCAACTCGTTGCCCGCCTCGATCGTCACGCTGTCCTTGACCGAACCGACCACGCTGCCGTGATGCGTGAGCGACGAGGATTGCGCCTGGTCCGATTGCGCGCGCGAGCCAATCGTCACGGCCAGTCCGTCTCCGGCTAGCAGGCCCGATTGACGGTGGCGGTAGTCATTCGATTCCTGCGCCGTGCTTTGCGCGGTACCGATATTCACGTTGTTTGCCGCCGCCAATGCCGTGCCATGCGTGCTCACCACGGCACTGCCCCGCACGTTCAGGTCATGACCCGCTGATACGCTCACCGTCTCACCTGACACCAGTGAGCCGTGCGCGTTGCTGCCCGCATAACTGCGCGCAGTATCCGTTGATGAACTTGACAAAAATTTGTCCGCTTCGGAATGGCTGGCTGCATCGCCGCGGGTACGCGTACGCGTCTGGGCGATCGTTACGTCGCCCGACGCAGCTAGGTTCACCGCGCCATTACCCTGTCCTTTCGTGCCGGCCACAATATTTGAACCCAGCACTTCAAGCCGTTTGCCGGACGCAGCTTGACCCGCCACCACCGTGGCACTACCGCCTGTTGACAGCTGGCTAGCTACGTTCGTCTCCACCATATGATTGTCATACGCCCAATCACGACCATGCGCACCGGTCAAATTCACAGCGGCGCGATTTGTCGCGCCCCGGATGGTGACATGACCAGCGCCGACAAGCGCCATATCCGCGTCCGATGTCAGCGTGCTACCCGTCACACCAATATCGCCACCGCTCGCTACGCCCAGGCTGCCGCCCGTGTGCAGCGCACTGCCCACCTGTGTCGTATTCTGATATGCGCTGGTATTGCGCGCATCGCTGTGCGTCTGAATGGTCGAGCCCGTCTCCACTGTACCGATGTTCACCGCGTGGCCTGCCATCACGCCAAGGTTGCCCCCCGTTGTCACCCGCGCGCCTTTCACCGTCAGGTCATGACCGGCCTGCATCAGCATCTCACCGCTCGCGTTCAGCGTACCGAGCGCGCCGATCGACGTATGCGTCGACGTGCCGGTCGTGAAATGCTGGGCCTCAGTACGAGTGAGCGACTGATTGATGATGTCGCGGCCGGCCATCAAGGCGAGGTTGTCGGCATGGATGGCTCCCCCCAAATTCTGGATGTCGTTGCTCGCAGCCAGTGCCGCATCGCCCTTTGCAGCGATCGTCCCGCCTTGATTCACGATGTCTGTGCCCTTGATCTGAACGGTATTGCCCGAGATCAGTGCGCCGCTCGGCGTCACATCGACGTGGTTCGATTTCGCGAGGTAGACTTGTGGCGCAAGTACCGTCTGCTGGCTACCATCCGCTAGCGTGATCGTTTGATTCACCAACCAGACGATGTCCGTCGTCAGTGCCTCCATCTGGGCGTCCGTTAGCGCTATGCCGGGTTTTAGGCTGAACTGTTTGCCAAACGCCGCGCCATGAGTCATCAGCTGCTTGTATTCGTCCTCGTTGCTGGTAAAGCCCTCCAGATAGCGTTTGCCCGTCAGCTGAGTCACCTGTGCCATGACCAGCTGCGACTCGTAATAGCCGTCACCGATCCGTTTTTGAACGGTTTGCGGGTTCAAATCGAGCTGGCCAAGCATGTAATCACTCGAGACGAACTGGGTATAGCTTGTGAAACGCGGATCAGTGACCACCAGATACGGATGATTGGGTGCCGATTGGATGGTAAACAAACCACTCGTGGGCAACTTCAGTTGAGGCCGGCTAGTGCGCACGCCCGCGACCGTCTTAATTACACCGGGCGTACCTGAGCGCTGTTTTGCGCCCCTCGGGGCGCCCACGCCTTGGCCCTTAAGATCGATATCCGGCAGGCCCAGTGCAGCTGCGTCCGCGCCCACCGGTACGGGCGTCGCCTGCACACTGATATTGCGAGTCTCGCCTGCATCAATGGTGACAGCCTGGTTGCTCGTGACCGTGCCGCCGGCGATGCCAGTCGTGAAGGTGATGGAGGGATTCGTCCACGTAACCCACTGTGCCGGGGTGCCGGGATAGGGATCTTTCACGTGGTTATACCCGGATTGGTTGGTGAATGAATACGTTTTGGTCAACTGGGTTGACGTATTCTTAATCACCGCGGCGCCATGACCATTCGGCACCTTTTGGCCATTGACGTTCAAGTCGCCACCCGCGGCGATCGTGCCATTGTCGTTGTTCACCAGCTCACCGATCGTCAAGTTCATCGCCGCGCCTGAGGTCAACAGCGCGGGCGCACCGCTGTTGGGCGACAATTCGGTCTCGGTCACCGTTTGGTGAGCGATCCGCTGGGTCTCGACCGGCCAATGGCCTTCACGGCGCCTCTCTGTTTCTTTCATAAACTGCGTGTTCGGGTCGGTATAGCCCGGGTAAGTTTCGATTCGCACACAGTCTGTTGTGCAATTACCGTAATGGTTCGAGTAGGCCGTATTGCTAAAACTTCTCAAATAGGTATTTTTTGAAAACTTTTCATCCCACGCGGTACCGCCCTGCTGATCCGGATTCGATTGTCCGTGTTTTACATCATACGCATAGAGTGTCACTTGACCGGCCGGGAGCGTAACCCGCCAATCTTGCTGATACTGGGTTTGATACAGGCCACTATTCTTCCACTCGAACACCGATGCATTCCACGGCAGGTTCACAACAAGCTGAGTCACCCAATAGCCGTCCGGCGTCAGGATCGGTGTCGATGAGATGATATCGGCTGGATTGACATAGTACGCGTGGTGCATGTGCACATTCGCATCTTGGAACGCGGGCGAACTACCTGGCGGAGAGGGCCTCCACCACGGCAACTGGCGCATGGTGTGCGTCGAACTTGACGAACGGGTCTCTGTCTGTACATTTTGACGGATATTGTTGAGCTGACGGGCCGCGATGTTCATCAGACCATGCGCTTCCATCGTCGACGACAAATTGTTCACCGTGTCAATTAGATTAATCAGTCTGCCGCTTGCATCCTTCTGGTCATCTTTCGCGATGTTTAAGTCGCCGAGACTAACAAGCGTTGCGCCGTTCCGGTTCGTGACAGTGTTGGCTCCATAGAGGTTGACCTGCTGCGTGCCCGCCATGACCGCCCGCGCACCATCGTTGACGATCGTGTTCGCCGTGTGCGTGAGTGTGCCGCCGATGATCGAACCCGTGTTCGTCAGATGCTGGCTGGTCGTCGTAACCGCATGGCCGTCAATTTTCCCTTCGTTGATTAGCTCGCCGCTGCCGGCCTCAAGCGTAGTTATCCCCGTGCCAGTCACCCCTTGTATGCCCGACCTGATCTCGCCTCGATTGATTAAACCGTTCGAGCGGGTGGTCAGATTACCGACTGCCGACAGCTTGCCAGTGTTCGTCAGCTGACCCGTCGTTGAGAAGGTCAGATTGCGGTTTGCAGTGATCTGGTTGTTCGCACCGTGCGTGTAGTCGCCTTGCAGTGAAATGGCCGCATCGCGACCGCCGATGAGCTGACCATCGCCGATGAGCGAGACCGCGCTGAGCTTCAGGTCCCGTGCGCTCGCGATGGTGCCGGCATGCTGAGTCAGCACGCCGGTCTGAATCGTAATGTCGCCACTTGAGCCTTTCGGATTCGCGATCTGGCCGCTCGTGTTGTCAAGGCTCGCGACAGTCAGCTTGACCTTCGTCGCGCTGATCTGGCCGTCCACATTCGATAAGACGGCGTGCGGCTGCTCGACGGTCAGCATACCATCCGCCGTGAGTTGGCCCGCATTGGTAAGCTGGTCCGTATTCTTAAAAGTCAGGTCCCGATCGGCGACAATTTGGCCATTCGCGCCGTTTTGCACGGCGGCGCTGTCGATCGTCACGTTCCCTTTGCCGCGAATAACACCCCTATGGGTCTGGCCGTTCGTATTGGCATTATGGAGCGACGCGGCCTTAATCAACGTGTGAACCGTACCGGTGTCGGCGATTTGGCCATTCGTATTGTCGAGCTCTTGGGCGGATACGGCGAGCGTGCCGGTGGAACTCAGGTTGACGAGCTTGCCCTCTTGATTGAAAAGCGTGTCGGCGGACGATACTTCGAGCCCATTCCCGCCTTGCACGACACCTTGATTGTTTTTAAACGTCGACGCAGAGGTAAGTGTGACGGAGCCGGTCTTCGTACGGATGACACCGCCGGTATTGTCAATCGATTGACCGTCCACATTGAGCACACTGGCCGAGTCAATCAAACCACTAAGGTTTGTCAGCGTGCTGGCGCCAGTCACTTTCAGTGTGCCGCTGCCGCCGTGATAAAGCGTGCCGCTATTGTTCGTCAAGCTGCCTGCTTCAGACTTGAGCGTTAGATTTTCGCCGTTGCTTCGAATCGTGCCCAATGTATTATCGAACTTGTGGGTTATGCGAACCACTGTATCGCCTTTGCCCGTTTGTGCAATCACCCCTTTCTCATTCGTGAGCGAATCGGCCGTCACATTTAACCGTTTCGCGCTCAGCGTACCGTCATTGTTATTGATGGACTGGCCGCTGACCTTCAGCATTCCTTTCGCCGTGACGCGACCTCTGTTGGTGAGCGTGCCGGCCTGCACTTTGACGTTGCCATTGCCGCCAATCACGCCGCCTTGATCACCCATCACCGTATGACCCGCCGCGTTCGTCAGTGGGCCCACCGTCGTCACCGACAGCTCATCATCGCTTTTCGATGTGACGCGCCCAGCCGTATTATCCAGTGAGCCGGCCTTCACGAGGACACGCCCGGCTGCTCGCGCGAGCCCGCGCAGATTGTCCATCTTCCCCGCTACGTCGATATCCAATGTCGATTCTGAAAAAATCTGCCCGTCCTGATTCAACAATGCCGCGGCGCGGATCGTCTGCGTGTCGCCTGACGACAGCTTGCCTTGGTTATGGTTCACTACGCCATCGTCCGCGATGATGCGCGCAGTGCCTTGTGACACCACTTTCGCGCCGGTCAGGTCGATATCGCCAGACTTCGCGTAGAGTTCCAAATGACCGTCGGTAAGTGTGTTGCTGTGCTTCAGGTCAACGGCGGCACCTTCAAGCGTCATGTTGCCGCCCGCCAATTGATGGCCTGTGGCGACCAGTGAACCGGTGGCCTTGACCTCGAGCTCGCCTGCGCTGTCGATCACGCCGTCGGCATCGGCTCCGGCGCCCAACCCACCGCTTGAGTTCACCCTGTGCGCTTCGACCTTCAAGTTGCGTTGGGCTGCGAGCGTACCGACATTACTCAGCAAACTCGCGCTTGAAACCGACACGTCTTGTTTGCCGTAAAGCTTGCCATCATTTTGAATGTCAGCCTGCGCGCGCACGCTTAATAGACCGCTTGCATTGGTTTGACTCGTTGGCGTGAGCGTGAGCTTGCCGTTTGCGCACAGCGTCAAATCACCGGCCTGCGCGCTAATCGTACCCGCGCTGTGCACTCCCACACCGTGTTCGGTGCCAACCATCACAATCCGATCGGCGTACATACCGCCGAGTTGGCCAACGTCAATCGATACGCTTGGCGCCGGCCCGTCGCCTTGAATGGTCGTGGCCGCTAGCGTAGCGTAAGGCACTTGGTTCGCGCCGCTCACCACGTTCAAGTTTTTGGCGCGAATTTCGGTGTTCACCTGCACCGCGCGTGCGATCAGGTCCACTTGATCGATGTTCAACGCATTAAACTTTGCACCATGCACAGTCACCAGCCCACGCGACACATTGAAGCCGGCTAGCGAGCCGTCTGCGCCATAGTACGGTTGTCCGGTCGTTAGCGTCGCCCGGCTCGTGTTAATAAAGCCCCCGCCGTTCACGATAATGCCC
>NZ_JAHLKN010000006.1:0-2518 GCF_021498065.1 Mycetohabitans sp. B3 | reverse complement strand
GAGCCGTCTGCGCCATAGTACGGTTGTCCGGTCGTTAGCGTCGCCCGGCTCGTGTTAATAAAGCCCCCGCCGTTCACGATAATGCCCGACGGATTAGCGACCACCACCTCAGCGCGCGGACCGGCCACCTCCACAGGGCCACGCAGCTGGCTTGCTTCTAGACTATGAACCTCGTTGACGATGAGGCGCGCCGACTGATTCGGGCCGAAGTGCGGATTGCCGTTGATATAGCCTGCTCGACCCGTTTTAACAATCGCCGAAGCATTGTTTAGGATCGCGCCGGGCGCTTGGACGTCGAACTGATGGTAGTGATTGACCGACACGCCTGCCCCGGACGGCCGGGCAATATCGACCTGCGGCAAACCATTTTGCGTTTGGATGACTCGCGTCTCGCCCCCAGGAGCCGGCACGATTTGCGCAAGGCCCCACGCTGGCCACGCGCTCAGCCAGAGCGCCACGAAGCGGGCGCGGCCCACACGCCACACCGGCTCAACACCCACTAGAATCCAACGCGTTGCCATAGAGATTCGCCTCGTTGGGCAATTGAACTACCTTAGTATAAGATTCGCCATTGGCCAACCGCCTGTGCCGTGCCCCGGACACCGCCCCCATTCAATCGGAAAAAATACTGCGCGGGACGGACCCGCCCACCCCAGTGGGCCGCCCCGCCATGCCAATATCAGGTCCCCGCTGGCCGCGCCAGCCCTATTTGTCAAGGAGCGCCTGCTTTGCCAACCTCGACAGCACGGCTACCCCCTCGCTACGCTGGCCCGCTTGTGGGATGTGCGGCCCTGCTGCTCGGCGGCATAGGCACCAGCCCCGGGGCGCTGGCGCAAAACCCGCCTGAACCGACGCGGCAAACCACCTATCCGGAACAGCGGCTTGAGCAACAGCGCCAGGCACAAGAGCGCGAACAGGCCATCAACACGCCTGCTGTACGCTCCAGCGCACCGCCCGCCGCGGCCTACCCGGTGTTGCCCATCGAGCAGCCGTGCTTTCGCCTTGACCGCCTCGCGCTTAAGGTGCCTGAGCTTCTACCGGCATCCGTGCGCGCGCAAGGCGCCTCGGCGCTGCCCCAGGACCGCTTCGCATTTGCACGTCAATGGCTGGCACACTACGCGGGTCAATGCGTCGGCAAGCAGGGTTTGGACCGGATTGTCAGTGGGCTAACACAGGAGATTTTAAGCCGCGGCTATATCACAATACGGGTTATGCTGGCCGAGCAGGATCTGTCGCACGGCGAGTTGACCGTCACGCTAGTGCCAGGCGTGATTCATACCGTGCGTTTATCGGAACCAACAATACGCGGCACATGGAAGTCCGCGTTTCCAGCTAGAGCCGGCGACGCGCTGAATCTGCGCGATCTTGAACAAGGCCTGGAGCAGCTCAAGCGCGTGCCAAGTCAGGACGTCGACATGCGGATTGAACCCGCCCAGACGCCAGGTCAGAGTGACGTGGTGATCCAGCTGAGGCGCGCCAAGCCGTGGACGATCGTCGCAGCAGTGGACAACTCGGGGGCACGGGCGACCGGCAAGCTGCAAGGCCACGTGAGCGTCGGCGTCGATAACCCACTGGGCTTGAACGACATACTGAACGTGGGCGCCAACCATGATCTCAGTTTCGGCGACAAGCGGCTCGGCTCGCACGGCTGGAACGCTGCCTATTCGATCCCGTATGGATACTGGACCGCATCGCTGTCCGCCAGTACCAACACCTACTACCAACAGATTGTCGGCGTGAACCACACCTTTGTCGCGAGCGGCAACAGCCAGTTCGTCGACGCGCGCGTGCATCGCACACTGGCGCGCAGCCAGGCCGGTGTGTTCGGTGTGCAGCTGCGCGGCATTAAGCGCTTTGGCGCGAGCTTTATCGAAGACACCGAAATCAAACCACAACGACGTAATAATACGTTTATCGAGTTGGGTTTGACCCATCGGCATTATGTCGGCGGCGCACAGTTTGACGGCCTGCTCGCGTACCGGCATGGTCTGGGTTGGCTCGGTGCAACGCCGGCGTTGCCACGCGGCTATCCGACGTATCGACTGCGCATGGCATCGCTCGATGCGAATCTGTCCGTGCCGTTCACGCTCGCGAGCCAGCCGTTGCGCTACGTCAGTGCCGCACACGGGCAGTTCACCAACGACCGGCTGTTTTATCTGGATAGCTTGACCATCGGCAGCCGCTACACGGTGCGTGGTTTCGATGGCGAGACAATGCTCGCCGGCGAGCGCGGCTTTTACTGGCGCAATGAACTGCAAGCGCCCATCGCGCACACCGGGCAGCACGCTTACGTGGCGCTCGATTATGGCCAAGTCTTCGGTCCACTGACACGAGGCCAAGACGGCACGCGGCTCGTTGGCACGGCCCTTGGGCTGCGCGGCACGGTGCCTACGCGCTTGGCCACTTACACGTACGAGTTGTTCGCTGGCACGCCCCTGTATCGTCCAACGGCGTTATCGACGGCCCGCGTCACAGTCGGCTTTCAACTGAGCGCGCAGCTGTGAGCAGGCACACGTCA
>NZ_JAHLKN010000005.1:0-56136 GCF_021498065.1 Mycetohabitans sp. B3 | reverse complement strand
GCCCCTGTATCGTCCAACGGCGTTATCGACGGCCCGCGTCACAGTCGGCTTTCAACTGAGCGCGCAGCTGTGAGCAGGCACACGTCATTGCTCTCTATCCATTTTCCCGCCTTTTCGAGGAAGTCCTATGCGCATCCGAACGAGTCATGTCGTGTTGTTTTTAGCTTTAGCGCTGTCCTTAACCTCTCATACCGCATTTGCAGCGGATCTAGCTGCGCATACTGTTGTTAGGCTGTTTATAGACGCATGCATACCCAACATGGGAAAACCAGAGGATGTGCGAAAGTGGGCAGAAAAAATGCATTTGCGTGAAATCACCGATCCTATCCCGTTGTATGTTTTCGTCGGAGAGGGAAAGAAAGGAAAGGCCTGGGCCGTGCCAACTCGCTACGGAAATTTCGCGCTCGCTATACGCGGACAGACGCAAGCATGCGCTGTCTATGCGCAAGCAGCTAAGGCGGACGAAGTTGAGTCCATGTTCAGAAAGATAGTCGAAGGCAGCAAACGACCCGGGATGAATTTTGACGTGTTAGAAGATAAAACCTTGGAGGAGCCAACTGGAAACACACGTGTACTTGTGTATGAATTGTCTGCAATCGGCGCTTCGACCGGCTTTGTATTTATCATGCTGACTACCGAACATCCGGATGGCGCATTTCAAGCCTCTCTCCGGGTGGCCGCAGCCAACGTCGCTTCTTCATCAAATTAACGGGCACACGTTGGTTGAATCGTTGGAACAAGCGGCGATCCTGAGCGATGTGCAACCGCAGATCGCTGTTGTCGATCACGGCTACAAGGGCGTAGTGATCGACGGCGTAAAGGTTCATCATCCGGGCTTGCGACGCGGTATCACGCGAGATTTACGCGCAATGATCCGACATCGCAGCGCGATCGAGCCGTCCATCGTACACATAAAGTCAGACGGCAAGCTCGATCGCAACTGGTTCAAGGGTACGCTGGGCGATGCGATTCATGCGGTGCTGTGCGGCGCCGGCTACAACCTGCGGATGATCCTGCGCAAGCTGTGGCTTTTTTTGCGCCCTGATGCTCGTCGCTTTGCTCAGCTTCAAAACCACCGCACCGTCAGCGGCCTGAGTTCATCGGAGGCCAAAACGAATTGTTTAGGGCGGACTACGTAATGAGTGTGACGGTCTCAAGCATGATCGGTATGCGAGCCGATTGATGTTGCCAGTGTGCACCGAACCAGCGCTGCCTTAACAAAATTGCGACTCATTGTCACTAACGAGTCCAGTAAATGCGACAGATCAGCCAGCCGCTGCTAACCTCCTCTCCTCGACTTGCGATGCAACCCTTATCTGCCCACTACAGGGCAGCCTTCGCTTTTTCCGCACTCCCATCGCCGTCTAACATCGGCGGTGAAACAACGAACTGCCCGACTTTCGTGTCGCACGAGACGCATAACGTATAAACGCGTTGAAACCCCCAGTATATTCGTATATACTTGTTTATACAATGATAGAAGGAGTGACATCATGGCAAAAACCGCGACGCTCACGATCCAACAGTGGGGGAACAGCCTAGCTGTGCGCATTCCCGCTGCGGTTGCACGCTCAGCGCATTTCCAGGTTGGCCAGAAGGTGGAGGTGACGACGGATGAAGTTGGTGTAACAGTGAAGCCGGTGGGTCCGCGTAAGCTTACGCTCGCGGAGAAACTGGCGCGGTTTGATCCAATAAAGCACGGCGGTGAAGCGATGGCAACAAGCCGCGTTGGTGCGGAGGTGTTTTAATGACAGGTGCTTTGTGGGTGCCTGACCGACGTGACATTATCTGGATTGACTGCAATCCGCAGGTCGGTCGTGAAATGAAGAATTTGCATCCGATGCTGGTCTTGTCACCGAAACCGTTCAACGAGCGAACCGGCATTGTCATCGGGCTTCCGATGACAACTGCCGACTTCAATGACACCAATCCGTTTGCTATCAAGTTTCAGGGGCCGAAAAACGTCACGAGCTACGTGCTTGGACACCAGCCCAAGTCATTTGACTGGCGAACACGGGGAGCAAAGGCACATCCGTGGAAGCGCGTGCCGGATGATGTGTTCGCAGCCGCATGCGAACAATTAAACCAAATTATTGCGATTGGCGATTAAGAAAACGGAAAAAGACAGTCATGGATTATGCTAGGCGTGCGAGCACTGGTCGGGCTTAAAAGTTGACTGTTTAGCAGCGCACACAGAAACGCAGCCGGCGCACGGCATTTGAACCACGCGCTCGCATACACGAGCAGCGCAAAGCTTACCGCCCACCAAGCCAATCAGTCCCACACACTCACCCGCGCGGATGATGTATCGCATGCAGCGCCTTGAGGCGCTCACGTGCAACATGAGTGTAAATCTGGGTCGTCGAAATATCGCTGTGGCCAAGCAGCATCTGCACCACGCGCAGGTCCGCGCCATGATTGAGCAGATGCGTCGCAAACGCATGCCGCAACGTATGCGGCGACAGCGGCACGTGAATGTCAGCGCGCAACGCATATCGCTTGATGAGGTTCCAAAATTGCTGACGCGTCATCGCGCCGCCGCGCGCTGTCACGAACAGCGCGTCGGCGCCGCGCCCCCCAAGGAGCACCGCGCGCGCCTCGCGCAGGTAGCGCTCCAGCCAGCCTCGCGCCTCGTCGCCAAACGGCACCAAGCGCTCTTTTGCACCCTTGCCCATCACGCGCACCACACCCTCGTTCAACCCCACCTCGACCGTCTTGAGCATAACTAACTCTGAGACACGCAACCCGCTCGCGTACATCAACTCAAGCATCGCACGGTCGCGCAATCCAAGTGGCGTGTCCAGATCCGGCGCACCTAGCAATGCTTCGACCTGCGCTTCATTGAGGGTGGACGGAAAACGGGGCGGCTGCCGGGCCGAACGGATGCGCAGCGTCGGATCAGCCGCGACGCGATGCTCGCGTAACGCCCATGCGAAGTAGCGCCGAAACACCGACAAGCGCCGGTTCGCGGAACTGGCCTTGCCATCGCTGCGCACCGCCAGGTAGCCATTCAGGTCCGACTCGCGCGTCGCATCGAGTGTGCGCTCGTGCGTCGCCGCGAGCCAGTCGCAATACAGCGATAAGTCGCGCCGATACGCATCCAGCGTATTGCGGGACAATCCATGCTCGAGCCATAGCGCGTCGCAGAATGCGTCGATCGCCTGCGCGCTCGTGTTGCGATACGCGCTCAACTGTTCGACTTGCACGTCGCTCATGCGTACAACTCACCCTGCTGAGGCACCCGGATGCCTTCATGGCGCAGCAGCCAACACTTGACGTCACGAAAAAACCCCTTGCCCGCATGATGCGCAAAGCCACCGAGGTCGTTTGCTGCCACGACGCGATGACATGGAACGACCAGTGGCGCGAGGTTGGACCCGCATGCCTGTCCGACGGCACGCGGCACCGCGCCGATCGACGCCGCCAGTTGCCCATAGGTCCAAACGGTGCCGGGTGCAATGCGACAGATACCGTCCCATACCCGGCGCTGGAACGTGGTGCCGGCGAGCGACAGCGGCAAGTCGAACACCGTGTCGGCCCGTTCGAAATAGGCGACGATCTGCGCTGCCGCCCGCCGGGCCAGCGCATTGTCCGGTATGCACAGCGGAGTCGTGCCGGGCAGGTAAACAATTTCATGAACGAACCGGTCGTCGCTGCGGATACCGACCCGTCCGAATGGTGCATCGATCACGGCATTGAACATGCCAATTCTCCTGGGGACGCGCGCGGCGGTACGCGGCACGGACGGTCGATTTTACGTCCGAATCGTGTCTACGGCATCACGACGCGGCATCCGCGACGGCCAGCAGATGGGCAATGGCTACCCGTAGCCCAGCGCCCAGCGCACATGCTCGCGCACCAGCGCAGACGGGTCGTCTTCACGCTTGCGCAACGCTGCCAGCACAGCATCACGCCCTGCCGCGCCGCCACCGGCGCGCAGCGCATTGCCGAGTCCGACCGCGAGATTGCGCAGCCAGCGTTCGTAGCCGATCCGGCGGATCGCGCTGCCCGCCAGGCGCGTGTCGAAATCCTGCTCGCTCCAGCCGAACAATTCGATCAGTTGCGCGCCATCCAGCCCATTGCGTACATCGAAGTCCGCGCACCCGCTCGGCTGCGCAAACTTGTTCCATGGACACACAAGCTGGCAATCATCGCATCCATACACGCGGTTGCCAATCGCCTCGCGCAGCTCGACCGGAATGCTGCCGCGCAACTCGATCGTCAGGTACGAGATGCACTTGCGCGCATCGAGCCTATACGGCGCCACGATGGCACCCGTCGGGCACGCGTCGATACAGCGCGTGCAAGCGCCGCAATGCGCGCCCGCGTGTTGCGGCGCGCGCGACGGCTGGCTTTGCGCATCGGTGGGCAACGGCACGTCAACGAAGATCTCGCCGAGAAAAAATAACGAACCGGCGTCGCGATCGAGCAGCAACGTGTGCTTGCCGCGCCATCCGAGTCCGGCCTTTTGCGCAAGTTCGACCTCCAACACCGGCGCCGAGTCGGTGAACACCCGGTAGCCAAGCGGGCCGATGGCGGTTTCGATCCGCTCGGCTAATCGCTGCAGGCGCTGGCGCATCACTTTATGGTAATCGCGACCGCGCGCATAAATCGAGACCACCGCAGCGCTCGGATCGGCCAGCCGCGCATGCTCGCGCGCGCGCCATGACGCCGGCGTCCCGGCGGGCAGATACGGCATCCGTGCGCTGATGACCCGTTGCGTCCCGGGCACAAGTTCGGCCGGCCGCGCACGCTTCATGCCGTGTTTGGCCATATAATCCATCTCGCCGTGATAACCTGCGTCGATCCATGCGGCGAGCGCCGCTTCAGCATGGGACAAATCGGTATCACAAATACCGATTGCGCTGAAGCCCAGTTCGCGCGCCCATTCGCGCACACGCCGCGCCAGCGACACAAGTTCGGCGTCGGTGAGCGTCGTGCGGCGAATTTCAGTATCCGGCGATTGTTTCATCATTTCTATTGTACGCAATGCCAGATGCACAAGCCTCGCCTCGTCCGTTGACAGAACGCGTGTTCGTGCTGCCGGACGAGCACGCGGCTAACGCGTTTGGCGCAACGTTGGCCGCGGCGATCACGGCGGCGATGCGTGCCGCGCCCGCGCATGGCATGCAAGTGCACTTGGTTGGCGACCTCGGCGCCGGCAAAACAACGCTAGTGCGCGCGATGCTGCGCGCGCTCGGGCACACGCAACGCGTGCGCAGCCCAACCTATACGCTTGTCGAGCCCTACACGATCGAGAATGTCGACGGCGCGCCGCTGTCGATCTATCACTTCGACTTGTACCGCTTTGCGGATCCGGCGGAATGGGAGGATGCCGGTTTTCGCGAGTACTTCGGCACTGGGGCGCTGTGCCTGGTCGAGTGGCCGCAGCGCGCCGGCGACGTGCTTGGCATACCCGACCTGCAGATCGACCTCGAAGTCCAAGGCGAAGGCCGCAAGCTGACTGTGCGTGCCTATAGCGAAACCGGAAAAGAGTGCGTTGCCCGATGCTGATCAAACCGTTCCGTTCGATTGAATCCGCGGCCACCGCATCGCATTGCTGGCGACGCCGGCAGATCCTGCGCGCGGGCGCCTCGACGCTGTTGCTGGGCCTGGCCGCGCCGCGCATCGCGCACGCGGCCGCGGTGCTGGGCGTGCGCGTGTGGCCAGCGCGTGACTATACGCGCGTGACGATCGAGTCGGACCAACCGCTGCAGAACTCGCAAAAACTGCTACAGGAACCGGATCGGCTCGTCGTCGATCTCGATGGACTGGAGCTGGACCAAACGCTCAAGGACCTGGTCGCAAAGATCACGCCCAACGACCCGCAGATCCAATCGGTACGCGTGGGCCAGTTCCAGCCGCACGTGGTCCGAATGGTGTTCGACCTGAAGGGGTCAGTCAAGCCGCAGGTGTTCGCACTCACCCCGGTCGGCTCGTACAAGTACCGGCTCGTGTTCGACCTGTATCCGGCAGTGCCGCCCGATCCGCTGATGGAGTTGCTCGCGCAGACGCAACGCAAGGAGGAAGCGCTCGAGCAACGCTCGGTCCCGGGCGCGACGCTGTCGGGCCCGGCGCTCGCGATGCCGTCGCCGTCCGACGGCGCCCCGGGGCGCGACGCGCTGGCCGGCATCGCACCGCCGACCAGCGGACGCGGCCATGCGAGCGACAACAGCGATGCGTTCTTCCAGCGCTTTGCGCAGGCTGATGCGGTGCCGCCACAGAGCACCCCATCGGCCAAGCCTGCCCGACCGCCGTCGGCACCGCCGCAGCCCAACCACAATGCCGATAGGGGTGCGTTGGCGGCGCGCCGCGACAACGACGGCTACGGCTTCAAAGTGCCGCCGGGCAAAACCAGCACGGTCCGCCTGCTGACCGTAGCCATCGACCCCGGACACGGCGGCGAGGACCCGGGCGCGATCGGCGGCGCCGGCACCTATGAGAAGCACGTCGCGCTGGACATCGGCAAGCGACTGCGCGCGAAAATCGACGCGCAGCCGAACATGCGGGCGATGATGACGCGCGACGCGGACTTTTTTGTGCCGCTTGCGGTGCGTGTACAAAAGGCACGGCGTGTCGGCGCTGACCTGTTCGTGTCGATTCACGCGGACGCGTTCACTTCGCCGCAGGCGCGCGGCTCGTCGGTGTTCGCGCTATCCGAGCGCGGCGCAACCAGTGCCGCGGCGCGCTGGATAGCGCAAAAGGAGAACGCTTCCGATCAGATAGGCGGCGTGGATTTCAAGAGTCGGGATGTGACATTGATGCGGGCGCTGTTTGATATGTCAACGACCGCGCAGATCCGCGACTCGCTGAAGTACGGCAATTACGTACTCAAGGAGATCGGTGGCATCAACAAACTGCACAAGGCCAGCGTCGAGCAAGCGGGCTTTGCGGTGCTCAAAGCGCCGGACATTCCATCGATCCTCGTGGAAACCGCGTTCCTCAGCAATCCGGACGAGGAGCAGCGGCTGAACTCCGAAGCGTACCGCGATCAGATGGCTACTGCGATCCTGAAGGGCATCAAGCGCTACTTCGCCGCGAATCCGCCGCTCTCGAAGAACCGGATGGCGTAATGCGTCAGCGCGCCTACGGCTAGTCGGCTCGGCGCCGGCGCAACATCTTCCAGCCCGCGCCCAGCGCCACCGGCACGACCGCCGTGGCCACGCCGACCAGTACGATCGTATTTAGATGATCACGGATGAACGGAATATTGCCGAACAAGTAGCCGCATACCGTGAGCAACACGACCCACAGCAGCGCGCCTAGCACGTTGTATAGCTGGAAACGCGCCGGGCTCATGCCGGATACGCCGGCCACGAACGGTGCAAACGTGCGCACCACCGGTACAAAGCGCGCGAGCACGATCGTCTTGCCGCCGTGGCGTTCATAGAATTGATGCGTCTTCAGCAGCGCGGCGCGATCCAAGAAGCGCTCGCCGAACTTCCAGTGCGCATCGAAGACTTTTGGCCCGATATAGCCGCCGATCAGATAGTTGACCGTGTTTCCGCCAACCGCGGCCACCAGCAACAGCACGTTCAACAGTAGCAGGTCCATTGATCCGGAAGCGCTGAACGCACCGCCGATGAACAGCAGCGAATCGCCCGGCAGAAACGGCAACACGACCAAACCGGTTTCGCAGAACACGATCAGGAACAGCACGACGTACACCCAAGCGCCGTACTGTTGGATAAAGTCGCCCAAAAATTTGTCAATATGCAGGACAAGGCTGAGAAATTGCAGGAAGGTATCCAAAAGGCGTCCTTGAAACCACGAAATTGGCGTGGATGATACCGGAATACTCGGTCTGCTCCGATGAAACCGTCCGGTCGCCAGCGCACCCAACCCCGTCACGACCGAGCAGCGGTGTCTCGCTATAATAGATGAATGTCACAGTCTATTGAGCCGGGCATGTCCGACACGGCACGCCCATCCGTTGACGGCGAATCGCCACCGGCGACGCCATCCTCCCCTGTCGCCGATTCGGCCCCTGCCACCGATTCGGCCCCCGCTGCCGATCCGCCCTCCGTCGCTGATCCGGCTCCCACCGATGGACCTACCGTGCAGCGGCATGGCAGGCCGACGCGCGCCATCCAGCCATTGCCGGATCAATTGATCAGCCAAATTGCGGCGGGCGAGGTCGTCGAGCGGCCGGCATCGGTCGTCAAAGAGTTGATCGAGAATGCGCTGGACGCCGGCGCGACAGCGCTGCGCATCACGCTGGACGAAGGCGGCGTCAAACGCATCATGATCGCAGACGACGGCTGCGGCATCGCAGCCAACGAATTACCGCTGGCGTTGATGCGCCACGCCACCAGCAAGGTTCGCTCGCTGGCGGAGCTTGAGAGCGTCTGCACATTGGGCTTCCGTGGCGAGGCGCTCGCGTCGATTGCATCGGTCGCGCAGACCAGCATCACGAGCCGCACCGCCGACGCGCCGCACGCCACCCGCATCGATGCGCAGACCGGCGCGCTATCGCCGGCCGCCGGCGGCGTAGGCACGACAATTGAGGTGCGCGATCTGTACTTCAGCACCCCTGCGCGCCGCAAGTTCCTCAAGAGCGAGCAGACCGAACTTGGGCACTGCCTGGAGGTGATCCGGCGCGCCGCGCTATCGCGCCCGGATGTCGTATTCTCGGTGCTGCACAACGGCCGCGCCGTCGAACACTGGAACGCGGCCAGCGCCGCCGCGCGCACCGCAAAAATCCTAGGCGAGGCATTCGCGACGTCGCATCTACCGCTCGAGGAAGCGGCCGGCCCGATCGCGATCTATGGTTTCTCCGGCCTGCCGACCGCGAGCCGCAACCGCGCCGACCAGCAATATTTCTTCGTCAACGGCCGCTTCGTGCGCGACAAGCTGCTCGCGCATGCGGTGCGTGCCGCCTACGAGGACGTGCTGCACGGTGACCGCTATCCGGCCTACGTACTGTTCCTCGACCTGCCGCCCGAAGGCGTTGATGTCAACGTTCACCCGTCCAAGATCGAGGTACGCTTTCGTGACTCGCGCTCGATCCATCAGTTTGTCTTCCATGCGGTGCAGCGCGCGCTGGCTCGGCACGCCGGCGCCTCGCCCGACACGACCACGGGCGGCCACGCGGCGCGCCTGACACCTGCCGTGCCGGACACGGCGGACCCGGGGGCCGGATCAGGCGGCGGTGTGGGCGCGGGCTCGCAGGCCGAATCCAGTGCCGTATCAGCAGCGTTGTCCGGCGTGGCGTCGCCCCAGGGCGGGGGGCAGTCCGCCGGGCTTCGCCGTGGCGGGCCTGCCGCGACACCGGGATCCCCGAGCTGGATATCGCATACGCGGATGCGCCAGGGCGTGCTACCGGTCGCCCAACCGCTGGCCGTCTACGATGCGTTGTTCGGCCGGCGCGATGGGGCCACAGCCTCTTTGTTACCCGTACACGGTGACGCCTCTTCCGCGCCTTCGCCGGCACCCGGCTCGGTAGCGGACCAACCATCGTCGCCGACGGACACCGAAAGCATACGACCCAGCCCGTCCGCCACCGACGAGGCTGATTCTGCCTCTGCCACCAACGAGGCCCCTCCCCCCTCTCCCGCTAACGGGCCTGCGGCGGCGCCGGCACAGCCGCTTGACGAGCATCCACTGGGATTCGCGCTCGGCCAGTTGCACGGCATCTACGTGCTGGCGCAGAACACGCGCGGACTGGTGCTAGTCGACATGCACGCCGCGCATGAGCGCATCCTGTACGAGCAATTCAAGCACGCGCTCGCTCAGCGGCGCATCGCTGTACAACCGCTGCTGATCCCGGTGACAATGCAAGCCGATGCGGTCGAGATCGGCGTGGCCTGCGAGGAACGCGAGACGCTTGATGCATTGGGCTTTGACATCGCTTCGCTGTCTCCAACCACGCTGGCTATCCGGGCCGTGCCCGCGCTGCTCAAGGATGCCGACCTAGTCTCGCTGGCGCGCGCGGTGCTTGCGGACCTGCACGCGTACGGCGGCTCGCAGGTGCTGACCGAGCACCAGCATGAGCTGCTCGGCACGCTGGCGTGCCACCATGCGGTGCGCGCGAACCGGCGCCTGAGCATTGACGAGATGAATGCGCTGTTGCGGCAAATGGAAGCCACCGAGCGCGCCGATCAATGCAATCATGGTCGTCCAACCTGGTTTCAGCTCACGCTCAGCGAACTGGACCGGTTGTTCATGCGGGGCCAATAGTCGCGCCGTGGCATCCGCCCCCGTCATCGCATGCCTGCTCGGGCCGACCGCGTCTGGTAAGAGCGCCGCCGCGCTCGAACTGGCGCGCCATGCCCCGATTGAGATCGTCAGCGTCGATTCGGCGCTCGTCTACCGGCAAATGGACATCGGGACCGCCAAGCCGACCGCGGCCGAGCGCGCTGCGGTGCCCCACCATCTGATCGACATCATCGACCCGCTCGACGCCTATTCGGCCGCCCAGTTCCGCACCGACGCGCTACGCCTGTGCGCCCAGATCACCGCGCGCGGCAAATTGCCATTACTGGTGGGCGGAACCATGCTGTACTACAAAGCGCTGGTCGAGGGCTTGAACGAGTTGCCGGGCGCCGACGCGTCGATCCGGGCCGCACTCGACCAGGATGCAGCGCGCGAGGGTTGGCCCGCCCTGCACGCGAAATTGGCGCAGATCGACCCGGTATCGGCGGCGCGGATCGCGCCCAACGATTCACAGCGGATTCAGCGTGCACTGGAGGTCTGGCAGCTGACCGGTCAGCCGATGTCCACGCTGCTGCGGGCGGCGTCCCACCCGGGCGCCGATCCGAGTAGCGGTCGCCAGGCCGCAGGCGACGTCGACGCGCGCGTGACAAAGCGCGCCGGTCTGCCGCCGTCGCCCCGCTTCACTGCCGTTTCGCTGGAACCCTCCGACCGGTCGGTGCTGCACGCGCGCATTGCACGGCGCTTCGACGCGATGCTGGACGCCGGCTTGATCGACGAAGTGCAGCAATTACGTGCACGCGGCGATCTACACCCCGGATTGCCGTCGATGCGCTGCGTCGGATACCGACAGGCGTGGGCGTACCTGGACGGCGAATACGATTATGCAACGATGCGCGACAAGGGCATCTTCGCGACACGCCAGCTTTGCAAGCGGCAATTGACATGGTTGCGCTCGATGCCCGAGCGGATTGTCGTCGACTGTGTCGGCACCGACGCCGGCCCGCGTGCCGTCGACGCAGTGCGGCGGATATGGGCACCGACGTAGCAGACGCCGCGATCAGTGCGGCGGCGCCACGCCAGGGCGTCACACCACGATCGTCTGTGCCTCGCCGGCGTTGCGCTCACGCACTGTACCGAGCGTCCACACTTGTTCGCCGGCTGCCGACAGCATGCCGGCCGCCGTCTGCGCGTGCTCGGCCGCGACAATGACTACCATCCCGATTCCGCAGTTGAAGACGCGATGCATCTCCGCGTCGGCCACGCCACCGTGCTGCTGCAGCCACGCGAACAGTGGCGGCAACGGCCATGCACGGTGGTCCAGTTCCGCGCACAGCTGCTCGGGCAGCACGCGCGGCACGTTCTCGACGAGCCCGCCCCCCGTGATATGGGCGATACCCTTGACCGGGAGTTGCTGCATCAACTCGAGCACGGGCTTCACATAGATGCGCGTAGGCGCCATCAGCGCATCAGCCAGCGAGCGGCCATCGAAATCGGCTTGCAGATCCGGCGCCGCACGCTCGATGATCTTGCGCACCAGCGAATAGCCGTTCGAGTGGATACCGCTGGAGGCCAGGCCCAGCACCACATCGCCGGCGCCGATCGTGCTACCGTCGATGATCTTGCTTTTTTCGACTGCCCCGACTGCGAACCCGGCAAGGTCGTATTCGCCATCCGGATACATCCCCGGCATTTCGGCCGTCTCGCCGCCGATCAGCGCACAGCCCGCCAGCTCGCACCCGACGGCAATACCCTTGACCACGCTCGCCGCCGTCTCGACGTCGAGCTTGCCGCAGGCGAAATAGTCAAGGAAGAACAGCGGCTCGGCCCCTTGCACAAGAATATCGTTGACGCTCATGGCCACCAGATCCTGCCCGACCGTATCATGCCAGTTCAAATGGAACGCGAGCTTGAGCTTCGTGCCCACGCCGTCGGTGCCGGAGACCAGCACCGGCTCGCGGTATTTCTTCGGTACCTCGAACAGCGCGCCGAATCCACCAATGCCCGTCAGCACGCCGTCGCGCATCGTCTTTTTTGCGAACGGCTTGATGCGGTCAATGAGCGCGTCTCCCGCGTCGATGTCGACGCCCGCATCACGGTAGGACAGGCCCGGCGCCGGCGCGCCGGGAGTGGATTT
Organism: Mycetohabitans sp. B3; assembly: GCF_021498065.1. Lineage (NCBI taxonomy): Bacteria > Pseudomonadati > Pseudomonadota > Betaproteobacteria > Burkholderiales > Burkholderiaceae > Mycetohabitans > Mycetohabitans sp. B3. The sequence continues at coordinate 43,847 of NZ_JAHLKN010000005.1, read as the reverse complement.
CGGTTGATTCATGGCGAAAGCGCGAGAAGCTCGCGGGAAGGTCGGTAAAATTACAATTTTACCCGATGCGAGTGTGCCACCCGCACGAACTCGTCAAACTGCATTCCAGGACCCTTGCCACCCGTGCCGACCTCGTCTGCTTCCCATCGTCAACTCACACTCGACCTGGGTACACCGCCGCCAAAGACATTCGAAAACTTCTTCGCCGGTGCCCATGCCGAACTGGTCGCCCGTCTCGCCGGCCTGGACACCGCCCTCGCGGCCGGGCCGGTCGCGGACCGCACATTCTACGTGTGGGGAGACGCCGGGAGCGGGCGCAGCCACCTGCTGCAGGCGCTGGTGGCCGGCGCATCCAGCGGCCGCGCGCGCTTTGTCGCGCCACCCAGCCCGCTGTCGGCGTTCGGCTACGATCCGCGTGTCGCAATCTATGCGGTCGACGATGTCGACCAACTCGCCGACGCACAACAGATCGCGCTGTTCAACCTGTTCAACGAGGTGCGCGCCAGTCCAGGCAGCGCGCTGGTGACCACCGGCAACGCCGCGCCACTGCATCTAGCCGTGCGCGAGGATGTGCGCACGCGCCTGGGCTGGGGCCTGGTGTTCCATCTCGGCGCGCTGGCCGACGAGGACAAGGCGGCCGTGCTCAAGCAAGCCGCGCGCGAACGCGGCCTGACGTTCGCCGACGACGTGCCGACATGGCTGCTCACACACTACCGCCGCGACATGCCCAGCCTGATGCACGTCCTGGACGAGCTCGACCGTTTCGCCCTCGAGCACAAGCGCGCGGTCACGCTGCCGCTGCTGCGCGCGATGCTGGCGGGCAGCTTCAAGTAAAATGCGCTCCATGACGAAAACCGCACGCAATCTCGCCCTGTTCGACCTGGACCATACGCTGATCCCCACCGATAGCGATCATGAGTGGGGACGCTTCATGGTCAAGCTCGGCATTGTCGACGCCGACAGCTTCTCGCGCGAAAACGACCGCTTCTACGCCGACTACCAGGCAGGCAAGCTGGACATCCATGCGTACCTGCGCGCGATGCTCACCCCGCTGGCGAAATACTCGCGGCGGCAACTGGACGACTGGCATGAACTGTTCATGCACGAGGTCATCAACCCGCGGATCCTGCCCGCCGCCCGCGCATTGGTGCAAGAGCACCAGGAGGCGGGCGACCTGTGCTGCATCGTGACGGCGACCAACGCGTTCATCACCGCACCGATCGCGGAAGCATTCGGCATCGAGACATTGATTGCGTGCGAGGTCGAGACGACGGACGGGCATCCCGACAGCCCGTACACGGGCAACTCGATGGGCGTGCCGAGCTATCGCGAGGGCAAGATCGTGCGGGTGCAGGCGTGGCTGGATTCGCTCGGCTGCGACTGGACGAGCTTTGCGCACAGCTATTTCTATAGCGACTCGCACAACGACATCCCGCTACTCGAAAAAGTCACCGACCCGGTGGCGACCAATCCAGACGAGAAGCTGCGCGAGTATGCGCTGGCCCGTGGTTGGCACATCCTTGAACTGTTCCAATCGACGTGATTACAAAATTCATCCGCAAGTTGTTCGGCTCGCGTAGCGGCGATGCCACCTCGCCGGCCAACACATCGCGCAGCGCCGACGCCGATCGAGGCGGCGCGAATGCCAACACGGACAGCGCTGCGACAGGCCGTCGGCGCAATACGGCGCGCGACGCGCAGCGCAGCACGCCAGCTGACGCGCGGGGCGCGCAGGACACTAGGCTGCCGTCGCGCAAGCCACCGCGCCGCACGCCGCGCCGCAACACCTTAGCCGCCAGTGGCCATGCCAGCAGCCATACTGCTGCTGATGGTGAAGCCGAAGTACCGGTGATCGTGCCAGCCGACATCCATCGTATCGATCCGGCGCTGATCTCGCGCCATGCCATCCGCGTCACCGACACGCTGCAACAAGCCGGTTTTCGCGCGTTTATCGTCGGCGGCGCGGTGCGCGATCTGCTGCTCAATATCGCGCCGAAGGATTTTGATGTCGCCACGGACGCCACGCCGGATGAGGTCGTCAAGCTGTTCCGCCGCGCCCGGTTAATCGGCCGGCGTTTTCAGATCGTCCACGTCCAGTTCGGACAGGAGATTATCGAAGTATCGACGTTCCGCGCGCTGATGGACGCGGCGCCAGCTGGCACCGGGCCCACGGACAGCGAGCCGGCTGCGCCACCGCGCAAGCTGCGACGCGGCGAGCTGGACCGGCGCACGCATGCGGTGGACGCGAGCGGGCGCGTGCTGCGCGACAACGTGTGGGGCGAACAGCACGAGGACGCGACGCGGCGCGACTTCACCGTCAACGCGATGTACTACGATCCGGCGACGCAGACCGTGCTCGACTACCATCGCGGGATGGAGGACATTCGCCAACGCGTGCTGCGAATGATCGGCGAGCCCACCACCCGCTTTCGCGAGGATCCGGTCAGGATGCTGCGTGTCGTGCGTTTCGCAGCCAAGCTGGACTTCACGATCGAATCGTCGACGCAGGCGCCGATCGCCGAGCTGGCGGATCTGATCAACAACGTGCCGGCGGCCCGGCTGTTCGACGAGATGCTCAAGCTGCTGCTGTCCGGACACGCGCTCGGCTGCCTGAAGCAGTTGCGCGCGCTGGGCCTGCACCACGGGCTGTTGCCGCTGCTGGATGTGGCGCTCGAGCAGCCCGGCGGGGAGCGTTTCATCACGCTTGCATTGACCCATACCGACGAGCGCGTGCGCTTGGGCAAACCGGTCTCACCCGGGTTCCTGTTTGCCTCGCTGCTGTGGCGCGAAATGCAACTGCGCTGGCAGCAATACGAGGCCGGCGGCGAACATTCGATCCCGGCGCTGCATCGTGCCATGGACGACGTGCTCGACCAGCAGACCGAAAAGCTCGCGATCCAGAGGCGCTACACCGCCGACATGCGCGAAATCTGGGGGCTGCAGCCCCGGCTGGAGAAACGTTCCGGCCGCAGCGCGTTGAAGCTGCTGGAGCACCAGCGGTTTAGAGCAGGTTATGATTTTCTCTTGCTACGCTGCGAGGCAGGCGAGTTGGACGCGTCGGTCGGTCAATGGTGGACGGATTTCATCGCCGGCGATCCGGGCACGCGCGAGGCGCTGCTGGCGCAGGGCGACAAGGAGCGCTCGCCGCGCAAGCGCCGGCGCCGTAGCGGCTCGCGCAACCGCAAGGATCCTGGCGAAGGTGCTCAGCAGGCCTCGTCGCCGACCGACGGTGAACCACGTGGCAACGGCGACGCCTAGCGGCTTGCACGAACGCCGGCCATCGAATGCAGGAGTCGACGTCATGACCGTAGCCTATCTTGGCCTGGGCGCGAACCTTGGCGACGCGCGCCAGACGCTAAAGGACGCCGTGGTCTGCCTCGCGCAGCAGGCTCCCGTTACCGTGCTCGCGAAATCGAGCCTGTACCGCACCGCCCCAGTCGATGCCGGTGGCGACGACTTCTACAATTGCGTGGTGAAGATCGATACCACGCTTGCTGCACGGCAGCTGCTCGCCCTGTGCCACGGCATTGAGCATCACTTCGGCCGCGAGCGCCCGTACCGGAACGCACCTCGGACGCTGGACATTGATATTCTGCTGTACGGCACCGGGCAACTCGACGAGCATGACCTGACGGTGCCGCACCCGCGGTTAACCGAGCGGGCGTTCGCGCTAGTGCCGCTGCTCGAACTGGACGCAGCGATTGAGATTCCCGCGCTGGGCCGTGCGCACTGTTACCTGCCTGGCGTCGCGTCGCAGCGCATCGAAAAGGTCGCCCCTTGCCAATGCCCGTTCCGACGCGTCGCTGCTGCGATCGTGGGCGGCAAGTCGGGGCCGCGCCAATGAACCCGTCCACCGTCGTACCACCGCTGACCGTCCATGCGCCGGCGCAGCCCACGCCGTTCGGCTATCTAGTGATCGAGGGGCCAATCGGCGCCGGCAAGACCACGCTGGCGACGCAACTGGCGACACGCTGGTCAATGCAAACGCTGCTGGAGCGCGCGGCTGACAACCCGTTCCTCGAGCGCTTCTATCACGACAACGCGCGCTACGCGTTACCAGCGCAATTAGACTTCCTACTGCAGCGCGAGACGCAAATGCGCGCGATCGCCGATGCACGGCAGCGCGGCACGCCGCTCGTCGTAGACTTCCTGCCGCAGAAAGACGAATTGTTTGCCCGCCTGACGCTGCCCGACGATGAATTCGCGCTGTATCGCGCGCTGGCTGCACATGTGCCGCTCGCCCGGCCAGTGCCGGATCTCGTGATTTACCTTCAAGCCAGCCCGGAAACGCTGTTCGCCCGGATTCAAAAGCGCGCGATTCCGATGGAGACGCATATCACCGATGCGTACCTGCGCGCATTGTGCGACACGTACAGCGAATTTTTCTATCACTACAACGACGCGCCGCTGCTCAGCGTCAATACTGACCATCTGGATCTGGCAGGATCTGACGCAGACCTGGACTTGCTGGTCAAGCACATCGGATCGATGCGCGGCCGCAAGGCGGTATGGGTGAAGGGCACGGCGCGATAACGCTCTCCAAGGATCATTTGTTATGAGCTATCTGCAGAATTCTGGCCGTCGCGCCGTCACTGTTCCGCGCCTTCAGCAGATGCGCGAGGCCGACGAGCCAATCGCGATGCTAACGTGCTACGACGCAAGCTTTGCGGCATTGCTCGAGCGCGCGGGCGTGGACGTGCTCCTCATCGGCGACTCGCTCGGCAACGTGTTGCAGGGCCAGACCACGACGTTGCCGGTCAGCGTAGCGGATATCGCATACCACACCGCCAGCGTGGCGCGCGGCAGCCGCGGCAACGCGCTGGTCGTCTCGGATTTGCCGTTCGGCAGCTATGGTACGCCAGCAGACGCGTATTCAAGCGCCGTCAAGCTAATGCAGGCGGGCGCGCAGATGGTCAAGCTCGAGGGCGGTGCGTGGCTTGCCGAGACGATCCGCTTCCTGGTCGAACGATCGGTGCCGGTCTGCGCGCACCTGGGGCTCACGCCGCAGTCGGTGCACGCGTTTGGCGGCTTCAAGGTCCAGGGCAAAAACGATCTGGCAGCCGAACAGTTGAAAAAGGACGCTCAGTTGATTGAGCAGGCCGGCGCGCAGCTGCTCGTGCTCGAAGCGATCCCTGCCGCATTGGGCGCCCAGGTCACCGCGGCGCTGACGATTCCGACCATCGGCATCGGCGCCGGAGTCGACTGCTCGGGCCAGGTACTGGTGTTACATGACATGCTCGGCGTGTTCCCTGGCAAACGGCCCCGGTTCGTCAAGGATTTCATGGTCGGCCAGCCGTCGATCGAGGCAGCCGTCCAGGCCTACGTGCGTGCAGTCAAGGAACGGACGTTCCCCACCGCAGAACACACGTTCTGAATCGACGTCGCTAAAGGCGAAGAAGGCGAAGTTAACGGCGAAGCAACTGTGCCGGCATCGCACCGCGCAGCGCATTGCAGACAATGAGCGCATCGCGGCGCTCGAAGTCGGCGCGCGTGATCGGCCGCTCGATGGCTTGCCACACCGGATCCGCGAGCAACACCGAGCGCATAACGCCGGGTAATACACCGCTGGCCAGCGGCGGGGTGACCCAGCGGCCGTCGATTCGCACGAATACCGTGCTGCGGCCGCCTTCGGTCAGCTCGCCAAGCCGATTGAAAAACAACAAGTCAAACGCGTGATGGTTTTGCGCCAGCTGCCATGCTCGGTCATAGGTATCCCGGCAGGTGGTCTTGTGACGCAGCAACGGATCGCCCGGGTCCGGCGCAGCGATGCCGTGGTCGGACGCCAGCATTACGCGCACCGGACCGGCCGCAAGCGACGGCAATGGCGTCGCGCTGACGTCGATGGCCCCGTCCTTGCGCAGCGTCGCGCGCATCCGATATGCGCGATCCGGCGCGAGCGCCGCGCAGGCCTGCACGAGCCGTGCCGCAAATACCTCGGCGTCGAACCGGAAGCCGAAATAGCGCGCACTGCGCTCAATACGGGCGACATGTAGACCTGCGTGGCGCACGCCCTCCCGCGTGGCATACATCGTCTCGAATAACTGGAAACCGGGGTCCACCTCGGTTAAGAAGCGCGCCTTTAACGCACATTCGAAATATTCGTCGTGCGCGACGCTGTCCAGCACGATGCCGGCACCCACACCGAGCGTGCCCGCCCGCACGTCGGCGCCCATACCAGTGTCCGATCGCGGTGCCAACACCAGCGTGCGAATAGCCACCGACAGGCAAAAATCGCCAAGCGTGCGTGCGGCAGCACACGTGTCGAGCCACCCAATCGCACCAGTATACAGCCCACGTGGTGTCGTCTCGATTGACTCGATCAACGCCATCGTGCGAACCTTTGGCGCGCCAGTAATCGAGCCACACGGAAAAAGCGCCCGCAGCACGTCGGCAAAACTGATCTCGTCACGCACGCGCGCGTGCACGGTCGATGTCATTTGCCACACTGACGCGTACGGCTCGACCTCAAACAACGCGGGCACGCGAACCGAACCGGTCCGCGCGATCCTGCCCAGATCGTTGCGTAGCAGGTCAACGATCATCAAGTTCTCTGCCCGGTTCTTATCGTCGGCAGCCAATGCCCGCGCTTGCTGCGCGTCGAGCTGCGCGTCATTCGCACGCGGCGCCGTGCCTTTCATCGGCCGCGCGACGATCGTCCCGCCACGATGCTCGACGAACAGTTCGGGCGACAACGACAGCACATGGGTGCCATCGGGCAGCGCCAGCAAAGCGCCGAACGGCACCGGCTGGCGCGCTCGCAAACGTCGATACAATGCAGGCGCTGAGCCGAACATATCGAACGCGAGCCGATACGTATAGTTGACTTGATAGGAATCGCCGTCGCGCAATGCTGTATGAATGCGCGTGATCGCGTCGTCAAATGCGTCACGCGTGACGCTGCTGCGTACGTTCGCGATGCCAGCCACCCCAGGATCCGCGCGGCCGCCGTCCTGCTGCTGCAACCACGCCGCAACCTGCTCCGAGGACAGGCAGCGCAACTCGCGGAACAGAAGAATGCGCAGCGCACCGCCGCCAGCGCGCCTGGCCGAGCATTGCAGCCGTACGCCCCATTCGTAGTCCGCAAGTAACAACGCATGCAGCCCCGTGCGCAAGTCTGCGTCAACTTCGGCGAGCACCGCATCGAGCCGATCGGGATCGGTGCAAGTGCGCTCATGCGAAAACGCCGTGTAGAGACGCGAGCGGCATGCAGGGGCATCAGCCGACGCCTCCTCGGGCGCACAGTCGTCGAGCAGCGCAAACACGCGGGCGCTGTCGGGGTCGCCCGCAGCCTGTGCCACTCCCGCGTCAACTGCCATCATGTCACTCGAAGAAGCTTTTCACGCGGTCGAACCAGCCCTTGCTCTGCGGGCTATGCCGCGCGCCCCCTTCGACCAGCGACTTCTCGAACTGGCGCAGCAGGTCACGTTGCGTATCAGTCAGCTTGACCGGCGTCTCCACCTGCACGTGCACGTACAAGTCGCCCGGCACGCTCGAGCGCAAACCCTTGAGGCCCTTGCCACGCAGACGGAACGTCTTGCCCGATTGCGTGCCCTCCGGCACGGTGAACGATGCCTTGCCAGCCAGCGTCGGCACCTCGATCTCACCGCCCAGCGCCGCGGTGGTGAACGCGATCGGCATCTGGCAATGCAGGTCGTCGCCGTCACGCTCGAAGACGGTGTGCGGCTTGATGTGGATCTCCACATACAGATCGCCGTTCGGGCCACCATTGATGCCCGGCTCGCCGTTGCCAGCAGAACGGATCCGCATCCCCTCATCGATGCCGGCCGGAATCTTCACTTCCAGCGTCTTGTTTTCTTTAACCTTACCGACGCCGTGGCAATGAGCGCACGGCTCCGGAATGTACGTCCCGGTGCCGTGACACTTTGGGCATGCCTGCTGGATGCTGAAGAAACCCTGCGACATGCGCACCTGCCCCTGCCCATGGCAAGTCGGGCATGTCTCAGGCTTGGTGCCCGGCTTCGCGCCGGAGCCATGGCATACCTGGCACGATGCCCAACTCGGCACGCGGATTTGCGTCTCATAGCCATGCGCGGCCTGCTCCAGCGTAATTTCCATGCTGTAGCGCAGGTCCGCGCCGCGGTACACCTGCGGACCAGCCCGCCGGCCACCGCCTGCGGCTTGCCCAAAAATATCGCCGAAGATGTCGCCGAACGCATCGGCAAAACCGCCAAAGCCTTGCGCACCCGCCGCGCCCATGTTCGGGTCGACGCCCGCATGGCCGTACTGATCGTACGCGGCGCGCTTCTGTGAATCGGACAGCATTTCGTAGGCCTCTTTCGCCTCCTTGAAACGCTCTTCCGCCTCCTTGTTGCCAGGATTGCGGTCCGGGTGGTACTTCATCGCCAGCTTCCGATACGCCTTCTTGATATCGTCATCGGACGCATTCTTGGCGACACCCAGCACGTCGTAGTAGTCTCGTTTGGCCATATCGAGTCAATGCCATCAAACAAAATGGGCCCGGAGAGCCGCTAAGCCCGCCAGGCGCTCTGCCTTCGCCACCGTGCTACGGTGCACGATGGCACACAAATGGCCGGCCCGGTGGACGCGGCACGCATCGCGCACCGCGCACCGGCTGCCACCGCCGCTTCGCTCAGTCCTTCTTCACTTCCTTGAAGTCGGCGTCGACGACGTCGTCCTCGGCCTTGCCGGACGGTGCAGCGGACGACGCGCCGTCCCCGGCCGATGCCCCGGCCGCGCCCGCCTGGGCCTGCATGTCGGCGTACATCTTCTCACCGAGTTTTTGCGACACCTTCGACAGCGCTTCGATCTTCGCCTCGACCTGCGCCTTGTCGGACGCGCTCTTCAGCGCTTCCTCCAGTTCCTTGAGCGCAGCCTCGATCGAGCTCTTCTCGCTCGCGTCAATCTTGTCGCCGTAGTCGGACAGCGCCTTCTTCGTGCTGTGCACCAGCGCGTCACCTTGGTTACGCACGTCGGCTAGCTCGCGTAGGCGATGATCCTCCTCAGCGTTCGCCTCAGCATCCTTCACCATTTTCTCGATCTCAGCCTCGGACAGGCCCGAATTCGCCTTGATCGTGATCTTGTTCTCCTTGCCCGTGCCCTTGTCACGCGCATGCACGTGCAGGATGCCGTTCGCGTCAATGTCGAACGTCACTTCGATCTGCGGCACGCCGCGCGGTGCGGGCGGGATGCCTTCCAGGTTGAATTCGCCCAGCAGCTTATTGCCGGCCGCCATCTCACGCTCACCCTGGAACACCTTGATCGTCACCGCCGACTGGTTGTCGTCGGCCGTCGAGTACACCTGCGTGTGCTTGGTCGGGATCGTCGTGTTTTTGTTGATCATCTTCGTCATCACGCCGCCAAGCGTCTCGATGCCCAGCGACAGCGGTGTCACATCCAGCAGCAGCACATCCTTGCGGTCGCCGGAGAGCACCTGGCCCTGGATCGCCGCACCCACCGCGACCGCCTCGTCCGGGTTCACGTCGCGACGCGGCTCCTTGCCGAAGAACGCCTTGACTTTGTCCTGCACCTTCGGCATCCGTGTCATGCCGCCCACTAGGATCACGTCATCGATGTCACTCACCTTCACGCCCGCGTCCTTGATCGCGGTGCGGCACGGCTCGATCGTGCGCTCGATCAGCTCCTCGACCAGCGCCTCCAGCTTCGCGCGGGTGATCTTCAAATTCAAGTGCTTCGGGCCGGATGCGTCCGCCGTGATGTACGGTAGGTTGATCTCGGTTTGTGCCGAGCTCGACAACTCGATCTTGGCCTTCTCGGCCGCTTCCTTCAGCCGTTGCAGCGCGAGCACATCCTTGGACAGGTCAACGCCCTGCTCCTTCTTGAATTCACCGATGATGTAGTCGATGATCCGCTGGTCGAAGTCCTCGCCACCGAGGAACGTGTCGCCGTTGGTCGACAACACCTCGAACTGCATTTCGCCGTCCACGTCGGCGATCTCGATGATCGAGATATCAAACGTGCCACCGCCCAGGTCATAGACCGCGATCTTGCGATCTCCCTTCTCGGTTTTGTCCAGTCCGAAGGCAAGCGCCGCGGCGGTCGGCTCGTTGATGATCCGCTTCACGTCCAGGCCGGCGATGCGGCCTGCATCCTTCGTGGCTTGCCGCTGGCTGTCGTTGAAGTACGCCGGCACGGTGATCACTGCTTCGGTCACCGGCTCGCCAAGGTAATCCTCGGCCGTTTTCTTCATCTTACGCAGCACTTCGGCGGAAATCTGCGGCGGCGCGAGCTTCTTGTCGCGCACCTGTACCCACGCGTCGCCATTGTCCGCCTTGATGATCTGGTAAGGCATCAAGCCAATGTCCTTCTGCACTTCCTTCTCTTCAAAGCGACGGCCAATCAGCCGCTTGACAGCGAATAGCGTGTTCTTCGGATTCGTCACGGACTGGCGCTTAGCCGGCGCGCCGACCAAAATCTCGCTATCGTCCATATACGCGATAATCGAAGGCGTCGTGCGAGCGCCTTCCGAATTCTCGATCACCCGCACCTGGTTGCCTTCCATCAGCGCCACGCACGAATTCGTGGTACCGAGGTCGATCCCGATAATCTTGCCCATTTTTACTAATCTCCTGGCTTTGATCTAGCAGACCCACGCAGCGCGCGGTCATCCATTCACGTCTGCCCACAACGTGGGTGCAACAGTGCTGATTTCAATACCCTGGCATGCACGCGGGCTTTGCCGAGGCGAGACGCCAGCCGCACTCACTTGGGCGCGGCCACGGTGACCAGCGCCGGGCGCAACACGCGGTCGGCGATCACGTAGCCTTTTTGCAACACGCTGACGACCGTGTTGGCCTCCTGCTCGGCCGGCACCATCGAAATCGCCTGGTGCCGGTGTGGATCGAATTTCTCGCCGACCGGATTGATCTGCACAACGCGTCCCTTCTCCAAAGCGCTCGACAATTGACGTAACGTCAGTTCGACACCCTCACGCACCTTCGCCAAGTCGCCGGCGTTGTCCGCCAGTGCAGCCTCCAGGCTGTCGACGACCGGCAGCAGGTGCTCGGCGAAACTCTCGATCGCGAACTTGTGCGCCTTGGCAACGTCGTCCTGCGCGCGCCGCCGCACGTTCTCCGTCTCCGCGCAGGCGCGCAGGAAACTCTCGTGCAGTTCGGCGATCTTGGCATGCGCTTGCTCGAGCGCCTTGGCCTCGGCGGCGGCATCGGCCTCGCCGAATTGCCCATTGTCGGCGCCCGGCTGTGCCGCCGCGGCGTCCTCGCGCTGAGCCTCGGCCGGTTGCACCTGTGCGTCCTGCGCCGTTTGCGTGCCGTTGCCGGCGGGTTCGGTATCCGATGCGGGGCAATTCTGGCTTGCTTGCTTCTCTTCCATGATGGCCGTGGTCAATTTCAGTCAATGGTTCGATTCGGCTATTCCCGCGTCCGGCCGGCCCGACAGGCGCCGGAGCGCGGGAAACCGTAGTTGCGCAATCGACATGGGGTCAACGCAGGCCTTTTCAATAGCTCGCCGCAAAAAGTCACGGCGCGGCGCCGTCTGGCATTGCAATCTACCGTTACACGATTTCCCGTATGTTGCACCGCAAATAGATTGAGCGCCCGCCAACGCTGACCTACACTTCGTTATGAGGCGCTTTAAGACGCGTGTCCCCTGATTGCGTCAACGGCGCTCCCACCGCCCAGCCAAATGCCCGTTTCCGCCCGTGCCATGAAACTGACTTTTGCCATTGGGGTGGTCGCCGTGGTATTGATCGCGGGAACGACCGCCATTTGCCTATCCGGGGCCGTCACCGAATCCACGACTGAGTACGGCGGCGTCCACGCGACGCTCGAGTCGCTATTCAATCCGCACCGGACAATTTGTCAATGATGCGCCGATCGCGCTTCGTTGGCCGCCCGTGAAGTGTCGCAGCAGGCTCCCGAAAAGTCCTGCGCCGCTCCAACTCGGCCAGCCGCCGCGCGTTGCCGGCCGGCGTCTCCTCGTATAGCGTCTGCGCGATCGCCGCCGGACCACGCACATCACATACGCCCCGCACCTGCACTTCCCATACGATGCGCTCGATGTCGATTTGCACAATGTCGCCGACGCGCACCTCCTTGGCCGCCTTCACCGACTCGCCGCCGATGCGCACCCGGCCCTTGCCAAGCGCCTCGGCCGCCAGTGAACGGGTCTTAAAAAACCGCGCCGCCCACAGCCACTTGTCGATGCGCAGCCGCGCGTGAGGACCGGTTAAGATCTTCAAATTCATTGGCGAACTCACGCAGATATCGTCGCTGCCGTGCTCTGTTGCGGCGTAGCAATCGGCCACCCTTGCAGATGGGTGACGACGATCTCGGCCAGCGCGCGGATCCACGGTTGCGCATCGTTGACACACGGGATCCGATGGAACTCGCGCCCCCCCGCCCGCAAGAACGTATCACGACCCTCGATGCCGATTTCCTCGAGCGTTTCGAGGCAATCAGACGTGAAGCCCGGGCAGAACACGTCAACCCGACCGGCTCCGGCCGCGCCCAACTCCTGCAGCGTCGGTGCGGTATAAGGTTGCAGCCATTGCGCGCGTCCGAACCGCGACTGGAACGTGAGCCGGCATTCGACCTCGGTCAACCCGAGCGCGTGGGCCAGCAACGTCGCGGTTTGCCGGCATTGCTCGGCATAGGGATCGCCCAAATCCAACGTGCGCTTAGGCACGCCATGAAAGCTCAACAACAGCCGATCGCCGGCCGTGAAATCAGGTCGGCCGTGCTGCTGCCAATAGTGCAGCACTTGAGACGCCAGCGCCTCGATATAGGCGGGATGGTCCGCATAATGCTTGATCGTGCGGATCTCCAGTTGGTTGCGCATACGCGCCAGCGCGGAGAACGCTGCATCGAATGCGCTGGCGCTGGTCGAGGCCGAATACTGAGGATACAGCGGCACCAATAGCACCCGCTCAGCGCCGGCGCGCTTGAGTTGATTCAGCACATTGCCGATGCTGGGTGTGCCATAGCGCATTGCATAGTCGACGAGCACGGAACACCGGCCTGCCGCCAGCCACTGCCTCAGGCCGTCGACCTGCCGCTCGGTGTGCACGCGCAGCGGCGAGCCCTCCGCGTCCCAGATCGCCGCGTACTTGCGCGCCGACGCGCGGCCGCGCAACGGCAAGATCAGCGCGCGCAGCACAATCTGCCACAGCGGCGCGGGGATCTCAACGACGCGTGGGTCGGACAAGAACTCGGCCAAGTAGCGCCGCACCGCGCGCGGCGTCGGTGCAGCGGGGGTGCCGAGGTTGATCAGCAGCACGCCGACCCGGTGCGATGCGCTCGGCTGCGAGGGCAGCTCAAGATCAAAATGCATGAGAGGATCCGTTGAGCACCGCAATGGTGCACTTGTTATCCGATTATAACGGCCGCTCAGCGCTTGGCGCCGTGGCGCGCCGGCTGGCCATCCGGATAGTGGCGCGCCACGACGAATCGGCTCAGGCTGGAGCCGCAGGCTCGCGTCAATGCTGAGACAACGCGAACGACAGCAGCCGGGCGGTGATGTCCACGATCGGAATCACGCGGTTGTACGCCATGCGGGTCGGACCGATCACGCCGAGCGTGCCAACGATCTTGCCATCGACTTCATACGGGGCGGTCACAACGCTCATTTCCTCGATCGGCACGAGCGTGGATTCTCCACCGATGAAAATCTGCACGCCCTGCGCATGGCTCGATACGTCGAGCAACTGTAGCAGGCTAGTCTTCTGGTCGAAGACATCGAACAGCTTGCGCAGGCGCGCCATGTCGGACGACAGATCAACCACTTCGAGCAGGTTCCGCTCACCCGAGATCAGGACGTTGTCGGATTCGTCGTCGGTTTCCGTGCTGGCGGTGACAGCGGCCTGCATCAGCTGCATCATGTCGCCGCGCAGCGCGTCGATTTCCTCGCGCAGTCGGCGTCGCACATCGTCGAACGACAGGCCCGCATAATGCGTGTTGATATAGTTGGAGGCCTCGGTCAGCTGCGACGGCGAATAGTCGCGCTGGGTCGCCATGATCCGGTTTTGCACGTCACCTTCGGGGGTGACGATGATCAGCAAAATCCGCTTGTCGGACAGCCGCATGAACTCGATTTGTTTGAACACGTGGCTGCGCCGCGGCGTGAGCACAACGCCGGCGAACTGCGACAGGTTGGACAGCACGCTGGCCGCTGCCGCGACGACCTTCTGCGTCTCGCCCGGCTTGAGCTTGTCCTGCACCGCGAGCTTGACCTCGGCTTCCTGGGCGTCGGGCTGCACGGTCAGCATCGTGTCGACGAACAACCGGTAGCCGCGTGGCGTCGGAATCCGCCCGGCCGACGTATGAGGACTGGCGACAAGTCCTAGCTCCTCGAGGTCGGACATCACATTGCGGATCGTCGCCGGGCTCAGTTCGAGGCCCGAATACTTGGACAACGTGCGCGAACCGACCGGCTGACCTTCGGCGATATACCGTTCGATCAGCGTCTTAAGCAGGGTCTGGGCACGAGGATCTAGCATAGTGAAAATTCTAGCGTAAATCTTGCACGCAGCGAGGGTCGGCATCGATCCGACACGCACGTGCGACCCGAACCACGAAAGCATACAGTTTGCCAGACACCTATGGTGTAATGCGGGCATGGAAATGGGCCAATTCAAAACTGTTGCGCTGATCGGCCGCAACAACACGCCTGGCATCGGCGAGCCGCTTGCCGCGCTCGCCGGCTGCCTAACGCAACGCGGGTTTCAGATCGTGTTCGAAGCCGACACGGCGCGCGAAAACGGGCTGCACGCCTATCCGGCGCTCACGCCGGCCGAGATCGGCACGCGCGCCGACGTCGCCGTCGTGCTCGGCGGCGACGGCACAATGCTGGGCATCGGCCGACAACTCGCGCCATACCGCACCCCGCTCATCGGTGTCAACCACGGCCGGCTTGGCTTCATCACCGATATCGCCATCGCCGACATGAACCGGTTGGTACCGCAAATGCTGTCGGGCAGCCATGAGCGCGAGGAGCGCTCATTGTTGGAGGCCCGTATCATGCGCACTGGCGAGCCAATCTACCACGCGCTGGCGTTTAACGACGTCGTCGTGAACCGCAGCGGCTTCTCCGGGATGGCAGAGTTACGCGTGTTGGTCGATGGCAACTTCATGTCGGACCAGCGCTCAGACGGGCTGATCGTCGCCACGCCAACCGGTTCCACCGCGTACGCGCTCTCGTCCAACGGTCCGTTACTGCATCCGCAATTGCAAGGGATCGTGCTGGTGCCGATCGCGCCACACGCATTGTCGAACCGGCCGATCGTGCTGCCCGACACGTGCCGGATCGCGATCCAGATCATCGGCGGGCGCGACGTCAACGTGAATTTCGACATGCAGTCGTTCACCGCGTTGCAACTCGAGGATACGATCGAGGTGCGGCGCTCCAGGCACACGGTGCCGTTCCTCCATCCGGTCGGCTACAGTTATTACCGAACCTTGCGCAAGAAATTGCACTGGAATGAGCACTCGTCGCTTGGCGAGGACGAGCCCGGCTGAGCCGGTGCCAGTCACCGCTGCACGCCGGCTCAATCATTGCAAACCCACCCAATCCGCCTTTCACGACGACCGCTTTCGTTCGCCTATGCTGCGTCATCTGTCGATCCGGGACTTTGTCATCGTCGCCTCGCTCGACATCGAGTTCGAGCGTGGCTTTACCGTTTTTTCCGGCGAAACCGGCGCCGGCAAATCCATCTTGATCGACGCGTTGGCGCTGGCACTGGGCGCGCGAGCCGACGCGACGGTGGTACGCACTGGCCAGAGCCGTGCGGACATCACTGCTGAGTTCGACGCGCATGAGGGCGCCGCGCAGTGGCTGGCCGAGCATGCGTTTGACGACGGCAGCGGGCACGTGGTGCTACGCCGCGTGATCGACGCCAACGGCCGCTCGCGTGCATTCATCAACGGCACAGCCGCCACGCTTGGCCAGTTACGGGACATCGGCGAAATGCTGGTGGACATCCATGGCCAGCACGCCCACCAGTTACTGATGCGCGGCGACGCGCAGCGCGCGCTATTCGATGCGCACGCGGGCCTGACGGCGCTGACCGCGGACGTCGCGCGGGCGTGGCGCGGCTGGCGCGACGCGGCGACGGCCGTGCAGGCCGCGCAAGCGCGGGAGCGCGAGGTGCACCTCGAGCGCGAGCGGCTGGTGTGGCAATTGTCAGAGCTTGAGAAGCTGGCGCCGCAATCCGGCGAATGGGATGAAATCAGCGCCGAGCACCGCCGGCTGTCGCACGCGGCAAACCTGATCGACGGTGTGCAAGCGGCGCTAGGCGCCTTGTCCGAATCGGACGACGCCATGATCACGCAACTGGGTGCCATCATCGCGAAACTGCGCGGCCTGGCCGAAATCGACAGCGCGCTCGGCGACGCATTGGCCGCGCTGGAGCCGGCCGAAATTCAACTGCAGGAAGCGGCCTACTCGCTGACTCACTACGCGCAGCGGCTCGAGCTGGACCCGGCGCGACTCGCGCAGGTCGAAGCCCGGCTCGATGCACTGCATTCGACTGCGCGCAAATTCAGGATGCAACCGGATGCCCTGCCCGACGAGTTGCTGGCACGGCGCGCCCAATTGCAAGCGCTGGATGCGGCGACGGACATCGACGCGTTGCGCGCCGCGCAGGCGTGCGCGGAGCAAGCCTACATGACGCTTGCGGGGCAACTATCCAAAGCCCGCGCCAAGGCGGCCAAGGCGCTGAGCAGCGCGGTGACCACCGGGATGCAGGACTTATCGATGGCTGGCGGGCGGTTCGAGGTCGCGTTGGAGCCCTTGCCTGAAGGCGGCCAGCATGGGCTCGAGCAGGTCGAGTTCCGCGTAGCCGGCCACGCCGGCGTGCCGTTGCGGCCGCTGGCGAAGGTGGCATCCGGCGGTGAGTTGGCACGCATCAGCCTCGCGCTGTCAGTGATCGCGAGCACCGCGAGCCCGACGCCGACACTAATCTTCGACGAGGTCGATAGCGGCATCGGCGGCGCCGTCGCGGAGGTCGTTGGACGACTGCTGCACCAGCTCGGCCAGATCCGACAAGTGTTATGCGTGACCCACCTACCGCAAGTTGCCGCCCGCGGCGAGCACCACTTCAGCGTGGCCAAGTCCACCGATGCGCAAGGCGCAGCGCGCAGCGAAGTGACCGCGCTGGATCGCGCGAGCCGCGTCGAGGAAGTCGCGCGCATGCTCGGAGGCGTCGAGATTACCGCCACCACGCGCAAGCACGCGAAGGAAATGCTGGCCGCTTGAAGCCTCTTCACGCACCGAAGACCTGCTCCCATAGTCGCGTGACCGCGTCGCGCTCGACCTGCACACGCTCGGGCGGCACGCGCGCCTTGTCCATTCCATCGAGCCGCAGCGCATGCTGCAGCTTACGATAGGTCCGATAAGCGCCGCCGACCTGTTCCGCCTGTGTCTCGGACATCAACCCGATGCGGGCCGCATCACGCAGCAACGCGATGTTACCGGTGTTGCGCCGCAGTACGGGATGCGCGCCGGCATGCAGCAGCACCCAGTACTGGACGATGAACTCGATGTCCACCATGCCGCCGCGATCGTGCTTCAGATCGAACAGCGCTGTGGGATTGGGATGGCCTTCGGCCACCTTTTGCCGCATCGTGGCGATCTCCGTGGCCAGCACCCGCGCATCGCGCGGCTGAGCGAGCACCTGGGCACGAATCGCATCGAACTGCGCGCCGATGCGCACATCCCCGGCACAGAAGCGCGCGCGCGACAACGCCTGATGCTCCCATACCCACGCGGTGTTGGCGGCATCCCCCTCGCGCAATTGGTACCGTCGGAAGGCGGCGAGGCTCGTGACCAGCAGCCCGGCCTCGCCGTTCGGCCTAAGCCTCAGGTCCACATCGAACAGCGTGCCGGCGCCAGTGGACATGGTCAGCCACGTGATCAGCCGCCGCGCGAACAGCGCGTAGATCTCTGCGGCACACTCATCGGGATCGTCGTACAGAAAGATGAGGTCCAGGTCTGACGCATAACCGAGCTCCTTACCGCCGAGCTTGCCGTACGCAATGATTGAGAAGCGCGGCACGTCGCAATGACGGCGAGCCAACTGCGGCCATACGGTCTGCAGCGTCACATCCAGGACCGCGTCGGCCAGTTCCGACAACCGGTCGCTGATGTGCTCGACCGATAGATGACCCCTGAGATCCAGCAGCAGGATCCGGAACACCTCAGCCTGGTGCGCGTGACGCAGCAAATCCATCTGATGCTCAGTGCCGTCTGCATCAGCAAGCCGGGCGAGCAGCATCCGCTTGAACTCGGTCCAGTCGAACGGGCTCACCAGCGCCTCGTCGTCGAGCAACTCGTCGAGCACCTGCGGATGGCGAATCAGATAGCCGGCAGCCCAACGCGACTCGCCGAGCACAGCGAACACGCGTGCCAGCGCAGCCGGATACTCAACCAGCAACGCCAGGTACGAGCCACGCCGCGCGACCGCTTCGAGCAGATCGAGAAAACGCAGCAACGTCGCATCGGCCCTTTCATTGCAATGCGTCGGCGTCGCCTCCAATGCACGCAGCACGAGCTTGTCGAAACGCGTCCGATGCCGTTCCGGCAGGCCGGCGTAGCGCGCAGACTGCCAGACCGCATGCAATCGCGACAGGATGGCTGGCGGGTCGTTGAACCCCAGCGATGCAAGCCGAGTGCGCAACTCATCGTCGGCTGCCTCATCGGCGAGTGCACTGCTCCAAATCCATGTGGCGGTCTCCTCCCACGCTGTGCTGCCAATCTTGCCGAGCGCCTGATCGCCTGCGCCGGCCGGCGCCGCCGCGTCGCCACGCTTGTCCGCGAAGATCTGGTCAAACTGCTGCCCGACGAACGCGCGGTGGCGCTCCAGCACAGCCAGTAGTGCCCGATAGTCAGCAAAACCGAGTGATGCTGCCAGTTGCGTGCGCTCGCCTTCATCGACAGGCATCGCATGGGTTTGCGCGTCGTTCACGTATTGCAACCGGTGCTCGATGCAGCGCAGCATTTGATACGCCTGTGCGAGTCGCTGAACCGCGCCACGCGCTATCAAGCCGCGCGCCGCGGCATGATCGAGTACCGCCAGCGTCGGCCGGATACGGAACCCGGCGTCTTGACCGCCCCGGATCAATTGGAAGACCTGCGCGGTAAACTCGATCTCGCGGATGCCGCCGCGACCTAGCTTGATGTCATCGGCCTTGTCGCGGCGCGACGACGCGCGGCGGGTGGCCTCCTGACGGATCTGCACATGCAGCGCCCGGATCGCCGCAATCACGCCGAAATCGAGATAACGGCGATAGACGAACGGCCTGACCTGTGCATCAAGTTGCGCCGCCAGTCGCGCGCCGGCGTCGCTACCCACGTCCGACACCAGCCGTGCCTTGATCCACGCATAGCGTTCCCATTCGCGCCCCTGCACATAGAAGTACTCCTCCAGCATGCCGATGCTGCAGACAAGCGGACCTGAATCGCCGTTTGGACGCAGCCGCATGTCCACGCGGAACACGTATCCGTGCGCGGTATGCTCGGCCAGCGCACCGATCAACCGGCGCCCGACTCGGGTGAAGAAGTCTTGGTTTGAGATCGGCGCGCGGGAGCCGCCCTCGGTTTCGCCGTCGTCCTCGTAGACGAAAATCAAGTCGATGTCCGAAGACACGTTCAACTCGCGTCCGCCGAGCTTGCCCATGCCGACCACTCCGAGCGTCTGCGGCTGTCGCTGCGCGTTCAGCGGCATGCCATACAGCGCGTGCAACTCGGCACTGATCGAGGCAAGGGCGCGGCGGATCGCCACCTCGGCCAAATCCGTCATCGCGCCGGTCACCTCCGACACATCGGCCAACCCGGCCAGGTCGCGCTCCATCACCGCGCAGAATAGCTCGGTGCGCACCAGGCGCAGTGCGCGCTTGAGCACGTTGTCGTCTACGGGCTCGTCCTGCGGCGCACCCAGTTGCGCGAGCCGCTGCTCGATCCATTGCCGCGTCAGCGGCGCGCGCGCAAGTTCACGCACCCGCGCAGCCAGTTCAGGCCGTGCCGCGTACTGCCGGACGGCATAGCGAGAATAGACGGCGCTCAACAGCGGTTCGGCGTCGGAAGCAAGCGGGGAACTTGGCGGCGGCATGTCAGTCATCGTGTCATTGGTACGGCATATGCAATGAAACCCTTGGCGGCGGTAGGTTTGACTCGCATGCCGTATGTTACATTTGGTTTTTCCGCCGCTCCCTATCATACGTTCCGCGCTCCTCGCATGCCCAACCGCCAGGAAACACTCGACCCGAACGATGCGCGCAACGCAAAAGCCGGGGGCGGACGGCTGCACGGGCCGACTGAGCGGATGCTGCGCCGCGTACTCGCGTTCTGCGCGACCCTGGCCATCACACTGTACTTTGGCGCCGCGGCCACGTACGTCGGTCTGCGCTACATCATCTTTCCCCAGTTGGATTCGCTGCGGCCGCGCATCGAGCAACGGATCTCGGATACGCTTCGCGCGCACGTGCACATCGGTCGGCTGATCGGGCGCTGGAGCGGGCTGCAGCCAACGCTGGACATCGAGCAACTGACGATCATGGACCCGGACGGCCAGCGCATGCTCGCGGTGCCTGCCGCCAGTGCAACGCTGTCTTGGCGCTCATTGCCGCGTCTGGCGCCGGTGCTCTCGAGTCTGATAGTGGAACAACCCGAGGTCTTCGCCAAACGGCACCCCAACGGCACCTATACGATTGCCGGCGTGCAGGTGGATCCACGCCAGCACGACAATAGCGCGTTCCTGCGCTGGCTGATGACGCAGCGCGCCATCGCGTTGCACGGCGGCGTCCTGCACTGGACCGACGCGCAGCGCGGCTTGCCGACGCTGACGTTACGCGACATCCACGTGGCCATCGACAACCGCGGCCTAATTCACCGGCTCGGCGTGCAGGCGCAGCCGGACGGACGCTTGCTGCGCGGGCCGCTCGACTTGCGCGCACGCTTGCGTCATTCGCCACTGAAGCCACTCACCGAGCCGGCGGGTTGGACTGGCACGATGTTTGTGTCGAGCAGCGACATGGCGCTGCCCGAACTGGCCCGCTACACGGATGCGCGCCTGGATGCGCAAAGCGGCACGCTGGACGTGACTGCGTGGTTCGACTTTGCGGCCGGTGAATGGAGCGGTGCGCGCGGCGCATTGTCCGGGTCCGAGTTGCGGCTGCGCATGGACCCGACGCTGCCGCGGCTGGACGTGCCCAGCATCGGACTGGACTGGTCGCTGCAGCGCAACGACATGCGCAATCTCGATTACACGCTGAATCTGGGCAATCTGCGCGCCGAACTCGGCGGGCAGCCCCCGCTCGCGGACGGCACGCCGATTACCCGACTGCTGAACATCGGCGAATTCAACGGCCAGTTCCGCCGTGCGACGCTGGGCCGTGGCCAATTGATTCGCATCAGCGGCGATACGGTCGATCTCGGGCTGCTCGCGCAGTTCGTGCGCACGTTGCCGCTGCCACATCACGTGCTCAATGAACTGGACCGGTTCGACCCACGCGGCACGCTGACAAACTACGCGATACAGGTCGAGCGCCGCGCGCCGCGAACCCGCGAGGCCGCCAGCGTGGCGGCCGTCGAAGGCGGCGAGCCGATCGTACGCTATCGCGTCAAGGCCGCACTCGAGGGTGTCAGCGTCAACGCGCAGGAGCCGCCGCCCGGCCTTACACCGGGCGGCCACCCGCACGTGGGCCTGCCCGGCGCGGAAAACATCTGGGGCGAAATTGACGCCGACCAGAACGGCGGTCACGCGGCGATCGATACCCCCCACGCCGCGGTCACGATCCCGGGGGCGTTCGACAATCCACGACTTACGTTCAACCGGTTCGCGGCCGAAGCGACATGGACCGCGCATCCGCTGGCCTCGGACGCGGCCCGCCCGGCTGTTACCGTCAACCTCTCGCGATTCATCGTCGATAACGAGGACGTGCGCGCCAGCGCGACCGGCATCTATTCGAATCCCGGCCACGGACGCGGCAAGCTCGACATGGAGGCGAGGTTCGACCGGCTGTCGCTGCCCCGCCTCGCGCGCTATCTGCCGACCGGCGTCGGCGAACATACCCGCGCCTACCTGGACCATGCATTGACGGCCGGAACCTCGCGCAATGCGACGATCGCCATCCATGGCGAACTGGCCGAGTTCCCGTACACGCACGACCCACAAGCCGGCATCTTCAAGATCGTTGCGCCGTTTCGAGACGGCGGATTCGATCCGACACCGTACCCGCCGAAGCGGATGAGCAACGGCACGCCGCAGGTATGGCCCGCGTTCGACGGCATCGACGGGCTGTTCCGGATGGACCAAAACGTGCTGCGCTTTGATATCCAGCGCGCACGCTACCAACGTGTCGCCCTCACGCAGTTGACCGGCCGCATCGACGATTGGGGCACGCTGAACTCGGATCTGGCGATCAATGGCGTGGCTAGTGGCCCGCTGGCCGACATGCTCGACTACGTGAATCGCAGCTCGCTCGCGGTACTGTCCGACCATCTGGGCGAGACCGTGCAGGCTAAAGGCAACGCGACGCTGGCGCTGCGGCTGGCGATTGCGCGCCATCCGGATAAGCCACATGTCGGCGTGAACGGCTCGGTTACGCTAGCGGACAATACGGTGTCATTCGTGCCCGGCAAGCGGCTCGCGGCGCTGCCGCCGATCACGCAGATCCATGGCAAGGTCGATTTCACCGAACACACGATGACGTTCAGGCGCGCCACCGGCCAATTCCTCGGCGGCGACATCCGCGCCGACGGCGCGATCCAGCAGGATGAATCAAGCAGCTTCGACGTGTCGGGCCACCTGCTCGCCGATGCAGCCCGGACTGCAGTGCCGCCCGGGCCGCTGGCCACGCTGCTCACCCGCATGTCGGGCGGCGCCCCTTACTCGGTGGCCATGCGCACGCGCAAGAACGAACCGCCCGACATCTCGGCCACCTTGGATCTGAGCGGGCTGGCGCTGCAACTGCCGGCGCCATTCAGGAAACCGGCAGGCGCGCCGATGCCGTTCTCGATGCGCCTGCGGCCGACGGCTGCCGGTGAACGACCCACGACAGGCATCAGTCGGCTGGATGCGCGACTCGGTCCGCTCAATGCCATTTATCTGGTGCGGTGCGGCAACCACGACAAGCTGGCCATCATGCGCGGCGCGATCGCCGTGAACCGGAAAGCGGTGCTGCCCAGTGAAGGCGTGACCGCGGCGGTGGATGTGGCGCACTTCGACGCAGACGCGTGGCGCGCGCTGCTCGGCGCCATGTCGGTCCCCGCCGACGCCATATCAACTGAGCCGGTGGCCGCTGCGCCATCCTCGTGCCCCACTGCAGCTTGCGCCGGCCCATCGGTTTGTTCGCCGGACACGGCCACCTCGCTCAGCCTGCCCGACAGCGTCGCGGCACTCGTGCCTACCCGCGTCGGCCTGCACTTCGATACGTTGACATTGTTGAACCGCCGCTGGGAAAACGTGGTAGTCGATGCGACACAAACACCGGGCGCATGGCAAGCGAATATTGCATCGGACGAAGTATCCGGCCATATCGCGTGGCACGCGAAGACGCCGCGCAGCCCATACGGGCAGCTTGACGCGCGGCTAGCCAAACTGGTGATCCCGGACAGCCACGAGGCGACACTGGTGAGTCGCGCGCTCGAAGAGCCGGCGCAGCATGTCCCGGCGATTGACCTGATCGTCAACGAACTTACCGTGCGCGGACACAACTTGGGCAAGCTAGAAGTCAATGCACGCAGCATCGACGAAAACGGCGCGCCAGTCTGGCAATTGGACAAGCTGGATGTGACAAACCCAGCAGCCAAGCTGTCGGCAACCGCGAACTGGAGAACGACGCGCCGCTCCAATGCCAATGCCAGCACTAGCGCCAGCGGCAACAGCAACAGCAACAGCAACAGCAACAGCAACAGCAACAGCAACGATAGCGGCAGCAACGGCAGCAGCAGCGACGATAACCCGCTGTGCACTGTGCTGGATTTCAAGCTCGATATCGCCGACGGCGGTGCCTTGCTCGACCGTCTCGGCCTGCCCCGCACGCTCAAGGGCGGCAATGGCACGCTATCAGGCAACGTTGGCTGGCGAGGCGGACCGACGCACATCGATTATCCGACACTGAGCGGGAACCTGTCGCTCAGACTGTCGCATGGCCAGATCCTGAAGGTCGATCCGGGCGCCGCCAGGCTGCTCGGCGTGCTCAGTTTGCAATCGCTCGCCCGCGTGGCGACGTTGGATCTGAACACATTGTTTGGCGAAGGACTGCCGTTTGACAATGTGTCCGCTACCGGCACGATCCGCAACGGCGTTGCTAGGACCGATGATTTCACGCTGAGCAGTACATCCGCAAAGGTCACGATGCAAGGCAACGCGGATCTTGGACGCGAGCAGCAGGACCTGCTGGTGACGGTGGCGCCATCGCTGAGCGTGGGTACCGCGGCACTGGCCACGGCCGTGGTCAACCCGCTGCTCGGCCTGGGTACCTTCGTCGCCGGCCTGGTCTTGGCGGACCCCATTTCGCAGTCGTTCGCACGCCACTACGCGGTCACCGGCTCGTGGTCACATCCGCAGGTCGAGCAGGTGCCGGGCGATCGCGGTAAGATGGGCCGACCTGAATCTTATGTGTCATGGCAATGAACAACTCCGTTTTCCGCTCAAGCGGTGCCGCGCCCAGCACGTTCGCGCTGGCGGCGCTGCAAATGGTCAGCACGCCGGACGTGTCGCGGAATCTACAGGCCGCCGGCGAGTTAATCGCTGAAGCCGCCGCCGGCGGCGCGCAACTCGTGCTGCTGCCCGAGTATTTCTGCTTCATGGGGCACCGCGACGCCGACAAGCTGGCCGTGCGGGAAACGCCGGGCGACGGCCCGATTCAGCAATTTCTCGCCGATGCCGCGGCGCGCCATCGCGTGTGGGTCATCGGCGGCACGCTGCCACTCGTGGCACCAGAATCCGGGCGGGTGATGAACACCACGCTGGTGTTTGACCCGCAAGGCCGGGCCGTGGCCCGCTACGACAAGATCCATCTGTTTAACTTCGAAAAAGATGATGAGTCGTTTGACGAGACGCGCACCATCCGGCCCGGCACCGACGTCGTCGCGTTCGATGCACCGTTTGGCCGCGTGGGCTTGTCGGTATGCTATGACTTGCGCTTTCCGGAGTTGTATCGCAAGCTTGGCGACTGCGCGCTCATCGTCGTGCCATCGGCCTTCACATACACGACTGGCCACGCACACTGGGAGATGCTGCTGCGTGCGCGCGCGGTCGAGAACCAATGCTACGTGCTGGCCGCGGCCCAGGGCGGCAAGCACGAGAACGGGCGCCGTACATGGGGCCACAGCATGCTGGTGGACCCATGGGGCGAAGTCGTCGCAGTGCGCGCGGACGGTGCCGGCGTGGTAGCGGGCACGATCGATGTCCGACGTATCACGCAGGTACGGCAGAGCTTGCCAGCGTATCGGCATCGGGTGCTGGCATGAGCGCACCGCAGCGTCGTTGCCCGCAAAGCGGCGGCGGCCCACACCGCTTCCAGCAGGGTCGCCCGCGGCTTGAATCGTGCCGTCGCAACGCCAATTTCTGTCCATTTACCAGTCAAACGGGCGAGCCCGCATGAACATCATCGAACCAAACCTCTGCCACCTCGCCACCGCCAAGGACCTGCTGCTCACGCGCTACGGGCTCGATGAGGCCATTCTGGTGCGCACGCTGGGCGAGATTTTCTCCCATCGCGTTGACTACGCGGACCTGTACTTCCAAACAACCCGCAGCGAAGCGTGGAGCCTGGAGGAAGGCATCGTCAAATCGGGCAGCTTCAGCATCGACCAGGGCGTGGGCGTGCGCGCGGTGGCCGGCGAGCGCACCGCGTTCGCGTACTCGGATGACTTGTCGCCGCAAGCGCTGGCACAAGCCGCCCAGGCCACCCGCGCGATCGCCCGTGCGGGTGGCGGAAAGGTTCGCGTGCGGGCGGCCGGTGCGTTGCACGGCGTCGCGGGCCGCGACCTGTACCGGCCGGCCGATCCGCTGCACTCGCTGGATGCGAATGCAAAAGTGGCACTGCTGGAGCGCGTCGAAAAAATGGCTCGCGCGAAAGATCCACGCATCACCCAGGTCATGGCGGGCCTGGCGGGCGAATACGACGTCGTACTGGTGGCACGCAGCGACGGAGCACTGGCCGCCGACGTGCGTCCGCTCGTGCGCATGTCGGTCACCGTAATCGCCGAGCAGAACGGGCGCCGCGAAATCGGCACCGGCGGTGGCGGAGGCCGCTACGACTATGGCTACTTCACCGACGAAGTGCTGACGCGATACGTCGACGACGCGGTGCATGCCGCGCTGGTGAACCTGGAGGCACGCCCCGCGCCCGCCGGCACGATGACCGTCGTGCTCGGGCCGGGCTGGCCGGGCGTGCTGCTGCACGAGGCGATCGGCCACGGGTTGGAAGGCGACTTCAACCGCAAGGGCTCGTCGGCGTTCGCCGGACGCATCGGCGAGCGGGTCGCGGCCAACGGTGTCACGGTGGTTGACGACGGCACGCTGGCGAACCGGCGCGGCTCGCTGAACATCGATGACGAGGGCAACCCCACGCAATGCACGACGCTGATCGAGGACGGCATCCTGACCGGCTACATACAGGACACGCTAAACGCGCGGCTGATGAAGATGAAGGTGACCGGTAACGCGCGGCGCGAATCGTATGCCGCGTTGCCGATGCCGCGCATGACCAACACCTACATGTTGGGCGGCGACAAAGATCCCGCCGAGATCATTGCGTCGGTCGAGCATGGCCTGTACGCGGTCAATTTCGGCGGCGGACAGGTCGATATCACGAACGGCAAGTTTGTGTTTTCAGCCTCCGAGGCCTACATGATCGAGAACGGCAAGATTGCCTATCCGATCAAGGGCGCGACGCTGGTGGGCAGCGGACCGGAGTCGCTCAAATACGTGTCGATGATTGGCAACGATATGTCGTTGGACACAGGCGTGGGCGTGTGCGGCAAGGAAGGCCAGAGCGTGCCGGTCGGCGTCGGGCAGCCAACGCTGCGCATCGACCGCATGACGGTGGGTGGCACGGTATGACGCAATTATGCGTCGTCGTTGACGGCCCTCTGTTGCCAACGGGGGCTCGTCCAGAGTATAAAGTCGATATAGTCGGAACCGACACCACCTTTCCATTCGTTTGCATTTCGCGATGTCCGCCAAGTTTTACTTTTATTTCTTTTGGCATCTCAGGCCGCTGGCGGACCGAGAGGGTGGGTGACGGATAAGCGAATTACCCCACATTCCCGAAAAACCGCCGGCTTCGCCTGGCGGTTTTTTTTCGCCAGGCGCCAGGCCCCGAACACCGCGCGCGAGGCGCGTACCGTTGAACCGGAGAACAATGATGGCCCTGCACAACACCGATGATGTTCGAATCCGCGAGCTTAAGGAATTGACGCCGCCCGCGCACCTGCTGCGGGAGTTTCCCTGCGAGGAGCGCGTCGCTGGCCTGATCTTCAACGCTCGCCAATCGCTGCATCGGATTCTGCACGGCATGGACGACCGGCTCATCGTCGTGATTGGCCCGTGCTCGATCCACGACACGCGTGCGGCACTAGAGTACGCACAGCGCCTGGTGGAGCAACGCAAGCGCTTTGCCGGCGAATTGGAAATCGTGATGCGCGTGTACTTCGATAAGCCGCGCACGACCGTGGGCTGGAAGGGGTTGATCAACGACCCCTACATGGACAACAGTTTCAAGATCAACGACGGATTACGTACCGCGCGCGAACTGCTAGTGCAAATCAACGCGCTCGGACTGCCCGCCGGCACGGAGTACCTCGACATGATCAGCCCGCAATACATCGCCGATTTGATCTCGTGGGGTGCAATCGGCGCACGCACCACCGAATCGCAGGTGCATCGGGAACTGGCCTCCGGATTGTCGTGCCCGGTCGGCTTCAAGAACGGCACCGACGGCAACGTGAAAATCGCGGTTGACGCGATCAAGGCCGCTTCGCAGCCGCACCATTTTCTGTCGGTGACCAAGGGCGGTCATTTGGCGATCGTATCGACCGCTGGCAACGAGGACTGTCACCTCATCCTGCGCGGCGGCAAGACACCGAACTATGATGCAGCAAGCGTCGATGCCGCGTGCTCCGCGATCGGCAAGTCGGGGCTGGCGGCGCGATTGATGATCGATGCAAGCCATGCGAACAGCGAGAAGAAGCACGAAAACCAAATTCCGGTCTGCGCAGACATCGCTCGGCAAGTCGCCGCCGGCGACGAGCGCATTGTCGGCGTGATGGTGGAGTCCCATCTGGTCGCGGGACGCCAGGATTTGAAAGACGGCTGCAAGCTGACCTATGGTCAGAGTGTCACCGACGCCTGCATCGGCTGGGATGATAGCGTGACGGTGCTCGAAGGACTAGCCAAAGCGGTCCGGCAACGGCGCATCGCACGCGGCAGCGGCAATTGAAGCGGGCGGCAACGCTGCGACAACGGCGATTGACCGGAGATAACCACTGACCGGCGACGGCGATTCATCGCAATGCAATCGACGGCGGTGACCACTGACGGACAGCGGAACATAGCCATGCGCCGCAATGGGCTGGCGGCACCATGCCGTGACACCGGCATGAGCGGCCCCTTACGCCCGCTCATGCCGCCACAGCACCTCCGGCTGGCCCGTCTCGCCATTCAGCACGCGAGCCAGGACGAACAGCAGGTCCGACAGGCGGTTCACGTACTGCCGCAGCGCCGCATCAACGGCTTGTTCATGGCCGAGCGCGACGATCGTGCGCTCGGCTCGCCGGCAAACGGTACGGCACAGGTGCGACAATGCAGCCGGCCGCGAGCCGCCGGGCAGAACGAACTCGCGCAGCGGTGGCAGTTGCGCATTGAAGTACTCGAGCCAGTCGTCGAGCCGCGCGACATGCTCGTCCACGATCATCACCTCGCCCGGCATGCATAGCTGCGCACCGACGTCAAACAAATCGTGCTGCACCGCGACGAGCATCTCCCGTACGCGGGCCGGCAAGGTTTCGGCCAGCAGCACGCCCAGCGACGAGTTCAGCTCGTCTACGTCGCCGATCGCCGCGATGCGCGTATCGTCCTTGGCCACGCGGCTCGTGTTCCCCAGGCCGGTGGTGCCGTCGTCACCTGTGCGCGTGACGATCTTGCTCAAGCGGTTTCCCATCATGGCTCCTGTGATTGACAATCGGCTCGAGGGCAATTTGCCGCGTCCGACGCACATTATAGTGACGTGCATGCTGCCACGCGGTCTCGTCCAGCGCCTCACCTCGCGATGCAAGCGGCTTGGGCAATGCGCATTGGCTTAAAATAGCCACTCAGTTGACCCGCTTGCATGCCATGCGTTCAGGAGACCGCCCCGTGACTCATTCGATTGCGCGTGCCGCCGTGCGCAAGCCCTTCCCCCCATCGCTGCTCGAGGCACTCAAGGCCGCATTCGACGAACGCGTCTCGGTCGCCGAAGCCGTACGCGCGCACCATGGGCGCGACGAGTCGATGTTCGATCCGCAATGGCCGGATGCAGTCGTCTACGCCCGCACAACGCAGGAGGTCGCGGCCATTGTCGCACTGTGCGCGCAGTACGAGGTGCCGGTGATTCCGTATGGCAACGGCTCGTCGCTCGAAGGCCATCTGCTCGCGGTGCAGGGCGGTGTGACGATTGATCTGTCCGAGATGAACCGCGTGTTATCGATCGACGCGCACGACCTGACAGCCACCGTGCAAGCCGGCGTGTCGCGCAAGGCGCTCAATGACGCGTTGCGCGACACCGGCTTGTTCTTCCCAATCGACCCCGGCGCCGACGCGAGCATCGGCGGCATGGCCGCCACGCGCGCCTCGGGCACGAACGCGGTCCGCTACGGCACGATGTGCGAGAATGTACTGGGCTTGACGGTGGTGCGGGCCGATGCACGCATCATCCACACGGGCTCGCGCGCGCGCAAGTCGTCGGCGGGCTACGATCTGACACGCCTCTTTGTTGGCTCTGAAGGCACGCTTGGCGTGATCACCGACGTCACCGTACGCCTGTACCCGTTGCCTGAAGCAATTTCCGCGGCCGTGTGCGCATTCCCAAGCATGGGCGACGCTGTGCGCACCGTGATCGAGACGATCCAGTTTGGCGTGCCGGTGGCGCGCGTGGAATTCGTCGACGCGCTCGCGATCCGTGCGATCAACCGCCACTCGAACCTGACATTGCCGCAGACGCAAACACTGTTCTTCGAGTTCCACGGCAGCGAGACCGGCGTGCGTGAGCAGGCGCAGACGGTACAGGACATTGCCGCGCAACATGGAGGGCAAGGCTTTGAATGGGCCA
This sequence comes from Mycetohabitans sp. B3, assembly GCF_021498065.1. NCBI lineage: Bacteria > Pseudomonadati > Pseudomonadota > Betaproteobacteria > Burkholderiales > Burkholderiaceae > Mycetohabitans > Mycetohabitans sp. B3. The sequence continues at coordinate 13,581 of NZ_JAHLKN010000005.1, read as the reverse complement.
CTCGTCCGGAAGAGCGCAGTCGGTTGTGGAACGCGCGACACAGCGCATACTTTGCGATGTTGCAGCTGCGCCCCGGTTGCCGTGCGCTGACCACTGACGTGTGCGTGCCGATTTCGCAGCTGGCTGAATGCATCGAACAGACAGAGGCAGACCTGAAGCAATCGTCACTGCTGTGTCCAATCGTAGGCCATGTCGGCGACGGCAACTTCCACGTCGCGATGCTGATTGACCCCGCTAGCCCGGCCGAGATTCAGGAGGCGGAGCAGTTGAACCAGCGGCTCGTGTCACGCGCGCTGCGCTTTGGCGGCACGTGCACCGGCGAGCACGGCGTCGGCCTGCACAAGATGGGTTTCCTCGTCGACGAGCATGGCGCGGATGCCGTTGACACGATGCGAGCGATCAAGCATGCACTCGATCCGCGCAATCTGATGAATCCTGGCAAGATCTTTGCCTTTCATGGACCGCACTAGACACGTCGCGCGGAGCATGCCATGAACGCTTCAGTCGAACCGTCCCCAGAAGCTATCGCGGCACGACAACGCGAAGTGGTTCAGGCGCTGATGACAGTTGTGCCCACGCATTGCCTGCTGTATCGCGCCGAGGATACGGCGCCGTACGAATGCGACGGGCTTGCCGCGTATCGACGGCTGCCGCTCGCGGTGGTGCTGCCCGAGACAGAATCGCAAGTGCAGCACGTGCTGCAGACATGCTACCGGCTCGACGTACCGGTGGTGCCGCGCGGCGCCGGCACGGGTCTGTCCGGTGGCGCAATGCCGCTGCGCGATGGCATCGTGCTGTCGCTCGCGCGCCTCAAAAAGATCGTCAACATTGATCCCTACGCGCGTACCGCGACGGTCCAGCCGGGTGTACGCAATCTGGCGATCTCGGAGGCGGCCGCGCCATACGGGCTGTACTACGCGCCTGATCCATCATCGCAGATCGCCTGCACGATTGGAGGCAATGTCGCCGAGAATGCGGGTGGCGTGCATGGCTTGAAATACGGCTTGACCGTACATAACGTGCTGCGTGTGCGCGCGGTCACGATGGAGGGCGAGCTGGTCGAGTTCGGCTCACTGGGGCCGGATTGTGCAGGGCTGGACCTGCTGGCGGTGCTGATTGGCAGCGAGGGCATGTTTGCCGTCGTCACGGAAGTGACGGTCCGGCTGCTCCCGAAGCCGCAAGCGGCGCAGGTCATCATGGCCAGCTTTGATGATGTAGTCAAGGGCGGCGACGCGGTCGCGGCGATCATCGCGGCCGGCATCGTGCCTGCAGGCCTCGACATGATGGACAAGCCGGCCACGCACGCGGTGGAGGAATTCGTGCAGGCCGGCTACGACCTGGATGCGCAGGCCATCCTGCTGTGCGAGTCCGACGGCACACCCGAGGAGGTCGCCGATGAGATCGTGCGCATGACTGCGGTGCTGCGTGCGTACGGCGCGACGCGGATCCAGATCTCGCGCTCGGAGACGGAGCGGCTCAAGTTCTGGTCCGGGTGCAAGAATGCATTTCCGGCCGCGGGGCGCATCTCGCCGGACTACTATTGCATGGACGGTACCGTGCCGCGGCGAGCAATCGGGCCACTGCTCGCGCGCATCGCCGAAATGGAAAAGCAATACGGGCTACGCTGCATGAACGTCTTCCATGCGGGCGACGGCAACATGCATCCGCTGATCCTATTCAACGGCAACGATCCCGATGAGTGGCGGCGCGCCGAGGCCTTCGGCACACAAATTCTGGAGGCCTGCGTGGCGTTCGGCGGCACGATCACCGGCGAGCATGGCGTGGGCATCGCGAAGATCGATTCGATGTGCGTGCAGTTCTGTGCGCAGGAGCGCGACGCGTTCCTCGCGGTCAAGCGCGCGTTCGACCCGTCAGGGCTGCTCAATCCGGGCAAGGGCATCCCGACGCGGGCGCGCTGTGCCGAATACGGCAGGATGCGGGTCCATCGAGGTCTGCTGCCGCATCCCGAGTTGCCCAGGTTCTGACACGATGACGCAGATGACGCATCCCTACGCGAGCCTGCGCTCGCAGGTCATGCAAGCCAGCGAGCGCGGCGTGCCGCTGCAGATCCGCGGCGGCGGCACCAAGTCGTGGTATGGCCAGCACATCGAGGGGGAAGTGCTCGATACGCGCGCAGCAAGCGGCATCATCGCCTACGATCCGGCCGAACTGGTGATCACCGCGTACTGCGGCACGCCGTTGGCCGACATCGAGGCGGCACTGGTCGAGCATCGTCAAATGCTCGCGTTCGAGCCGCCGCACTTCGGTCGTGGCGCGACAATTGGCGGCTGCATCGCCGCCGGCCTGGCTGGCCCACGCCGGGCCAGCGCGGGCGCGGCGCGCGACTTCGTGCTGGGTACGACCGTGATGAACGGACGCGGCGACGTGCTGCGCTTTGGCGGTCGCGTGATGAAGAATGTCGCCGGCTACGATATCGCGCGGCTGATGGCCGGCTCACTCGGCACGCTCGGCCTGCTGCTGGACGTGTCGTTGAAAGTACTGCCACGCCCCAATGCGGAGTTGACGCTGAAGTTCGACATGAACGGCACCGACGCGGTACGCAAGCTCAACGACTGGGCTGGCCGGCCGCTGCCGCTGACCGCCAGTGCATGGCGTAACGGCACGCTGGCGTTGCGCCTAGGCGGTGCGGACAGCGCGCTCAAGAGCGCGCGCAACAGGCTCGGCGGCGAGGTGGTCGACGCGGTGGAGGCCGAGCGCTTCTGGATGGGACTGCGCGAGCAGACCGATGCGTTCTTTCAGATGATTCCAGCCGACGCGGCGCTATGGCGCCTGTCGCTGCCATCGATCACCGAACCGCTACAGTTACCCGGTGCCCAGTTGATGGAATGGGGCGGCGCGCAGCGCTGGTGGGTCACCGATACCGATGCGCAGACGGTGCGCATGGCGGCGCGGCAAGCCGGCGGCCATGCGACGCTGTTCCGCTGCGGTTCGCGCTACAATCGTAACGTCGGTGTGTTCACCCCGCTGCCCTCGCCGCTGATGAACATTCATCGCCGCCTGAAAGCGGTATTCGACCCGGCACGCATCTTCAATCGTGGCCGGCTCTACCCGGACTTCTGACTGCTGCGATGCAGACCAATCTCGCGGACTTCATTCGCAATACACCGGACGGCAACGAGGCCAATGCCATCCTGCGCAAATGCGTGCACTGCGGTTTCTGCACGGCAACCTGCCCCACCTATCAAATCCTCGGCGACGAGTTGGACGGCCCGCGCGGGCGCATCTATTTGATCAAGCAAATGCTTGAGGGCGCACCGGTCACGCGTAGCACGCAGTTGCACCTGGACCGCTGTCTGACGTGCCGCAATTGCGAGACGACTTGTCCGTCCGGCGTGCAGTACGGGCGACTGGCGCAAATCGGGCGCAAGCTTATCGAGCAGAAGGTGCCGCGCCGCTGGCGCTCGCGGCTCGTACGGCGCCTGCTGGCAAGCTTGCTGCCGAATGCGACACTGTTCACGCCGGCGATGCGGCTCGGACAGCATTTGCGTGCGCTGCTACCCAAGCGGCTGCGCGACAAAGTGCCACCACGGCAACGTCCGCGCGCGTGGCCAACAGCGCGGCACCCAACCAAGATGCTAATGCTGACCGGCTGCGTGCAGCCCGGCATGATGCCCAACATCAACGTAGCGACCGCGCGCGTGCTCGACGCGCTCGGCATCGAACCGGTCGTGGCCGGCGACGCCGGCTGCTGCGGTACCATCCGGCTGCACCTGGGGTACCACGCACAGGCGCTCGATGACGCACGCCGCAACATCGACGCCTGGTGGCCCTACATCGAGCAGGGCGCAGCGGCCATCGTCATCAATGCCTCCGGATGCGGCGTGACGGTCAAGGAATACGCACACCTGCTGCGCGACGATCCAGCGTACGCCCACAAGGCGGCGCACGTGGCCAGCCTGGCACAGGACCTGGCCGAGCTGCTGCCCCGCTATGAAGCCGAACTCGCGTCCCGCCTACGCCGGCGCGGCGTCCATACGGTCGCTTACCACCCGCCATGCACGCTGCAGCATGGGCAGAAAATCACCGGGCGCGTCGAGCGGCTGCTCCAGGCGCTTGGACTGGAAGTGTGTGTGCCATCCGACGCACACGTTTGCTGCGGCTCGGCCGGCACGTACTCAGTGCTGCAGCCAGCGCTCTCCTACACGCTGCGCAACCAGAAGCTCGAACGCTTGTCGGCACTCGAGCCGCAGATGATCGTCTCGGCAAACGTGGGCTGCATTGCGCACCTGCAAAGCGGCACGTCGACGCCGGTCGCGCATTGGATCGAACTCGTCGATCGCCTGCTGTCCGATTAAACCCTTCCACGTCATGCCCTCCCTCATTGCGCAACATCTGGACGAAGTCCGCCGACGTATTGCCGCGGTGGCTGCAGCCGCCGGCCGCGATCCGGCGAGCGTGCAATTGCTCGCCGTGTCCAAGACCTTTCCAACCGACACTCTACGCGCTGCCCACGCGGCGGGCCAGCAGGCGTTCGGTGAAAACTATGTGCAGGAGGCATTGGACAAGATCGCCGCCCTGCAGCCATTGCGTGCGTCGCTCGAATGGCATTTCATCGGGCCACTGCAGTCGAACAAGACGCGGCCGGTCGCTGAACAGTTCGACTGGGTGCATTCGGTCGACCGACTCAAGATCGCGCATCGGCTGTCCGAGCAACGGCCCGCCCACCTGCCGCCGCTCAATGTCTGCGTGCAAGTCAACGTCAGCGGCGAGGCGTCCAAGAGCGGCGTCGCGCCCGATGAGGTTGCCACGCTGGCACGCGACGTGGCGGCGCTGCCCCGGCTGCGGCTGCGCGGACTGATGTCGATCCCTGAGCCCGTGTCCGGACTGCACGCGCAGCGCGCGCCCCATCGGCGATTGCGCGAACTATTCGATGCTGTCAATGCGCAAGGCCTCGGCCTCGATACACTGTCGATGGGCATGTCGGCCGATCTGGACGCGGCCATTCTCGAAGGCGCGACGATCGTGCGGGTCGGCACCGCGATTTTCGGCGCACGAACCTATCCCACTCACTAAACGGAATCCCCATGAAAATCGCATTCATCGGCGCAGGCAACATGGCCGCCGCCCTGATCGGCGGGCTGCTCAAGCGTGGCATCCCAAGCGCCAACCTGTACGCCATCGACCCATCAGCCGACGCGCGCGCGCGCTTGACGCAGCAACAGCCGATACAGACCGGCGAGGCTGCCGACGCCTCGCTCGGCGACTACGATGCGATCGTCATCGCGGTCAAGCCCCAGGTGATGAAAACCGTGGTCGAATCGCTCGCGCCGTGGCTGCGTGCGCAGCTGATCATCAGCATTGCCGCCGGGATCCGCGCGGCGGACATCTCGCATTGGCTCAACGGCTACCCGCGCGTAGTGCGCTCGATGCCCAATACCCCAGCGCTGATTGGCATGGGCGTAACCGGTCTGGCAGCACTACACGGTGTCGATGATGCCGACCGGGCGCTCGCCGAGCGGGTGCTGCGCGCGGTCGGCGAGATCGTGTGGTGCGACGATGAATCGAAAATCGATGCGGTGACGGCCATTTCCGGCAGCGGCCCGGCCTACGTGTTCTACTTCATCGAGGCCCTGCAGCGCGCCGCGCGCCAGTTGGGACTCGACGATGAACAGGCGCGCGCCCTGGCGCTCGCCACGTTCACCGGTGCCACCCAACTGGCCGCACAGTCAGGCGAGTCCGCCAGCGTGCTGCGCGAGCGCGTGACCTCAAAAGGTGGCACAACGGCCGCCGCGCTCGAGTCCTTCGAGGCCGACGGCATCGGCGCAGCGATCGTACGCGGCGCGTTGGCAGCCCACACTCGAGCGATCCAGATGGGCGACGCGTTCGGCAAACAATGAGCCGGCGCCGCCCGCTCAGAGCCCCGTGCTTGCATAGTGCGCGGCGATACCGGCGAACAGGATACCGCCAAGCCAGTTGTTGTGCATGAACGCCGCAAAGCACCGCATCCGGTCGCGGTCACGGATCAACGTGTAGTGGTACGCCGCACAGCCGAGTGCGCCCGCCCATCCAGCCCAGTACGCGACGGACCAGTGCCGCGCATAGCCGATCCACGCATAAATGCCCAGCATCGCTGCGTAGCACAGCATCACGGCCAGTACGTCGAAACGGCCGAACGTCAATGCGGACGTGCGAATGCCAATTTTGATGTCATCATCCCGGTCCACCATCGCGTAGGCGGTGTCGTAGGCGAGCGACCAGAACACGTTCGCCAGCAGCATCAGCCACGCGAGCGGCGGCACATGGCCCTGGATCGCGGCGAACCCCATCGGGATCCCGAAGCCGAACGCAACGCCCAAGTAGGCCTGCGGAATCGCGAAAAAGCGCTTCATAAACGGATACGTGCCCGCCACGAACAGCGCCGCGACAGAGAGCCACTTGGTCAGCGAGTTCAGCGGCAGGATCAGCAGGAACGACACCAGCGCAAGCACGGCCGCTACCGTAAGTGCTTCCCACGGGGCAATCTGACCCGACGTGAGAGGTCGATCCTGCGTGCGCTTCACATGCTTGTCGAAATCGCGGTCTGCGTAATCGTTGACCGCGCATCCGGCCGAGCGCATCAGAACCGTGCCAATCGCGAAGATCGCAACGATATAGGCAGGGGGATGGCCGTCTGCCGCTACCCATAACGCGTTGAGCGTCGGCCACAGCAACAGCACGCTACCGATCGGCCTGTGCAGCCGCAGCAGACGGAAATACAACGGCAAACGCAAGGTTAGCGTGGACATCATGCAGCACTCGGATCGAAACGTCGTGATCCGTTATTCTAGGTGAAAATGCGCGTAGGCCGCCGCTTGCCGCTTGTCGTTTGCCGCCTGCTGGTCGCGCTGCGCCGCTTTGCGTGGGCCCCGCCCCCGCCGGGTGGCTTCGCGGGAGCGGCGCCACCCAGCTTCGCGTAGGCCGTGCCGCCCGGACAGCAGACCGGCGTACAGGCCATCACCCGTAGTGATGCGCCTCGAGCTTCCACAGGTGTTCATCCACGCCGCGGGAAATTTCGGTGAACAGATCGGACGATGTCGGGTCGCCGACGTCGGCCGTTGCGGCGATCGCCTGGTGGACCTGCTGGCCGTACTTGGCCAACGCATCGGCAAGTTGCCGGACGTGGTCCTTGCCGTCCCTGAGTTCGAGCGGATACGGCGGCAGTGGCGACTGGCCGGCGACCTGCTGAATGCGGCCATCCGCTGTGCCGCCAAGCGCGACCAGTCGTTCGGCGCTCAAGTCCGCCCATTCGACCGCTGCCGAGTGGACTTCGTCGAACAACAAGTGCAATGCGATGAATTGCGGCCCCTGGACATTCCAATGCGCCTGCTTCGCCTGCCGCTGAAGATCGATTGCCGTGATCAATGACTGTCCAAGCAAGCTGATCGATTGGCGGCGGATGTCCTCGGGCAGCGTGTTACGAGTGGGGTGAAGTGACATCATGGCCTCCGTGGAAAAAACAGTCAGTTGACCGAGGCGGGCAATTCGAGTTTGCGCGTACCGGGTAGCTCGCATGCGCGGATCGCATCGCAAATCGCATCGATCGCCGGCATCCGCGTGAAGCTTTTGCGCCATGCCAGCACCACGCGCCGGTCCGGCTGCGGCTCGGTGAACGGCACGTAGCTAAGCAGGCCATTGTCCACGCCGCTCGCATGCGCGCGTACTTCCTGCACCGAGGTGCGCGGCAGCACGGTGATGCCCACGCCGCTGGCCACCATGTGACGGATCGTCTCCAGCGAGCTGCCCTCGAACGTCTTCTGAATCCCGTCCGCGTTCTGCGAAAAGCGCATTAGCTCCGGGCACACGCCCAGCACATGGTCCCGGAAACAGTGGCCGCTGCCCAGCAGCAACATCGTTTCCTGCTTCAGGTCCTCGGCATTGATCGCGTTACGCCGCTCCCACGGGTGCCCCGCAGGAAGCGCGACCACGAACGGTTCATCATACAGCGCACGGACCATCAAGCCGGTTTCCGAGAACGGCAGCGCCATGATCGCGACGTCAATCTCGCCTTGCTTGAGCAGTTCGATCAGCTTCAGCGTGAAGTTTTCCTGCAGCATCAGCGGCATCTGCGGCACCGCCTCGATCATCTGCTTGACCAGCGCCGGCAGCAAATACGGGCCGATCGTATAGATTACGCCGAGCCGCAGCGGCCCGACCAGCGGATCCTTGCCCTGCTTGGCGATTTCCTTGATTGCAAGCGTCTGCTCGAGCACACGTTGCGCCTGGGTGACAATCTGCTCGCCGATCGGCGTGACGCTGACCTCGCTGGTACCGCGCTCGAAGATCTGAACGTTCAGTTCGTCCTCGAGCTTCTTAATCGCAACCGACAACGTCGGCTGGCTGACGAAACACGCCTCCGCCGCCCGGCCAAAATGGCGTTCCCGGGCAACGGCAACGATGTACTTGAGTTCGGTGAGCGTCATTGTCGATTAATCGAGACGATATTTTCGATAGTTTTCTCTTATACGCGTTGCCGGCCCATTTGCCAAGGGCCTTTATCCCCTCGCCGGCATGGTCGCAAACCTGCCTTCTCACCCTCACGCCTTCAAGTACTGCTCGCGGCTGCCGAGCCAACGTGCCAAGTGTGCCGCGGCGGCCTGCGGATACTCGCCCAGCAGCCGCTCGGCCGCGCGCCGTGCCGGCTCGATTAGCCAAGCATCCTGTTCGATGTCTGCAAAGCGCAACATCGCTGCGCCGGATTGCCGCGCGCCAAGGAATTCGCCGGGGCCACGGATTTCCAGATCCCGGCGCGCGATCTCGAAACCGTCCGTGGTCTCACGCATCGTGCGCAGTCGTTCGCGCGCCGCCAAAGACAGCGGGCTGGCGTACATTAGCAGGCACACCGACGACTGGCTGCCCCGGCCGACCCGGCCGCGTAATTGGTGCAATTGCGCGAGGCCGAAGCGCTCCGCGTGCTCGATCACCATCAACGACGCATTAGGCACGTCAACGCCGACCTCGATCACTGTGGTCGCTACCAGCAAATGGATCTCATTGCGGGTAAAGCGCGCCATCACATCGGCCTTATCGGCTGCCGCCAGGCGACCGTGCACCAGCCCCACCTGCAGCTGCGGCAGCGCGGCGACGAGTGTCTCATAGGTGTCCACGGCAGTCTGCAGTTGCAGCGCCTCGCTCTCCTCGATCAACGGGCACACCCAGTACACCTGGCGTCCAGCCAGTGCGGCCTCGCGCACGCGGGCAATCACTTCATCGCGACGCGCGTCCGATACCAGCTTGGTCAGCACCGGCGTGCGCCCCGGTGGTAACTCATCGATCGTGGACACATCCAGGTCTGCGTAGTACGTCATCGCGAGCGTGCGCGGAATCGGCGTCGCGGACATCATCAATTGATGCGGCTGAAACCCCGACACCGCGGCTTCGGCCTGCGCCTTCGCGCGCAATGCAAGCCGCTGCTCGACGCCAAAGCGGTGCTGCTCGTCCACGATCACCAAACCAAGCCGGGCGAATTTCACCGCCTCCTGGATCATCGCATGCGTGCCGACCACCAGCTGCGCGTCGCCGCTGGACGCCGCCTCCAGTGCGGCGCGCTTGTCGCGCGCCTTCAAGCTGCCGGCCAGCCACGCAGTGCGCACACCCAGCGGCTCGAGCCAGCCGCGCAGTTTGCGCGCATGTTGTTCAGCCAGCAACTCGGTGGGAGCCATCAGCGCCGCCTGGTAGCCGGCATCAATCGCCTGCGCCGCCGCCAGCGCGGCGACCACCGTCTTGCCGCTGCCCACGTCCCCCTGCAGCAACCGCTGCATCGGATGCGCCGCGGCCAGATCCACCGCAATTTGTTCGCTGGCCCGCTGCTGCGCGCCGGTCAGTTGGAACGGCAGTGCGGCATGCAACCGCGTGACGAGCGCGTCTCGATCGGCAGCGGGACGACGCGCCATCGCTGGAGCGGCGCGCAAGCGCCGCTCATCATGCGCGCGTTTGAGCGACAATTGCTGCGCGAGTAACTCCTCGAATTTGATTCGCAACCAAGCCGGATGGGTTCGGTCCATTAGTGCGGCCTCATCCGCATCCGCACGCGGGTGATGCAGCGTGCGAACCGCATCGGCCAGCGGCGGCACCCCAAGCGGGGCCAGAAACGCGTCAGCGATCCGCGGCGGCAGCAACTCCGGCAAGGGTGTGCGTTGCAGCGCGCTGTCGATCGCACGGCGCAAATACGCCTGCGACACGCCGGCCGTACTCGGGTACACAGGCGTCAACGCGTCAGGCAACGGCGCGTCGTCTTCGACCACGCGGTATGCCGGGTGCACCATCTCCATCCCGAAGAAGCCCCCCCGCACGTCGCCACGCACGCGCAAGCGCGCGCCAGGCGCGAGTTGCCGGGTCTGAGAGCCCCAGAAGTTCAGAAACCGCAGCATCAGCACATCGCCATGTTCGTCGCGCAGCCGTACCAGCATCTGGCGGCGTGGTCGGTAGGCGATTTCATTGTCCACCACTTCACCCTGGACCTGCGCAGTCATGCCCGGCAGCAGTTTGCCGATCGGCGTCAGCGTCGTCTCGTCCTCGTAGCGCATCGGCAAATGCAGCACCAGGTCGATGTCACGCGCCAGCCCCAGCCGAGCCAATTTATCGCTCGGCCTGCCACCCGACTTGCCGGCGGGCTTGGCCGCCGCGTTGGCGGCGGGTTTGACTGCAGTCTCAGTAGCGGGCTTAGCTGGAGCATCGGTAGCAGGCTTGGCTGGAGCATCGGCATCGGGTTTGGCTGAAGCTTCGGTAGCAGGCTTGGCCGAAGCGTCGGTAGCGGGTTCAGCCAGGGCCTGGGTGGTAGGCTCCATCGTAGCCTTGTCGGTGGGCTTAGCCAAATCGTTGCCAGCGGGCCGAATGGCGGGACGGCCGACAGCTTGGGCAGCCGTGTCAGCAGTGGCTTGGACCGCGGCCTTGTCGCCGCCCGTGGCCGCCGGGGAGCGCTTGCGTGCTGACGGCCCGGCGGCGCGCCCGGGCACGGTGGCACCGCCTGCGGCGGCATCGCCAGGCACGGCATCGGGTTCACCTGATCGCGGTAACACCGGCTGCGGATAACGGGACAAAGGCATTGGGCTATCGCAAGTACAATATCGATTTTATTGGCACGGCCCTGCATTGTGCATCAGGGTAGCGCGGTTGCGCGAGCGTGCCGCTGCGCTGCCCGTCCTATTTCATGTACACGCTGTCCGATTTCGATTTTGATCTGCCCCCGGAGCTGATCGCACAACATGCGTTGCCCGAGCGCAGCGCGAGCCGCCTGCTCGAAGTCACGCCGAGCGGCGCACTGCTGGACCACCGTTTCGGTGAACTGCCGGCTTGCATTGAGCCCGGTGACCTGCTGGTGTTCAACGACACGAAAGTGCTCAAGGCCCGCTTCGACGGGGTCAAGGCGAGCGGCGGACGTGTCGAAGTGCTGATCGAGCGCGTGACCGGTACGCGCACCGCACTCGCGCAAATCCGTGCAAGCAAACGCCCCGCGCCGGGTTCGACAATCCGGCTCGCAGACGCATTCGACGTGAGCGTCGGCGAGCGCGTCGAGCCATTTCATACGCTGCATTTCCCGCACGATTGCATCGAATTGATTGACAGGTATGGGCGGTTGCCGCTACCGCCCTACATCGAGCACAGTCCCGACACGTACGACGAGGCACGCTATCAAACCGTGTTCGCGACGACGCCAGGCGCGGTCGCAGCGCCTACCGCCGGCCTACACTTCGATGCGCCAACGCTGGCTGCGCTGGATGCGCGCGGCGTGCGCCGTGCTACGTTGACGCTGCACGTGGGCGCCGGCACGTTCCAGCCGGTGCGCACCGACGACATTGCGCAGCACAAGATGCACAGCGAGTGGTACCACATCCCGCCGGCGCTCGTTGAAGCAATCGAGGCCACGCGGGCTGCGGGACGCTCGGTGATCGCGGTCGGCACGACGTCGATGCGCGCACTGGAAGCAGCAGCCCGCGATGCCGAGCGCGATGGCCGTGAACTGCGTGCGATCCGTGCCGAAACGGATATCTTCATTACGCCCGGTTACCAGTTCCGCGTCATCGACCGGCTCGTGACGAACTTTCATTTGCCGAAGTCGACGCTGCTGATGCTGGTGTCCGCATTCGCCGGTGTCGAGCCGATCCGCCGCGCGTACCGCCACGCGATCGCGCAACGCTACCGTTTTTTCAGCTACGGCGACGCGATGCTGCTCACGCGGGCCGCGTCCGTTGCACAGCCATGACCCGACATCGCCACCCGCGCTCGCCATCATTGCGCACCGCCCACGCGCCCGACCTGAACCCATCATGTTGAAATTCGACCTCTTGCGCACCGATGGCCTCGCACGGCGCGGCCGACTCACGCTGAACCACGGCACGATCGACACGCCGATCTTTATGCCGGTCGGCACCTATGGCACGGTCAAGGCCATGGCACCACGCGAGCTTGAGGACATCCGCGCACAGATCATCTTAGGCAACACGTTCCATCTATGGCTGCGTCCAGGACTCGATACGGTCACCGCGCATGGCGGCTTACATCGCTTCATGGGTTGGCAACGGCCGATCCTGACCGACTCCGGCGGCTTCCAGGTATTCTCGCTTGGCGAGTTGCGCAAAATCACCGAGGACGGCGTGACGTTCGCGTCGCCGATCAACGGCGACCGGCTGTTCCTGTCGCCCGAGGTGTCAATGCAGGTGCAAAAGGTGCTGAACTCCGACATCGTGATGCAATTCGACGAGTGCACCCCGTACGCGACCGACGGCGTGCCCACCTCGCATGATGCCGCGGCACGTTCGATGCAGATGTCGCTGCGCTGGGCTAAACGCTCGCTCGACGAATTTAGGCGCCTTGCCAATCCAAACGCACTGTTCGGCATCGTGCAGGGCGGCATGTACGAGGCACTGCGCGACGAATCGCTTGCGGGGCTGTCGGATATCGGCTTTGACGGCTACGCGATCGGTGGCCTGTCAGTCGGCGAACCGAAGGAGGACATGCTGCGCGTACTGCAGCACATCGGCCCCAGGCTGCCGGTCGACAAGCCGCACTACCTGATGGGGGTCGGCACGCCGGAGGACCTGGTGGCCGGTGTGGCCGCCGGCGTCGATATGTTCGATTGCGTGATGCCCACACGCAACGCGCGCAACGGCTGGCTGTTCACGCGGTTCGGCGACTTGAAGATCCGCAACGCGATGCACCGCAACGACACGCGGCCGCTGGATGAAAGCTGCGCCTGCCATACATGCCGCCACTTTTCGCGCGCGTATCTGCATCACCTGCATCGCGTCGGTGAGATCCTCGGCGCGCAACTGAACACGATCCACAATCTGCATTACTACCTGAACCTGATGCAGGAGATCCGCGATGCCATCGAAGCGGGAACGTTCAACGCGTTCGTCACGCACTTTCAAGCGGATCGCGCACGCGGCGTCGAATAGCGGCTCGCACACTTAAGCAGGAGCCGGATATCGCAGCGCTGAATCTGGTGCTGCCCCTGTTGGCGAGATGCCGGTGCGCCCGCTTGGCGCCGCGGCTGATGTCGATGTCGATGTCGATGTCGATGTCGATGTCGATGTCGATGTCGATGTCGATGTCGATGTCGATGTCGATGTCGATGTCGATGTC